>JBDNHE010000166.1:0-42578 GCA_041688945.1 Gemmatimonadota bacterium | reverse complement strand
AGGTCAGCGGAAGCTCAACGTTCTCGTAGACCGTCAGGTCGCCGATCAGGTTGAAGGCCTGGAAGATGAAGCCGATCGCCTGGTTGCGGATTTTGGCCCGCTGCCCTGCCGAAAGGTTCTCAACCGGCTCGCCGTCGAGCACGTACTGGCCGCCCGTGGGCGAGTCCAGAAGCCCCAGGATCGACAGAAGCGTAGTCTTGCCACAGCCTGACGGCCCGGCGATCGAAACAAACTCGCCACTCTTGATCTCCATGGTGATCCCGGAGAGGGCGTGCGTCTCAACCTCTTCCGTGTAGAACACCTTTTCGAGCGCTTCGAGTTTGATTAGCGCCTTTCCACTCTTCTCCATCGTCATCCTCTCCCTTGATCCTGTTTGTCGGCCCCAGGCCGGTTAACGAATGCGTACCCGATCGAATGAATCGAACTGTGACATGTCGGCCAGGATGACCACGTCACCCGGCTGAAGCCCGCTCAGAATCTGAATCTCATTCACCGAGCTGGCACCCAGCTGAATGTTGATGCGCTCAGCGTACTGCCCGTCGGCCGAGACCTTGAAGACCGACACGCGGCTGAACGCCTGCCCAAAGGTGGGGCGTTGCATGTAGATCACGTCGATCAGCTCCTGAATCACCACGTTGCCGTCGACCGTGAGATCGGGGCGGGCGCTGTTCGGCAGGTCCGGCGGCAGCGTCACGTCGATGGTCACGGAGCCCTGACGGACCGAGGGATCGATGCGAGTGACGATGCCGCGGATGGTGTCACTCCGGGTATCAATCAGCGCCGTCTGACCCACAACGATCTCCTGGGCCTGGGTCTGCGGAATCCGGATCTCGGCCTTGAGGCGGCCCGGCTCTACAATTCGCGCCAGTTCCTGACCTGAGGTGACGTACTGCCCAGCCTGAAGCGGCGTAGCCAGCGGTCCAAGAATTCCGGAACGGTCAGCCCTTACGACGAGCGACGCGAGGCGGTCCCGGTTAAAGGACACCTGCTCCTGCAGACGATCCACCTGAAGCTGCTGCGCGTCGATCTGATCCTGCTGAGTTTCGCGCATGACCTCGAGCCGTTGATTCTCGAAATCGAGGCGCTGCTCCAGATCGGCTACGGCGTCCCGAGTCCGTTCCAGCTCGGAGCGAGCGACGGCGTCCGGGTTGGTGTCAAAGAGCCGCTGATTGGTCAGATATTCGCGCCGCGCGGTCGCCAGCTGGGTCTCCAGAACAATGACCGCGCCGCGCTGCTGCAGTTCCTGGGTGCGCAGACTGGCGCGCAACTGGAGCAGAGTGGACTGGGCCTGAGACTGCTGGGTCTGCGCCTGCAGAAGCTGAAGCTCAACGTCGGGGTTGCTCATGCGAAGCAGGACGTCGCCCTGGTTCACCAGCGCGCCCGGCAGCAGCGAGATCTCCTCAACACGGCCGTTGGTTACAGCGGTGACGAGCCGAAGCCCCTCGGGGATCAGCGTTCCGGGACCCCTGATCTGACGGACCATGGTCCCCTGCTCAACCGTGTCCATCCAGGCCAGAGCCCGGTCGTAGGTCGGCGCCGCCGTAGGAAGCGACCGGATACCGAAGGTTACGGCCACAAGGCCCGCAATCCCGGCTCCGATCCATACCGCGCGCTTCTTCTTTTTCGGCTTGGTATCGCGAATGATGTCCACAGTTTTACCAGTCCCTTTTCGTGATCCGGCTGCTCGTGCGCCGGCGCTCTTGCAAGTACGTCAGACCGCGGTGGCCAGTCAGCCCTCCGCCCCCTCCCCATCTTCGTCATCCATCCCCGTGCCAGGGCGAAGGGTCCGACCGGTTGCTGCTTCAAGTACCACCAACGACTGGTGGAAGGTATACGCCGAGTTCAGGTAGTCCCGCTGAGCAGTCTGCAATGATGTCTCGGCATCCATCAGTTCAAGGATCGAGGTGTTTCCGACCTCGTAGCGCTGACGGGCAGTGTTCAGATTGGCCTGAGCCAGGCTGAGATTGCGCTGCTCGATGTCGTGGCTCCGGTACGCGGACTGAACCGCGTCGAGCGCCTGAGTGATCGCCGTCCGCAGGCGTAGCTCTTCGGCACGCCGGCTGAGCTGTGCGTCCTTCTCGGCCGCCTGAGCCTGTTCCACCTGCACCTGACGGCTGAATCCCGAAAAGACCGGGATCGAGATGCCCAGGTTCAGCTGAATCGGATTCTTGTCGAAGGACAGCGTGTTCAGCGCCAAGGCCTGCTGCCCGAGGTCATCGGTGTAGGCGAAACGCGAGCAATCCGACGGTGACCACAGCTGCGAGTCGATCGCCGAAAGCGCGTTGTTCCGCTGACAGGACGCCATCTGCGACGCCGCCCCACTCTGAACCTGCTGCAAGACGAACTCGTTGTTCAGGGCCTTCTGAGCAAACCCGTTCAGATTCGTCGAAAAAGTCAGGGTCGGGAGGTAGGCACTTTGGGCCTGACGGACCGTCGCGCCCGCCGCTCGTTCTGATGCCTGCATGGACCGGAGCGAGGGGTGGAGCGCCATGGCATCGCTGATCAACTCATCAAGCTGCCACTCGGGCTGGAAGACCTCGAACTCGTCGACCGCCTCGAATCCGCCCTCAACCATCACGCCCATCTGCTCCATGAGGCGAGCCTTTTCGGCCCGGTGCAGCTGTTCGGCGCGGAGGAGCGCGACTTCCGCCCGCCCCATGTCGACCTCAGCCTGCTGGCCATCCGAACCGGCCGCGAAGCCCGAGCTCACACGGGTCGTCACGATCTCATGGTTCTGGATCGAGCGTTCCCAGCTCTCGCGGGCGACCTCTTCGGCGTCCCGCGCCCGCAGGAGTGTCATGTACTGAAGGGTCACCAGCTGCTGAAGATTGAACTCGGCAGCCTCAATCCCGGCGTGTGTGGCGGCCGAATTCGCGCGAGCCGTGGACATGCCGTAGATGGTGTTTCCGTTGAGCTGCCAGTTGAAGCCAAGGTTGTAGAAGGACTGGTAGTAGTCCGTCGAACCAGCGGAGAACGACTGCGTCCCGACTCGCTCAACTCCCGCCTCACGGAAGGAGGCGCCAGCCGACGCCGTGACCCGTGGGAGCAGCGAGCCATAGGCCTGGCGAACCCCCCAGTCGGCGGCACCCTGATTGTTCGCCTGCTGCAGGAAGTTCGGGTTGTTCTCTTTCGCGATCCGAATCGCCTCGGACAGCGTCAGGCTCTCCTGTGCCACCAAGGCGGTCGCAAAGAACGTCAGAAGAAGAAAGCCGAGAAGGCCGGCCAACGAGTGCTGGGCGGTCTTGTGCTGGGCGGTTTTGGCCACGCGGGCCCCCTTGGGGCTCGGGCGACGGTTCGCCTGCGTTTGAAAATCTCTCACATCCTGCTCCAGTTCTTCGGTTGCAGAGGAGGTGGCCTGCCCGACCGGTTCCGGCCCTTGCCGGAATCCACACCGCACCCCTCACACACCCGGTCGGGGACCTCCCACTGACCTTCTCTATCTGGAAGGACCGTGCCACAAGTCCCCCAGACACCGAAGACACTGGTATCACTGCACTTACGTTATTTGATCAAACGCTGCCCGCAGGTGAGAGGGTTGCGTATTCGGGAGTGCCCGTCCCAAAACCGGACACTTTCGGGCGGTCAGGCAGCCAATTCGGCGGGTCCCGCTCCACCCTCCCCGACCGTTGATCCCCCGAAAGCAGAACGGCCGGCCCACCTCTCATGGAGACGGACCGGCCGTACTGAAGCCGACATCAAGCTCAGCCTCTGAGGAAGCAACGCCTCAAAGGGCTCAGCGCCGAAGCGGCCTCACCCAATCGGCCAGCCGAGCGGCTCCTCCCGCTCCCCCGCCCACGACCGCCGAGTAGCCGGGAGTACCCCTAATCGTCACGCTCGCCGCACGCGTGACGCCCCGGGACTGCACGCTGACAGTCAACCGGCCTCCAAGCTCTGCACGGGTGACCGCGGCCCGGAACGACTGCAGTGTGGCCGGGGCGCCATTCACCTGCGTGATCAGATCTCCGCGATCGACACCGGCCAGGTAGAGCGGATCGCCGGCCTGCGTGTTGGAACCCACCAGCACGCCGCCCTCGTCGTCCCGGAGCTGCGCGGCGGTGGCCCAGGGTGTCTCCGCCCGAGGCTCAATGAAGTCCGCACCCATCGCCGAGAAGAGTTCGGCGTACGGTGCTACTTCGGTGCCGCGGATGTAGCGGTCGAAGAAATCCGCTGCGAAGGATGCGTCACCGCTCACCGCGGCCAGGGCGGCCTCGATGTCTGCCACCTCGTAAGGCTGCTCGGGATCCCCGTGCCTGCGCCACATCTCCTGCATCAGATCCTCAATGCGCAGGTCGAAGCGGGTTCGCAGGGTCATGTCGAGCGCCAGGCCGACCGCCGCGCCCCAGGTGTAGTACGAAAGGAAGGTGTTGTTGCGGTTCTGCGGATCGATGGAGCTGGCGGCATCCACAAAGGGAGCCTGCATGCTCATCTCGACCGGAGAGAAGAACCGCCGCCCCGGCGCCAGAATCGCCGCCGAGGCACTGCCGGCCACGCGTCGCAGGAAGTCGGCGTCGTCAATCAGACCGGCACGGACCAGCGCGACATCGTCCAGGTAGCTGGTGAAGCCCTCACCGAACCAGAGCTCCCGGCTCATGTTGGCCTCTTCGAAGTCGAAGGGCTCGAGGGTGGCGGGGCGGATCCGCTCGATGTTCCAGGTGTGGACGAACTCGTGGGCGACCGTGCCCAGCAGTCCGGTCATGTTGCTGGCCAGCGATGCGCTGCTGGACAGCACCGTCGAGTTCCGGTGCTCCATGCCATCGCCACTGGTCCAGGGAGTGTAGCAGGCCAGGAAGGTGTAGGTGCCGCCATCGAACTGGGGGTAGCCGCCGAACACGGCTGCCAGTTCATCGGAGATGGCCCAGGTGGCCTCGGCGTACTCATCAAGTTCGGCGTCGGTGCCGGTGTGGTGCATCGCCACGCGAAGCACCTGCCCGTCGGGGAGGGTCCTTTCGCGCCAGGCCAGATCCCCGATCTCGAGCGGCGAGTCCATGAAGTACCAGTGGTCCGGCGCCGTAAAGCGGAACGGGTCGCCACCTTCATCCGGGAAGAGCTGGGTGGCCACGGTCCACGGGCGGCCACCCGCGTCGATGTTGACCTCGACACCGGTCGACATCAGATCCGGCGCGAACATGAAGGTCGCAGGCACGTTCAGATGGGCGTGCGTGTCATCCACCTGCGAATAGGTCCCGTCTGCCCGGTCTGCGTAGAGGGTGTAGCTGACCGTCAACTCACCCCCGTGGTCGGTGACAACCCACTCATGTTCGTTCGGCCGCGTCACCATCTGCTCACCTGGAGCGTCAAAGCGCACGTTGTAGACGTTCTTGGCGAACTCGTGGAGTGCGTATCGACCCGGAGAGGTCCGGCTCATCCGCACGCGGAGTGGCCCAGGGCCGATGTTCGTGTAGTGAACCGTGACTTCGGCCTCACGGTGGCGGGCGTTCGGGAAGGCGATGTCGTAGGAGATCGCCGTGGGTTGCGACGCGCTGGTCCGCTGGCCGCTCAAAGATGCCGGAGCAAGAAGTGCCGCCGCCATCAGCGCCGAAGTGAGGACCCGGCCGACGCGGCGGATGGAGCTGATTGCAACGGGAGTTTTCGCGGCAGAGAATGAGTCACAAATCGGACGCATGGGCACGCTTCCTGCACGGTCGGTAGGTGAGTTGATCGTCAGAGGCCGAAGGTATCCTGCGGCTTTCAGTCTCGCTATCTTGCCGCCGCCTCACTCCCCGAACCACCCCGACGTTGACTGAATCGAAGATCTCAGAGACCGCTTCGGCAGTCGTTTACGCGCTCGACGACGGACGTCTGGAGCGCGACGTGGTTCTGGCTCCGTACACCACCTTCAGGATCGGGGGTCCGGCAGACCTGTTCTATCACGCGCGCACCCCCGACCAGCTGGTGAAGGCCGTCAGCGTGGCTCGTGAGTCGGGAATCCCGTATCACCTGCTGGGCAGTGGGGCCAACATTCTGGTGGGAGACGGGGGCTTTCGCGGCCTGATCATCCGAAGCGAAGTCGCCGGGATCAGCTGGCTGGATGAACGCACGGTCCGTGCGGGGGCCGGTGTGCAGACGTTTCCCGATCTGATTGTCGAGACAGTGGATCGAGGGATGGGCGGACTTCACCACTACGTCGGGATTCCCTCCACCGTGGGCGGGGCGCTCTGGCAGAACCTGCACTTTCTCTCCCCGGACCGGTCACGCACCTGCTTCATTGAAGAGGTGCTCCATTCGGCCGAGATCCTGACCGAAGAGGGCGAGCGCAAAACCGTTGGAGTGGACTACTTCGAGTTCGGCTACGATCAGTCCGTGCTTCACTACCGCGACGACATCGTCCTGACCGCCGACTTCCGGCTGGATCCCGAACCCGTCGAGGAACTGCGGGCGATCGTGCGGGCAAATCTGGAATGGCGGGACGATCGGCATCCGGATCTGTGGCTCTATCCGAGCGCGGGATCGATTTTCCAGAAGATCGAAGGAATCGGCGCCGGCCGGCTGATCGATCAGTGTGGACTGAAAGGACACGTGAATGGCCGCGCCGGAATCTTCCATCGCCATGCCAACATCATCGTCAATCTGGGCGGCGCCACGGCGCGGGAAGTCCGGGAACTGATCGACCTGGCTCAGGAGACGGTTCTGCGCGAGACGGGCCACGCGCTGGTCGCCGAGATCGAGTTCGTCGGGGAGTTCTGATCCGGCGGTTCGTCGCCAGTCAGATTCGACTGGGTCAGTTCCCGCGCACATCTGATCGAGGGCCCGCCGGACCGATCTCAGCCGGAGCTCGGCCACCCCTCCGTCAGCTCCGCAGCCAGGGTTTCAACGAGCCCTTCATTGATGCGGTGACCCTGGCCGTGGGTCCGTTCGCTGGTCTGCGCTCCCATCGAGACCAGCTCCCCGATCTCGGTACTGGCTCGCTCCGGGCGGTGATGCTCGTCCGCCTCGCCTCTCACAAAGAGCAACTGTGACCCTCGCCAGGCTTGGACCGCCGCCGGACGATCCAGGTCGGTGGGGAGGTACTCGCCCCAGAAGATCACGGTGTCCGGGCTTGTCTGTCCCAAAGCTGTCCAGCGCGCGGCGGTATGCACGCCCTGCGAGAAGCCCAGAACGACGGTGCGGCAGTCCTTGTGAAGGCTCTGCGCCAGATGCGCATGAAACCCGTCGAGATACCGGATGTAGTCCGTGATCTCGGCCTCACGGTCCTCGCTGGTCATCCAGGTGCCACCCACGCGGGCTTCTGGCCCGTGTCGGCCCGGGGCGGCGCCCACATAGAAGCGGTTGAGCGCTTCGGGGGCGGCAATCAGACGATGCGGTTCTGCAATGCCCCGAAATCGTCGAATGAACCGCGGGGCCAACTGCCGGTAGCCGTGCAGCACGATCCAGAGCTCCCGTATCTCCGGCCCGGGCTTGCCCAGGAGCGCGTATCGCGCCGAACGCTGGACCGAAAAGTGATGAACGTCAGGCAGGCCGTCTGTCACAGCACCCGCGAGATCGTGTAGATCACGGTGCCGATGTGAACCGCGGCGAAAACCACGAGCAGACGCCGGGCCCAGGTACGATCGATGACCTTGAGGTTGCGGATCACCAGAATGAGGGCGGGAATGGCCAGCCAGCCGAGCACGGGAGCGAAGTGCGCCGCAACGGCGGGCACGGGGTCGAGCACGCGACTGGGACGATCCAGGACTCCCGTGGCTCGCAAAATCCAGCGGAGCGCGACCGGGTACAGCGTCATCAGGACCGGGGCCGCGAGCAGCGCGTTGATAAAGAATAGGCCACCGGCGCGGGTTTCGACCCAGGGCATTTCGGTGGTCCGGGGAAGCTCGGGCGGTGCGTAGGTGTCAGTCGACATGTCAGATAGCTGGGCGTCAGGTCGGGTCCAGAGGGCGCCACAGGCAGCACCCGTTCGACCCCGTAACTTCGCCGTTTCCGCTGGCCGGAGGAACCCGCCCCTCCCCTCTCCACCCGACTCACCCTACCCTCCTGTCATGATTCGAACCGCCTGCAGGGGCCTCTTTGCCCTCGTGATCTCGTCGCTGACTTCCGGACTCGCCTCAACCGGAGTCGCCGCCCAAACCGACACCGTGCCTGGCGTGACGCCAGCGGAGCGGCTGGCGCCGGGCAGCCCTTTCGCCGGGTTCGAGACCCACTTCCTGGCAAATGGCGTCCGCGTCTGGTATCGCTACTTCCCCGAGGCACCGGACGTCTCGGTGTCGGTGACGGTCCCCTTTGGCCATGACCAGGACCCCGTCGGCCGTGAGGAGACTGCTCACTTCCTGGAACACGTGCTCTTCTCGGATCACGATGGGCGGACCGAGGAAGAGATCAAGGACGAGATCGAGGGACGGGGCGGTGTCCGCAACGGGTTCACCACCGCGGATCGCACCTGGTACTACGTGGCGCTCCCCAAGGAACACGGCACCTTCGGGATCGAATGGCTGGGCCGGATCGTCGAACCACACACTCTGGATGCTGACGTGGTGGCCCGGAACCGGCAGCCGGTCATCCTGGAGCTGGCGCTACGTCCGCCCGAACTCCCTGATCGGATGTTGCGCCTGCTGGACCCGGCCTTCATGCGGCCCGCCGAGTTCTGGGAACGCGAGTTCGCCCGGCCCGGGCGGGCGGCCCGAGTGTATTCGCGGTGGCAGAGCCTGCACGCGATTGAGCCGAGTGATCTGCGAAGTTTCTACGAGGCGCACTACACACCGCAGGCTCTGACCGTGACGGTGATCGGCGACCTGGATCGCGACGACGCCCTGGCTGCCGTCGAGTCGGCGTTTGGCGGGCTCCAAGGCGGCCTGCCACCGACGGCCTACCCCGCGGCGGTCGATCCCGGTCGAGCGCTCTCTCACTCCTTCTGGGACCTGGGTGCCAACGTCCGCTACTGGCGCTACTACAAGGTGTACCAGCCTTCAGCGATGGATCTTGTCGACCTTGAGGGCATCCGCCTGCTGCTCTCGCGGCGGCTCAATCAGCGGCTCCGGTACGGTGAGCGGAAGGCCGTCTACGGAATCAACGTCGCGGTGGTGTCGCGTGGTGACGTCGCCTATCTGGCCGTGAGTGCTCCGATTGAGCCCGAGGAATACGGGTTCTTCACGGAGGTCCTGAACGAGGAAGTCGCCGCGCTGCGCGATGGTGGAGCCGAAGACCAGTTCGCCGTCGACCGGGACGCCGTCGCCGAACTCCTGACCGCGCAGGTTCAGACGGCGCAGGACATGAACATGTGGGTGTATAGGACGTTCTATGCACCGGCGTTTACCGACCTTCCTGATCTGGTGGCGCGCATCAGGGGCCATTCCGCTGGTTCTATGGCGGAGGCCGCGACACGGCTGCTCCGTGAGGATGGCCGATTTGAACAGATCGTCCAGCCCTACCCGATCCCGATCGTCGCACTCGGTGCGGCCCTCACTCTGCTGGTCTGGCTGACCTTTCGTCTGGTTGCCGGGCGGCTCCAGACCCCCGCCCGAATGGATCAGGTGCGCTTTGTCGGGCGACTGCGCTGGCCCTTGGCGGAACGGCTGGCCCGGTTGGGGATTGCGACCGGGGCTGCGCTGGTCGGGCTCAGACTGCTGTTCTGGCTATGGACCGTCATCACCTTCAATCTGCTACTGCCGATTCGATCGTGGCCCATTCAGATGGCAGCCTATGCCCTGATGGGGGTCACAACGCTGGGTCTGGTGCTGCTGGCGATGGCGCGGAGGCCCAGAAAGGTGATGGTCTTCACCGACCATCTTCGGATCAAGATGCTGAGCTGGGCCTCTCGGATCATCCCAATCGAGACGGTCACCGCGGTCGAGCCCGTGCGTTTTCGGACCGGCAAGGGCGTGCAGGTCGTGGCTCAGGGTCGGACATTCAAATGGCGGCTACGCGACCCGGACGGATTCATGCGGGCGTGGGTTGCCGTGCATGGTGACTGGGTTGACGTGAAGAGCGACGCCAGGGTCTGAATCCGTGGACTAAAGTCGGAGACTGAAGCCGGGGATGGGGGCGCTGGCCCTACTCGTCGGGAAGGTGACGATCCAGCGCGGCCTGAAACACCGCCTCCAGTCGCTCCAGCCGCTCCACCTCTTCGCGGGCCTCGAGCAGCGCCTGCTGCCAACGTCCATCAATCTGAATCGCGGGCGCCAGTTGGAATGACAGGTCCAGATTCACGTCATAGCTGGGGATCTCGTCGCCGACGTCAGCCGCCTCGGTCACGACGGTCATGAAGAGCTCAAGCGTGCGGGCGCGTACTTCGACGATGGCCCCCTGTCTGGGAAGGGTGACGTCGTCGAAGGGGACCACGTCCGCCTCGTAGTAGAGCTTCTCCACTGGCCTTTCGGCGGCGATGGCAAAGCGCTGGCATCCGCGGACCAGAATCATGGCGCGCCCATCCGGGAGCGGTTGATGCTTCTCGATTCGGGCAATGGTCCCCACCCTGCCAGCCTCGATCATGAAAGGGCCCTGATCGTCGGGCTGGTGATAGACCAGTCCGAACTCACCACGCCCGTCCAGACAGTCTGCGACCATCTGCTGATAGCGCTGCTCGAAGATGTGCAGCGGCATGTAGGCCCCGGGGTACAGAACCACCGGAAGCGGGAAGAGCGGAGTCGATTGCATTTGTCCGCTACCCGTGACCTCAGGCCATGTTCGATCCGGGCTCATCGTCAAGAACCACGCGGCGCAACTCGCGCCCCATCCGAGCACGGACCCGGGCGGCGAGAAGCACCGAAACCGAAGCCAGGCCCACGGCCAATCCCCACCAGATTCCGCGCGGCCCGATGTCAAAGCCAAAGGCCAGGAGCACGCCCACCGGCAGGCCCACCGCAAAGAAGCCGAGCAGATTCATCAACATCGGCACGCGGGTATCCCCCACCCCCCGAAGGATGGACCCCGACACAATCTGGATTCCATCAAAGACCTGGAACACTCCGGCGATCGGCAGGAGAATCGACGCCAGGGCGACGACCTGAATCTCACTGGTGTACGCACGCGAAAGCGCCACGGGCGCCATGGTAAAAAGAACGGCGGTCAGCGTCATGAACCCCACTCCCAGAATCAGGCCGCCGACCGCCGCCCGGCGGGCCCCGGGAGGGTCGGCTCGCCCGACCGCCCGACCGACCAGCACCGCGGTCGCCTGCCCCACGCCCACCGGCACCATGAAGGTCAGGGCCGACAGGTTGAGTGCGATCTGGTGACCCGCCACCGCGACGGTCCCCATCCACCCCATCATCAGACCTGCCATCCCGAAGGCGCCGAACTCGAACGACATCTGAAGGCCGATGGGAGCGCCCAGCTTGAACATTCGGATCAGTGGCCGGCGCAGTAGCGCCTCGGGCCGGAACCTTCTGAGGTAGGGTGCCAGCGCGGGCCAACTGAGGGCCAGCAGAACCACGGCCATCAGGCCGCGAGAGAGCGATGACGCCCAACCGCTCCCAACGGCCCCCAATTCCGGAAAGCCCCACTTTCCGAAAATCAGAATCCAGTTGAAGAGGACGTTGGCCACGTTCGCCAGCAGGATGGTCCAGACGATCGGTGCAAGGCGACCCAGCACCTGCAGCGTCTGGCGGAGCGCAGCGAAAGCATAGAACGGGAAGATGCCCGGGATCGTGGCCAGAGCGTATCCAGCCGCCACCGGAATGACCTCATCCGGCTGCCGAGCCAGGGTCAGCGCCGCCTCGGCGGGCAGGAGCATCAGCGAGGCGAGGACGGTCAGCAACAGCGACATCACGAGCCCGCGTTGCAGGCCCCGGGCGATTCCCTCTTCGTCTCCGGCGCCCATCGCATGCGAAATCACCGGATCGAGCGCGAACAGCACGCCCATCCCGAAGATTGCGCAGAAAAAGAAGTAGACATTGCCCAGCGCCACCGCGGCCAGGTCGATGGTACTGACCCGCCCGACCATCAGCGTATCGACCACCCCCAGCGACATCATGCCGACCTGGACGACCACCACCGGAAGGGCCAGACGCAGGAGTTCACGCACCTCCGGTCCAGACGGCATCGTCCACCGGGGCGGCGGGAGGGGGACGGAGGTATTCATCGGGAAAGAGAGCGCTGGTCCCCCCCGAACTCAGGGGGACCAGCGGTCAGCGTTCGGAAGCCAGAACTGGAAATCAGCCTCGACGCTCCGGGAGGGCCAGAGTCGCAAGCACCGGAAGCACCGTCATCACGCGCATCTTCATCCCAACCGTCCTCGAAAAGCTGAATACTCGTCCGGCGCGGTGGACCGGACATCTAGTGTAGTGTGGCAAAAGTCCCGTTGTATTCGTGCGTCGCTGCATCTGCTCCAGCGTCGTTGCTCCTTCTCGCCATAGCGCTGCTATGACTCGGCGTCGCGCCTACCTGGTGTGGTGTATCGGAAGTTCGCGAGCCACCAGGTGTGGTGTGGCAGAAGTCCCGTTGTATTCGGACACGGGACTTCTGCCACACCACACTAGCGAATTTGGAGGATGGAAGCCGCTGAGCCAACCGCGCCGGGGCGAAGGGCGAGCTGAGGTTGCAGACGGTGTCGTATGGGGTGCGGTGGGTCAGTTCGCGGTCGGACCGCCCGCAGGCCCTGCAGGCAGTGACAAATCTTCGTCAGCTTCACGCAGGGCTCGATCATGTCGGATGTCGTCGACCAGATCGGGAAGGCTCTCATCGGACGCATCCCACTCATGACCTTCCGGAATCATGAACATCAGAAGCAGGGTGCTCGGTATGCCCATCCAGAATCCGAAAAACCGGCCGGCGCCACCCCTTCCTGTGGCCCGAAGCCGGGCGTAGGTCAAGTTGGCGACGAGCCAGATCAGGAATCCGAAAATCGAGGTGAGCATCAGTTCGCAACTCCGGGTGTCATTTCTATTCACCAAGCGATGGGCCACCAGGCCGGTGGCTTCGCCAATCAGTACGCGGCAGATGGCCATTGTGGTTCAATTGAACCGCCGGGGCGACCAAGCTTCACAGCCTTGTCTGCCCCGGCCCACATCGCAACACTCAGGCGTCTCTTGCACGGATTCCCGTTGGCCTCTCATGACGCAGCCCCCGGCGCCCGGCTGATTAGCGCCTGGCAGCGCCTCGCCCCCCTCCCCTTCGGCCGGTGGCTCTTTTCGCGCTTCCTGGGCCGGATGGTCCCCTATTCGGGAACGATTGGGGCTCGTGTAGAGGTACTTGAGCCGGGGCATGCCCGAATCCGCATGTCCGACAGGCGAGCCGTCCGGAATCACCTTCGCTCCGTGCACGCCGTGGCGCTGACCAACATGGGCGAACTGACTACCGGGCTGGCGACGGTCACCGCGCTCCCGCCGGGGGTCAAGGCGATCGTGGTCCGACTGTCGACCGAGTATCACGCCAAGGCGCGGGGACAGCTTGTGGCCGAATGTCGGGTTGAACTGCCGGCCGAGCTGAACGATGCCGAAATCCAGGCGACAACGATGATCCATGATGGCGAAGGCACGCTAGTGGCGACTGTGACCGCCCTGTGGCGCACCCGTGTGGAGGATTCATGACCTCCGACTCCGCCCCGACTCCCGGGCCCTCCCGGTCCAACCCCCTCGACACTCCGCTCACCCGCCACCTGGGGATCGAGGTTCCGCTCATCTGCGGGCCCATGTATCCCTGCTCCAATCCCGAACTGGTGGCGTCCGTGTCTGAGGCCGGCGGAATCGGCGTGGTGCAGCCGATCTCGCTCACCTACGTCCACGGATGGGATTTTCGGGAGGGGCTCCGGCACATCCGCAGCCTGACGACCCGGCCCATCGGGATGAACGCGCTGATCGAGGGGAACTCGAAGACCTATCGCCGCCGAATGGAGGGCTGGATTGAGATCGCTCTCGAGGAGGGCGTACGGTTTTTCGTCACTTCCCTCGGAAAACCGGACTGGGTCGTGGATCTGGTCCATGCCGCCGGTGGGGTCGTCTACCACGACGTGACCGAGCGGAAGTGGGCACAGAAGGGGGCCGAAAGCGGGGTGGATGGCCTGATCGCCGTCAATCGCGAAGCGGGAGGGCACGCCGGCCCCCGCGACCCCCGGGTTCTGCTCGACGAGGTGGGTGACCTGGGGCTCCCCGTGGTCTGCGCGGGAGGGGTCGGTGAGCCCTGGCAGTTCGCTGCGGCGCTGAAAATGGGGTACGTCGGCGTCCAGATGGGTACCCGCTTTATCGGGACGCTGGAGTGTTCGGCTGGCGAGCGCTACAAGGCCGCTCTGATCGCGGCCGAAGCCGACGATATTGTCCTGACCGAGCGGATTACCGGGGTACCGGTGGCGGTGATTGAAACGCCGTGGATTCGGGCTGTTGGGACCCAATCAGGTTTTCTGGCACGCCAGTTGCTCCGTTACGGATATACAAAGCACTGGATGCGCACGATTTACGCGCTGCGATCGTTGTGGCAGCTCAAGAGAGCGTCCCTCGATTCCAGCGGTGCCCGAGAGTACTGGCAGGCCGGTCGCTCCGTCTCCGGAGTCCGATCCGTCCTCCCCGCTGGCAAAATCGTAAACGACTTTGCCGACGCGGCCCGCGCGCTATCCGACCCGAATTTTTCCCAAGGATGATTATGCGCCCCTTCACGATTTCCGACCCCTTCGAGGCCCCCCTGCTGAACCCCAGCCGCGCAGGTCGCTCCTCGCGCTTGCTCGTCGTCCTGACCGGCGCGCTTCTTGCCGTTAGTTCAGTGGGTTGTGCCTCTCTCAACCGAACCGAAGAGGGCGGCCTGATTGGTGCGGCCGCCGGTGCGGCTGCCGGAGCGGCGATCGGTAACGCCGCCGGTTCCACCACCAAGGGTGCAATCCTGGGGGCCGTCCTGGGTGGCGCAGCTGGCGCCATCATCGGCCGCCGAATGGACAACAAGGCCGAAGAGGTGGCCAGACGGCTGCCCGGCGCCACCGTGGAGCGTGTAGGCGAGGGCATCCTGATCACCTTCGAGTCGGGCCTCCTGTTCGGGTTCGACTCATCAGAGCTGTCGGCCCCGGCCCGCCAGAACCTGACGGCGCTGGCCAACTCGCTGTCCGATATCCAAGACGACGCCGTACTCCTGGTTGCCGGGCACACGGACTCTGTTGGACGTGACGCCTACAACCAGAGCCTTTCCGAGCGTCGCACTCAGGCCGCCGTGCAGTTTCTTCTGCGCGAAGGGATGAGCCCGTCCAGAATGCAGTCGACGGGGTTGGGTGAGACCGAGCCGCTGGCCAGCAACGACACCGAAGATGGGCAGGCGAAGAATCGTAGAGTTGAGGTCGCGATTTATGCCAGTGAGGCGTACCGTGAGCGTGTTCGTGCCCGTGCTGGCGGATAATTCCGTCTAAACTCCGCAGGTCTGCATGACTCAGAGCTTTTCGATCCCACCGCCCCCGCCGGATGAGCTGAAGCCTCCGGCGGGGGCTTCGGATGCCAGAAAGCGCGTGTACGAAGTCATCTTCGGACACGAGACCACGCTGGGTCGTCGCTTCGACATAGCACTGATCTTCATGATTGTGGCCAGCATCCTGGCCATCATCCTGGAAAGCGTTCCGGCGATTCAGGCAGTGTACGGTGGTCGACTCCGGGTCATGGAGTGGTTCTTCACCGTCCTGTTCACCATTGAGTACGTGGTGCGCCTCTGGTGCGTCGGAAAGTCGATCCGATACGCCCGGTCCTTCTTTGGACTGGTCGATTTGATCGCCATCGCCCCCACCTGGCTTTCAGTGATCCTTCCGGGCGGCCAGGTCCTGACGGTCGTCCGCATTCTGCGGGTGCTCCGGGTCTTCAGGATCCTCAAGCTGGCTCAGTACATGGGGGAGGCTCAGCTTCTCGCCGATGCCCTTACCGCAAGCCGCGCCAAGATCACCGTCTTTCTGTTCTCGGTGCTCAACATCGTACTGATCGTTGGCAGCCTGATGTATCTGGTGGAGGGGCCGGAGGGCGGCGTCGACAGCATCCCCCGAGGGATCTACTGGGGGATCGTCACCCTGACCACGGTCGGGTATGGCGATGTCGCCCCAGTGACCGGGCTGGGCCAGACCATTGCCGCCATTCTGATGATCATGGGCTACGCCATCATCGCGGTACCCACAGGTATCGTGACGCTCGAATTGGGCAAGGCATCGGACCGGAAGGCCAGACAGGATGCGAGCGCGTCAGCGCAGGTATCTGAATCCACACCGGGGATTCGGTGTCCAGCCTGCGATTGCGAGGGCCATGCGGCGGACGCTGCCTTCTGCCGACGCTGCGGCGAACCGCTCAGCGGCTAGCCAGCGACACCGACCTGGGCTCATGCCCCCGGGTCGTCGGTATCCTGGGGGTCGGTATCCCGGGGCTCGGACATGTGACTGCCCGGAGGACGGTCCGGGTCCCAGACCCAGCCAACCAGGGTCCCGCCCGCGATCATGATCATGATCAGACCCAGCGCCAGGGGCTCGAAGGATCTGGGCAACATGAGCCAGGACGACAACAGGCTTACGAGCGGCCAGACCAGGACTCCCATTCCCAGTCCGATTGCCAGCCCAACAAGGGCCGACCGGATGCGGAGGCCCAGAGGCCGGTGGGCTTCAGGAGACATGCGATGTCTCTTCCGGGGCCGGCACGATCATGGTCTGTGCCAGGAGGCCGGCCTCACTCAGGCGGGCGCTGTCCCGTAGCAGACGGTATCCGAGAATGGTCCAGGCCGCGTATGCGACCCACGCGACATGCGGCGCACCCCCGATGGCAAAGGACCTGAGACCCCGGTAGGCAAGCAGCCACATGCCGAACACCAGTGGCAGCAGCCCAAGCAGCGATATCAGAGGGCTCCAGCGCGCGGGCGCCTCGCCGAATGCCCGCCGAACCGTCCTCATCCCCAGCGCCAGCAGGGCTCCGCCGCATGCGATGGGGACGAACACGGTAAGCAGGTTGGTCCTGGGTTCGCTCGGCCCAAGGGCCATCTCAACCAGCCCGAACGCGCTGATCGCAACCAGACCGAGACCGGCGCGGCCCAGACGACGGGCCACGATGTTCCGGATCACGGGACCGATGATGGGGCCGGGATTGTCGGTCACGACGGCGCCGGTGCCGCCCCACGCCCCGGAAGCCCTGCGAGGGCGTCACGGACCGCACTCGGATCCCGAGCCTCCTTCACCATGGCCACGCGGCGCTCGAACTCCTCGACATCGAGGTGCTCTTCGGCCAGGTGTTCAACCAGCGCATCCAGCGTCGTCCGCCTTGCAGGGTCAACGGGATTCGTCATATGCAGTCGCGGATGTGCCAGTCCACCGTCCGGCGTCCCATGCGGCAGTTGTAGCTGTACTGATAGCTGTTGTTCTCGCGGGTTCGTACCCGCAACTGGGCAAGGTCGGACGTCTCCCAATAGATCTGGCCCAGAATCAGAACTACCGCCGGTGGACCGCCGTCTCCCAGGCGTTCCTGGTGGTCGTCCATCCGCACACAATCACCAATCGGGACGATCGGTGGCGTCAGGTCTCCCAGGTTGTCCAGGAGCCGCGGCGACGGCTGCCATGGCTCGCCGGAGCCGCGGCGATATCGGTCCGCGGCAACCTCGGATCGCCGGCCGGTCGCCAGGCAGAAGGCGGCGGGCGTTCCGTTCGCATCGCTTGGGTCGTAGGCCTGGTGCATCCAGCGGGTCACGGCCTCATAGACGCCCCATTCATCCGCAACGGCCCGGGTGCCACCGAAGCGCGCCGGCGGCGTCGTGCACGAGCCAAGCACCAGGATGGCAGCGATTGAGCAGAGTGTCCGGGATGTCACCGGGACCGGGCGACGCTTCTTCTGACGGAATAGATACACCAACTGCGTCTCCTTGGCTGAAAGCGACGACCTGTCGCAGCCACATTCTGAGGGATCGAAGCCGGCCCGGACACCCCCGGGCCGAGTGCCGCTATACGAGAACGCGGGACCGGGGCTTTCCCCCGATCCCGCGCACCCGCCCTTCGACCGGCAAGCCGGCCCTTCAGCAATTCAGCTTTCCGGGCTCAGCTGGGGCCCACCCAGCGGCGGAACTCCGGAGCGGAATACCTCGGCGGGCTCCCGCGTGGCCACCGTTGGCGGGACCCGCCCGCCGAAGATCGCCGCGTCTTCCTCTTCATCACCCGGATGGTGCTTGTACCACTTTTCAAAGAAGTGCGTGAAATCGTCGATCAGCGAGTACATGACCGGCACCAAAATCAGCGTCAGGAAGGTCGCAAAGATGATCCCGGCAATGACCGCGATCGCCATGGGTCCCCACCAGGCTGCCTGGTCGCCACCCCAGAAGAGCTCCGGCTCAAGACTGCTGTACAACCCGAAAAAGTCGAAGTTCAGGCCAATCGCCAGAGGGACCAGACCCAGCGCGGTCGTCGTTGCCGTCAGAACAACCGGGCGGAATCGTGTCCTGCCACCGTGGACCAGCGCCTCGCGCCGATTCATTCCATCCCGCTCGCGCAGGATGTCGATGTAGTCAATCAGCACAATCGCGTTGTTCACCACGATGCCGGCCAGCGAAATGATGCCGATGCCCGTCATGATGACGACAAACGGCATCTTGAAGATCATCAGGCCGAGCAACACGCCGACCGTCGACATCAGCACCGAAGTCAGAATGATCACCGGCTTGATGACCGAGTTGAACTGACTCACCAGAATGAGGCCGATCGCGAAGATCGCCAGAAGGAAGGCGTTGATCAGAAATGCCTGAGCCTCGGCCTGCTCCTCCTGCGCTCCGGTGTAGGCCAGCGAATACCCCGTGGGGAGGTCGGCCTCGAAGCCAGCCAGCGTTCCCTGGACCTCCTGCAGAATCGCATTCTGATTCAGTCCGGCACCGACATCGGACGAAAGGGTCGCGACCCTTTCCTGATCCTTGCGACGAATGGTGCCGTACCCCTCTCCGACCTTCCATGAAGCAACGGAATTGAGCGGAATCTGAATGCCGCCCTCGGCCATGACGGTCAGGTCGGCAAGCTGGTCGAGCTCCTGCCTGAACTCCGGGGCCAACCGGACGATGATGTCGTACTCGTCGTCACCCGTCCGGTACTTGGCCGCTTCGACACCCTGGATCGCGCCACGAACCGCCCGACCAACGTCAGAGGTGGAAAGGTCGTACAGAGAGGCCAGTTCGCGATCAACCGTGATCGCCAACTCCGGCCGGGCTGAATTGAGGTCGCTCTCCAACCCCACCAGCCGGTTGAACACCGGGGCGGCTCGCAGAACGCGCAGCGCCTCGTCGGACAGTTGCTTGAGAACCAGCGGATCCTCGCCGACGATCTCAATGTTCACAGGCGATCCCGTGGGCGCGCCCTCCTGCAACTTCTCGACGGTAATCTCCGCACCCGCGATCTCGGCGCCGATGTGCTCCTGCAGCCATCCCAGGGTCTCGAATGGATCGTTGACCTGATCCTGGAAGTCGACAAACGACAGCGAAACCCTGCCTCGGTCCGGACCCGACGGGCCACCCTGCCCCATCATTCCAGACGCTCCGTTCTCACCACCGCCACCGCCCGCGACGGCGACGGATGACTTCCAATCGCTGCGCCCCGGGACCTCAAGGAGTTCTTCTTCAAGACGCTTCAGCAGTCGATTGGTCTCTTCCACCCGCGAACCGACGGGCAACTCGAGATCTACGAAGACCTCCTTTGGCGGAATGTCCTCCGGGAAATACTCCAGCCCCTGCCCGGCCACGGTATAGAGCATGATCGTGCCCACAAAGGACGCCGCCGTCCCGGCCAGAATGATGGCCCGATGATCCAGGGCCCAGCGCAGCGAACGCTCGTAGCTGTTCTGCATGGCGGGCACCCAGCTCGCCTGGAACCGGTCCGCGAAACCGTGCAGGACATACCGGTAGCCCGCCCAGATAATCAGTGCGGTAAGCACCAGCAGCCCCGCGGTCAGCGGGTTGGTTACGGCCATTCCCAGCACCACCAGCGCGCCAACCCCCATCATCGTGTATCGGGCGGCGGGGCGCAGGGGCGGAGCCGGCTCGCTCTCAAGCCGCATGTACATGGCACACAACGTCGGCACCATCACCAGCGCCACGAAGAGTGAACTGGTCAGAGTGATGATCAGCGTGCGCGGCAGGTACGACATGAAGTCGCCCGTCGTGCCCGGCCAGAACAGGAGAGGCGCGAACGCGGCCAATGTGGTTGCCGTAGCCGCGATCACCGGCACAGCGACCTCGCCGGTGGCCTTTTTGGCCGCCGTCACGCGATCCCAGCCCTCTTCCATGTACCGGTAGATGTTCTCGACGATCACGATCGCGTTGTCGACCAGCATCCCCAGCGCCAGAATCAGCGAGAAGAGGACGATCATGTTCATGGTCGAGCCCATCAGGTTCAGAACGATGAAGCTCAGCAGCATCGACGCCGGAATCGACACGGCAACGAAGCCCGAGTTTGCGAGCCCCAGGAAGAACAGGAGCACGCCAACGATCAGGATCAGCGCCGAGACGATGTTGTTCTCTAGGCTGGAGACCATCATCCGGATGTCGGTGGACTGGTCCGACGTGATCTTGGCCACAGTGGTCGGAGGAAGTGTCGGCACGACGTCGTCCAGAATCCGCTTCACCGCGTCGGAAGTCTGAATGATGTTGCGGCCGGAACGCTTGACGATGTCGAGCGTGACAACGTCGGTGCCATCAAGCCGTGCAAAGCTCGACCGGTCGGCGAATCCGAAGTCGACGGAGGCAACATCGCGGACGTAGACCGGCGCACCCTGGTACGAGGCTACAACCAGGTCGCCGATGATAGCCGGATCGTTGAATTCGCCATCAACACGCACCAGGTATTTGGCAGTCCCGACGTCGATCGAGCCGCCGGGGATGTTCACGTTCTCATCCTGGATCGTCTCAACGACATCGCTGATGGCGAGGCCGTAGTACTGGAGACGCGTCAGATTCACCTCGACGGCGACCTCTCGCTCAAGCCCACCGCGCACATCGACCCGGAGGATCTGAGGAATCGTCTCAAGCTCATCCTGAAGCTCTTCGGCGATCTCCTTGAGGCGGACCAGTCCGTACTCGCCGGACAGGTTCACCTGCATGATCGGCACCTCGGTCATGTTGAACTCGGTGATGGCCGGGTCCTCCGCCTCGCTGGGGAGCTTCGGGCGAGCCAGGTCGACCCTCTCCCGGACCCTCTGGAGCGCCTCTTCGATGTCCATCGTGGTCTCGAACTCGGCGATCACGGTGGAGAATCCCTCGACCGAGCTCGACGTCAGTTCCTTGATGTCCGAGATGGTTGACAGCTCGTCTTCGAGCGGGCGGGTGACCAGTGATTCCATGTCCGCCGGTGATACCCCGGGATAGATCGTCGAAACCGAAATCATCGGGATCTCGATTTCCGGGAACGACTCCTTGGGGGTGTTGATGTACGAGATGATCCCCATCACCGTGATGATGAAGAGCAGCACCATCACCGACGTGCTGTGATCAATCGCCAAGGAGGTGGTCGCGAACTCCTTGAACTGGTCCCGCCCCGCCTTGGTAGCTGGCGGGCCGGCAGCCCGGGGGGCTCCGCTTCCGTTCTCTTCAGACATCCTCAACCTCCCCCAACAATTCGGATCCGGTCACCATCCGCAACGGTCTGCTGCCCCACGACGATCAGACGATCGCCTGGAGCCAGACCCTCCCGGATCACGACTCGATTCTGCTGACTCGGCCCCAGCACCACAGGCCGGGCACGTGCGGTCTCGCCCACAGCCAGATAGACCACGTAGCCCTCTTCCTTCCGCACCAGCGCAGCCTGCGGAACCACGATCACGTCATCGATGGCCGCTCGGCTTACCGCCAGGTTCGCCACCATCATCGGCTTGATCGCACCGCGCTGATCGGCCAGCGTGAGCTCCACCATGAAGGTCCGGCTCTGCTGATCTACCGTGGTGCCCACAAAGTTCACCCGGGCTTCAAAAACCTCATCCGGAAAGACGTCGAAGGTCACGAAACCACGGGCGCCGCGGCTGACATCGAGTGCATACCGTTCTGGCACGCCAGCCATCACCTTGAGCGGCGTAACATCGACGATTCGAACGATCGGCGTGCCAACCGAAACCAGGGTGCCAAGTTCGACCATGCGGTCGTCGACGATGCCGTCGATCGGCGCGATGACAAGCGTCCGGTTCAGCCGCTGCTCAAGCGTCTCGAGGGCGGCGGCACTCTGTCGGGCGTCGGCCCGTGCCTGCAGATAGGCCAGTTCGGAACCAACGCGGTCATCCTCCCACAGGCGGCGACGGCGCTGCCAGGTCTCTTCGGCCAGATCGGCCTGCGCACGGGCCTGATCGACCTGTGATGTCAGAATACGGCTGTCGATGCGGGCGAGCGGCGTGCCCGTCGATACATGGGCCCCCTTCTCGACCATCAGCTCGACAATCGCCCCGCCCTCTTCGGAAGAGACCACCATGTCGCGATTGGCCTGGACCACACCGGTCAGCCGGATCTGCTCCTGAAAGGTCTCGGTCGCAAGGGACGCAACCTCCACATTGATGATTCGCGCGGCCGACGCTGACTGTTCGGCCGCCGCCTGGGCTCCATCGGCCTCGGCGTTGCCGCAGGCGGAAGCACCCAGAACCAGAACCCCGAACGCGGCGGTGCGGAGCAGCTTTACATCTATCGTCATTACTGAATTCCCGTTTCGAACGCTGTGTGTGCGATTCATCCGTCCATCTCCCCTGTGAGGGGCACCCGTCCAGCCGCTTCGTCGAGTTGAGCCCGCGCCACCAGGTAATCATAGACCGCCTGGGCGTAGTTGAACTCACTCTGTCGAAGCGCCTCCTCCGCGTCGATCAGCTCCAGCTGACTGCCGAGGCCTTCACGATACTGAGCGCTCGCGATCTCGTACCCGCGCTGCGCTTGTCCCACGGCCATCCGCTGACCCTGCGCCCGCAGCATGGCTTCTTCGGCTCCTTCGACCAGCGTCCGGATCTCACTGCGCGCCTGGGCGCGGGCAAGGTCGGTCTGGCTACGTGCCTGTTCCATTACGGCTCGCTTCTGGCCGATCCGGGAGTTCCGTTCAAACCCCTGAAAGATCGGCCAGGTCACCCGAATCCCAGCAAGACGCCCATACGCCCGCGGCTGGCCGAAGAAGTCCGGTGAGCCGTTCTGTGACGCATTGATCGTGTACGATCCGAACAGGGCGACCTTGGGCAGGTACTCGACCTGCTCAAGACGCAGTTCCGTCTTCCTGAGGCTCTCCGTCAGCTCCATCTGCCGAATGTCGGAGCGCCTCGTCATGGCACCGCCGAGCAACTCCTGCACCGGCGTGTTCACCGGCACGACCGCAAAGGCAAGAATCTCCCGATTGGCCTGGTCGTTCGCTCCGGGTGAGGACAGATCCATCTGAGCCAGCGATCCGGCGACCGTAAGGGCCTCGGCTTCCTCGTCGGTCAGAGCCAACTCCACGCCCAGAAGGCGCTTCCCCTGAGAGACCGCGTTGATCGCTCGCCGAAGGTTGGGCTCCAGATTGGCCAGCTCGACCTCCAGCCGGAGGACGTCATAGTCCGACGAAAGCCCAGCGCCGTTCAGGGCCCGGGTCTCAGTCAGGCTTGCTGACACGCGTGCAACCGAGTTTTCAAGCAGGCGGACCTGTTCCTGACTGAGCAGCAGCTGGTAGTAGGCATTCCGGACTCGCGTGACCACCGTTTGAACCTGGCCCCGCACGGCCTCGTCCTGCAGCGCCTTGAAGCGGCCGGCAGCGCCCACCCCAATGAAGGCCGCGGCATTGAAGAGCGGCTGCTCGAGGTTCACACCCAGTGACCAGGCATTGTCGGCCCCGAACTGCACCGCGATCTGCTCGTCCGGCCCTGCGGAAGGATCAAAAATGATCGCAGGCAGGAAGCTGACCGCAGGCGAGATGTTTCGGGTGTAGCTGGAAGTCAGATCTACGTTGGGGAAAACGCCCCCCCACGCTTCAGAGACCTGACCCTCAGCCTCCTCAAGTCCGAATCGCGCCGCGGTAAGCTGGGGATTCCGCTCAACGGCCCTCATCACGGCCGCTTCCAGCGTCAGTGGGGGCGCCTGCTGCGCGGAAGCCTCGCCTGCACCGACCGACATTCCGGCCGTCACCAGGGCAAAGACCACGGCGCGGCGCCCGTATCCATTCATCATCATCGTCGTCATCTATCGCTGTTGATGGTGGCCGCTCAAGCGACTACCCGGTTTCTTTATTCGAGCCGCTCTTCGACTTCGTCGACGGACCCGACCCCTTCCAGACTTCCTTTGCGCGGCCCGGCGCTTCACCGGACAACAGGTCTGCTGCGACTTCCTCGGCCCGTTCAGGTGTCGCCAGGCCCCGCATCAGGTTTGCTCCTGATGTACTGAGGACGGCCATGAACCCCTCCCGATCGACAGGTTCGCCCTGCGGATCGGTCAACATCCCACCCAGATAGAGCGAGACCAGGCCATGGGAATGCCCCCACAGAGTGATCGCCGTCTCCATCGGATCTCCGTCGCGCAGCAGGCCGGCGGCCATGCACTCACGCACACGGTCCATGAAGAACTGGTGGATTGCACACCCCTGTGCTTCGATCTCGGGCGGCAGCTTCGCTATCCCGAGATGCTTGGGGTGGGTGTAGATCAGCTCGTAGTAGCGGTGATGGGTCAGGGCGAACTCGGTGTGCGCCCTCCCCGCCAGCCGAAACCGCTCCCAGGGCGAAGTCCCTCCCAGGGCGTCATACAGAGAGCGGGCGAGCATGCGGTAGCCCCGGCTGAGCACGTCCAGCAGCACGGCTTCTCTGGAATCGTAATACTTGTAGAGGGCCGGAGCCGTGACCCCGACGGCCTTGGCCAGCTTGCGCATCGAAAATCCGTCCAGCCCTTCGGCCAGATAGAGTTCGCACGCTTCATTCAGAATTCGTTCACATCGTTGAGACATGGTGAACAGTGTAAACCTTTAAGATTTTCTTTTGTAGCCCCAGCACCAATACGGGCCCAAACATCGTTTAGTTCCAAATGGGTACAAGCGGGTTCTCACGCTATTTGGAAAGGGTGACTGGGCGCGTCCTTGCCACGCCGACCACCGAGAGCACGATCAGCAGTCCGCCGGCACCGGCGACCAGGTCGGGCCAGGCGCCAAAGAGCACCACCCCCCAGACGAGCGCGAAAAGAATCTGGAGGTAACCCACAGTCATCGCCCGCCCCGCGGCCTCGTGTTGCAGGCCAAGAGTGAGGTAGACCTGGCCCAGATGGGTCGAGACGCCGATCGCCGCCAAGAGCAGCCACTCCTGCCATCCGAGGGGGGTCAGCCAGTTGCCGCTCAGCGCAAACGGAAGCGGCAGCAGCGAACCGATCAGCGCGAACCAGAAGACGATGACCATGGTCCCCTCACCCCTGAGCCGGCGCACGGTCACATAGGCTGCCGCACTGAAGAGCGCACCCGCGCAGGCGATCAGAACCGCATGCGGATCCAGGCCGCTGGCCCCACCAAACAACGCCGACGGGCGGGCCACCAGAACCACCCCGCCCAACGCGAGTACGGCCAGTCCCACTTGCGACCATCCGATCCACTCCCCCAGAACCACTGCGGCAATCAGTCCGGTCCAGACCGGGTTGGTGTACTGGATCACCGTGGCCTCAGCCAGAGGCAGATGAATCACCGCGTAGTAGAAGCAGGAGAGCCCGCCGAATCCCAGGAGGCCGCGCAGCACAAGCAGGCCCCGCTCATTCCCATGCACGCTCTTCCCTCGTGCCCGCAGCGTCGCCCAGCTGATGATGAGCACCACCAGCGACCGCACCCAGACCACTTCCATGGTCGGATAGCGAGCGCCCGCGACCTTGACCAGGGCGCTCATCACCGAAAAGAAGAAGGCTCCGGCCGCCATGTAGCGGAGCCCGGCAGGGATGGCTGCTCCGAACCTTCTCAAGCCCCCGGGGACACGAGGAGTGTGGCTCAGTGGCTGGTCCCAGGGCGTGCCGCGGTGGGATCGGGCTCAACCCGAACGCTCAGCATCCGATCACCCTGAGCGATCTGATCCACAACGCCCTGGCCCTCGACAACCTGACCAAACACCGTGTAGTACCCGTCCAGATGGGGCTGAGGAGAGTGGGTTACGAAGAACTGCGAACCCTCTGTGTCATAGTCCAGATTCCGGGCCATGCCGAGAACGCCAGTCAGGAAGGGCGTGCGTGCAGATTCCGTCTTGAGCCTGAAGCCGGCGCTCCCCGTGCCCTCTCCGTTCGAAACATCCCCACCCTGCACCACGAAGTTCGAAACGACGCGGTGGAAGGGGACGCCGTCGTACTGGCCGGTGCGTGCGACCGAGGTGATGGCCTGCACCGTCAGCGGCGCCTCAGATGTGTTCAGCTGCAGGACGAAGCGCCCGTGCTTGGTCTCCACGATCATCCGGGGGTGATCGCCCAGCTCGGCCAGGTAGTGCCAATCCACGGTTGCGTGGGGGTTGGGGCCGGTCACCGCTGCCGGCGCCGTCACGATGGGCAGGGTCACTGACGGATCCCGCTCCAGAGAGGACACCACTGCGGCCACTCGCGCCGCATCATCGCGCTCCGTGAGTTCGGTCAGGTAAGTCCTGAGCGCGGCCCCGCCTCCGGTTGCGACAAGAACAGAGTCCCCCAGGAGGCCCGCAGCGCGGATCGAGAAGCCATCGTCCGGGCCTCGCATGAGCCGTACGAAGCCCTCGCGGAAGAAGTCGTGCGACTCGGGAAAAGCCTGGCTCGCCCCCCAGCGCTCGACAATGGCCTGGAAGGCGGCGGTCCGGACGTCCGCATCCGAGGCCTCCGTCCCCTGCCAGAGCCAAGCGACCGCCTCCTGCCCTTCGGTGACCTTGGCCGCTCGCACGGCAACGGCCGACCGAGCCGGGTCGGTCCAGTCGTGTCCCTCCATCCAGGAAGCGATCGCGTCGGTGAAACCGGACCGCCCAAGCTGCTCCAGAAGAATCGACGAGACCGCAAGCAGGTCGGGATTTCGATCGATCCAACCAGTAAGGGGCTCCACAAAGCCCTCCGGTGTCGGCTCGGTGGACATGGCCGTGGCCGCCGCAATCCGCACATGGATCGAGGGGTCATCCAGACTCTCGATCAGCATGCCCCACGTCTCGAGATTCTTCCGACTCCCCAACCCGATGGCGGCCGCCTCACGGGCCCGCCAGTCCTTGCCGTTTCGAAGCCAGAGCTTCAAGCGGGGCGTGGTGTAGACATCCATCGCCCGCCCCAGAGGGCGGAGCAGTCTGAAAGCAGCTGGATCGTCGTACTCAAGGCCGTCCAGTGCGGTCCGCGCGGCCCCACGATACGACGACCACGTGCTCACGTACTCGACCCGATCAAAGCCGTACACGGCCGCGCCCCGTACACCTGGAGCCGGGTGCCCAAGATCCCTCGCCAACCTCTCCCACGCCGTCACCGGAGCGACTTCGCGAACCAGCCCTCGTGAGATGGCGAGGTTGACGGCGGCGTGTTCCGCCAGGTCGTCCACCTCGACCGTCATCATTCTTTCCATCGTCCCCTGCCCCCCCACCCGACCCAGCGCTTCGACAAGGGCCAAGCGTACATCTGCGTCCGTCTCGGTTGCGAGGCGGGTCCAGAGTGCGGCTTCGACTCCCGCTGAAGGTCCCTCATTCGCCATCACCATCAGGGGATCGAGCTGCCCCAGCGCAAAAGCCGCATCGGAGCGGACTCGTGCGTCATCATCGGCCAGACGCGCAATCAGACTGGGCGCGGCCTCGGGAGCCCGGACCGATGCCAGGCTGTAGGCCGCACGGGCGCGCACCAGGGGATCACCATGATCAAGCGCCACCATGAGCCCACGGGTGTCACGGGCCTCCTGCGCATCCACCACCGCCTGTAGGGCCGGATTGTGCAGCAGTCCGTCATCGAAGCGATGCGGAATGTCATTTGCGGTATCGCGGGCGTCGGGAGCGGAACAGGCCGCAAGGAGGACGGCGAAGGCGGTCAGGCCTGGCCGGAGGCCGGGTACACGTCGGACGGAAGTCATCAGTGGCTTGTTGTTCGAGTTTTTCATCGAGAAATCAATTCGGTGGAGCCCAGGCGGGCACCGCGTCGGCTCCATAAACGATCAGAGCGTCACGGCGCACGCCGTCCCATGACTGCAGGATCTTACCCCTGAGACGGGCGGGATACGTCGGGCGCCCATCGAGGAATTCAACGACCGTCTGGACCACCTCAGGATGGTTGTGGCCACCCAGCGACGCTCCCAGCCAGCGCTGCGGGAAGAAGATATCGCCAGTGGCCTGTATCTCCTCCACCAGTTCAAGGCTGGGAAGAACAAACCGGCGCGCGTGTTCGCGCCGGAGGGGGTGATTCAGATAGCCGACGCCTGAGAGTACCCACGGCTCGCGCTCCCTGTTCGTTTCGTCTTTCAGCGTCTCAAAAAAGGCCTCGCGAACCGCAGGGTCAGCGGACAGAGAGGGCCGGACCCAGTCAAAACGGGCCTTGCGATCCGGGTTGACGATCTCCTCCGACATCTGGTCCAGGATCTGCTCGGCAGAGTCGACCTCGCGGACGGCAAGCGCCTCGGCCAGTCCGATCCGGTCGTTCTCCGAAAGAGGAAGGCCGGGGACCTCCTCTTCCCCGGACCAGATCCGCTCCAGACGACGAAGGGCCGAGGGTGTGGTCGCGGTCCCGCGGAAGGCGGAGAAGAAGGACGACCGTACCGACACATCGGGAGCCGCCTGCAGGCCGCGCCAAAGCGCCTCCTCAATCTGGACCGCCCATTCGGCCCTTTCCTGATCCGGGATGAGGCCCCAGTAGACCTCCGAGATCGTCCCCAGAACCTGGCCCAGAATCAGCTGATTCCGCTCGGTCTCGGTGGCGGCGAGAGCCAGTTCGAGGGCCGCTCTGGGCTCGATCACGCCTTCCCTGAGCCATTCACGCAGATTGATCCACCCGGCCCCCCTCAGGACTTCGGACTGGATGGTGGGCAGCGCGGCCATCATCGCCTGGGCAGCTTCGGGCTCCAGCAGAAAGAGTCCGTACTCGACGCCCGATGCATTCGGAATCACGAAGTCCGGGCGCTCAATCCCCGTCCAGGCCTCCGGGATGACTTCGCCGGCGTTGAACGACACCTCGGCGAAGGACGGCTGACCGTCCCGGAACGCGGCCAGCACCATCTCCTGCGGCCAGACCCGACCCCGGCCCCACACATCTTCCTGCGTGAGCGTGACCCGGCCCATTCCCTCTCCGAGTTCATCAAAGCCCACTCGAATCGTTGGGCGTCCGGGCTCCTCCACCCAGACCCGGCTCCAAGTAGCCAGATCGCTCTCGTGCCGAGCGTCGAGAATGCTGATCAGGGCGGGCCAGGTCGCGTTGGCATAGCGGTGCGCCGCCAGGTACTCACGCAGCCCATCTCTGAACGTCTCGACCCCAACCGTGCGCTCCAGCTGCTTCATCACAATCGGAGCCTTCTGGTAGATGATGGCACCGTAGAGTGTGCCGGCCTCGCGCAGGTTCTCCAGAGGCTGCCGGATCGGATTGGCACCCGGCGTCCGGTCCACTCCGTAGGCGGTGGAATGGTGCGAAGTCAGAAAGCGCAGATCGTGGTCCACCTCGGGAAAGCTGGGCTCGACGATCTTGGCGGCCATGAAGTTGGCGAAGACTTCCTTGGTCCAGACGTCATCGAACCAGTTCATGGTGACCAGGTCACCAAACCACATGTGCGCGGTCTCGTGAGAGATCAGGCTGGCCCGACCCAGATAGGATCCCTGGGTGGCGCTCTCATCGAGCATGAGGGACGACTGCCGGTAGGTGACTGCTCCCGGATGCTCCATCCCCCCGTACTGGAATGGCGGGATCAGGACGAAGTCGAACTTCTGGAAGGGGTAGTCGATCGCCGTGTAGTCCTCGAGCCACTCGATGGCCGTCTGGTGGAGATCGAAAATCGCCTCGCGATTCCGGTCGACGGTAGCCCTGTCGGTTTCACGGTGCAGCATGGTGAAGGTCCGGCCGTCACGCATCCCCTTCTCCACCGTAAACCGCCCGGCCGAGAAGGCAAACAGATAGCTGGGAATGGGGCGCGACGCTTCGAACACATAGCGTCGGGGCCCCTCATCGGCTGCAGCGATCTCATCGGGAGCGAGACCGGCGCCGGCCAGATCCTCGGGAACACCCGGGGCCGAAGCCGCGGGTCCATTGGCCACGGCCACCCATCCTGTGGGTACCGTGAGATCCCAGGAGACCCGGGCCTTGAGATTCGGCTGATCAAAGACCGGCAATGAGAAGTGCGCCCGGTCGGGCACGAACAGGGTGTAGAGGAACTCGTCGGACCGGTTGAGCGCCTCATCGCCCGCGTCGTGATCCAGGACGACCGTGTTCGATGCACCTGTGGCGAAATGCTCACCGTCGATGACCACATGATCGCTCTCCGCCCGCCACTCGACCTGCGTCCCGTTGACTGCAACCGACCGTACACGCGTCGCCGGATCTTTGAAGTCGATCGTGACCGGGCCCGCCTCCGCGTCATTCCACACGAAGCTGACTTCGGTCTCACCCGAAAGCGGCAGGTCACGGGTGTCGGGGATGGTCAGGGCAAAACGATAGGCCACGTCGGAGATCGTGGCCGCGCGGTGCTGCGCCAGCTCCCAGGACACGCCCAACTCCTCGGGCGGCGGCGAGGTGCAGGCGCCGAAGAAAACGGGCAGCGCCGTCAGCAGGATTGATGTGCGTCTCGACATGGACTTCCAGAGGTGGGTACGGGTGCAATCAAAAGCGGGCGATCAGAGGTTCGATCGCCCGCCCAGAATGCGCCACCAGGCCCCCCGCGTCAAAGCAGGTGCCAGCCCACGGCCGCACTAGAGAATGGCATCCAGGTAGAGATCAAAACGGGTCCGCTTGAAGGGACCCCGCAAACCGCGGGAAATGTCCATCCGGATCAGACCATCCAGGATGCTGCCCCCGACACCCACGGAATACAGGACGTCGTCGGAATCGAAGAGGTCCCGATCACCGGCCCAGCCTCCATCACCGAAGAACGACACGGTGCTGGCCGGGAAGACCCTGGCCAGCTCGAGTCGGCCCCGCCCATAGCTCGTCCCCGACATCACACTGGCCGTGTAGCCGCGAAGTGTCGCACTGCCGCCCAAAAGGAAGTTTCGCTGAACCGGCAGGTCGCCCCAGCTGGTGCCGGCACCCGCCTCCACCCCGACGCGCCAGCGGCCGCCCACCAGCGGGATCGCGCTGCGCAAAACCGTCCGCAGCCGCGCGTAGTCTCTGACTTCGTCGTCGTCGCCAACCGGACGCCAGGCCGCTCCCGAGGCCCTGATCTCGATCCCAAACTGTGGCAGCAGCGGATCCGCCCCCCACCAGGGCATCAGGCTCAGTTCGCCTCCGGCTTCCTCGATCCGATCCGCCGCGATGTTCCTGCGGAACCGCCATTTGGAATCGAAGAGGTGGGCCAGGGCAACGCTCGTGTTCACACCGAGAGGATCTTGGCGCTCAGCCCAGCCTCGCAGGGTCCAGCTTTGACGCTCCGACTCAGGCGGGGTCAATCTCAGATCGGCACCGGTCGCCTTGAAGTACTCCCCGTCATCCCGCCCGAAGAGAAGCGCGTTGAGAGAGTTGCCGAGTTCCAGGTACCGGCCTCGCGGGTCCATTGCCCGAATCTCGCGGTAGAAACCCAGTTCCCACCGCCGCCTGACCGACGATCTGTCGAAGCCAAGGCGGACCTTGGGATCGAAGTCCGAGGTGCCGATAAACCCGGTGGACTGGAACGAAATGGGGCCCATGAAGCTGCCGAAGCGAGCCTGGAACCGGGCGCCGACAGCCAGTCCCTCGACCCGGTTGTAGCGCATGAGATCCGGGCGCTGCAGTCCCCAGTTGGCCGCCCAGGGAATTCCGTTGACCCGAGGGAGCGGAATGTCCGCCAGCTTCTCAACCATCGAAGCCAGTTCGTCGGCCGAGGCGAATCCGGGCGCATCCTCCCAGATCGGGGGCGGAAGGTGAGGACTGTTCGCGATCCGGGCGCGGTCTTCGGGGGCAAGAAAGCGGTTGCCGTTCCCGCGCCCGCCTCGCCCTTCGGTGCCCAGCGTCTGGTAGGGGACGCCGTCCTCCTCTGACATCAGCTCGGCCAGAAAGGCCATGGCTTCAGCCCGCGTGTCGAAATGCCGCTCCTCAAGTACGGACTGAGCGTAGGCCTCGGTACCAATGTCGTCTTCAAGCACGACGTTCTCGATCCGGTAGGCGATGTCCATCTCGATCGGGAACTTCAGGATCCCCGCCGAAGCCCTGCCCTCGACCCTCATGGATCGGGGCAGCCAGACCTTGAAGTCCCACAGTGCGTATTCGACCGCGACCATCTGCAGGTCGAAGGTCCAAGGTTTGAAGATGCCGGGAACAAGGTCGAAGTTGCCATCTTCCTGTTCGTCGCGAGCGTCGGGGACATCCCGCATAGCATCGAATTGATCTGACAGCCGGTAAATGCCCCGCACCAGGGCGCCCGTCTCTGTGTCGATCCAGAGTGCGCCAGAAATCAGGTGGACACTGAGTTCGCGTGGAATCACCTTCAGTTCCACCGTCGTAAGCCGCCGCCCATCCGGCAGCGTCAGGGTGAGCGTGTCGCCGCTCTGGTACTGGTAGAGCGAATCTGCCGACCCGGCCAGCGGGTGGGCGACCCAGAAGTCGTTGGTGTTGGGGTCCCCCCAGTCCTCGTTCTCCGGGCCGTCGCGGTCACCTCGATTTCCGAACCCGAAGATCAGGCGGTCGCCGCCCGGGTCGAAGGCCTCGTCGATGGTGAGATCTTCCAGAAACGACTCGATCTCGGCGTACTGCTTCCCTGGGTACTGGGCGTTTGCACCGAGTACCTGCACGAACGTGTCGTGATCGCGGTCCCAGAATACGCGGGCAGCCGATTCGTTGCGATAGAGTAATCGGTCCTTGAGCGGCGCCCGGATCATCGCGGCAATGCGCTGCTGGACGCGGGCCGTGTATCGGCGGACAGTCTCGTCCAGGGCGGCCCAATTCGCGGAGGCTGCTTCGTGAAGCTGCCGCGCGACCGGATCCAGGTAGGTGTCCGACGCCACCAGATCGACTGCCGCGCCCGTCGCCTGGGCATGCACGCCCGTCGGCACGAACAGGAGAAACAGAAGATTCCAGAGCCCTGCGTTGAGAGCCCGGGTCGTGGTTACGTCAGACATCGAAGTGTTCCCCAAGAGTCTCATCGACCTTCGAACTCGGCAGAGGCAAAGTTCGCCCATTTGATCAGGTAGCGCTCGCCACTGTCCGTCTCGACGAAGATCCCTTTGTTGCCACGATCGACATCGTTCGATCCGTCCAGCTGCAGAACCCGCCCGTCCCACAGGATCACGTCGGACTCGCGGCTGGAGCGCTTTTCGATCCGGGCGATCATCGAGAACTCGACGTGGTGTATCAGATCTCGCCAGTTGCCGTTCAGAATCTCCCAGTCGTACTCCTCGTCCGCATCCCAGCGGATCCACCCGGTGACCACCTCGCCGGACTCGGTCTCGACCGTCCCACGAAGCCGCCGAGATTCCGCGAAATCGTCCCAGGTCAGCGGCGGATCGGGCTCACGGAAGTCCACGCGGCCAAAATCGTCCCACGAGACGGTTATCTGCCCCAGACGCGGGTCGGAGACCTGCACACCGCCATGCCCACGGCCCACATCGCTGGAGCCGGACAGCCGCATGACGCTGCCATCCAGGAGCGTCACGATCGAGGCGTCCCAGCCGTCGCGCTGAATCGAGGCGATCCGGTCGAACGCGATTGAGCGATTCCTACCGTCCAACTCGCCATTGAGCAGGTCCGCGCCAAGCGCTTCATCCAGGTCCCAGGCGATATAGCCCGAGAGTGGATTACCCCAGCGATCCTCCACTCGACCGTACAGCCGCGATGAAGAAGGCTGGGCACCCGGTGGGGCGGAGGAAAACTCGACTCGCTCGAGCTCATTCCACTCCAGCTCTATCGTCTCTCCCCCCGGAACCTCGATCAGGAGTTCGCGAATGTTAGTCCCGATGTCCGTAGCACCTCCAGCCAGCTCAAAGGTCTGGCCCGACCGGAGCGTGACCTCGACCTCGTCGTCCCCCGTCACTCGCAACGAAGCGATGTGCCCGAAGCGCACTCCGGAGTCCGCAACATCGGGTTGCGAGCCCTGATCGTCGTCCCAGGTGATCCGATACCCGGCAAACTCAATGCTGCGGTCGTCCGTCGGCTCTGCCCCCTGGTTTACAGCCTCGTCCCAGACCGCCAGCGCCTCCCAGTCAAAGCGTTTGCTGCCATTGAGCAGGTCGGTCCAGTTGATCTCGTTTCGATCCCAGCGGATGAATCCGGTGATCTCGGCCCCCTTGGAGGTAATGACTGTGCCCCAGATCCGGTCGGCTGCCTGGGCATGCACCGGCCGGGGCTGCCCCACCATGGCCAGCCCCAGGAGGACAAGCGTACTGATTCGCGTCATTGTCATTTCGGAAGATTCGAAGATCGCGTCCGACCGGCGATGCCAGTCTTGCAGCCCATACGGGCCCCCGAAGAGCCAAGTTTCAACCCGATCCCTCCCCGCCGTGAACGGTTAGATTGGGCCCCATGAACGTCCCCGTACTCCCCGCCGGAGCCTTTCCGGTTCCATTCAGACCGCCCTTTGCAGCGGCCAACCGCCACGTGCAGACGATCGGCGGCAAATTCCTGCGCCCGGAGTCTGCCATCGAGCTGCGGCACGAGCGATGGCACACTCCAGACGAGGATTTCCTCGATTTGGACTTCACGCCGGATCCGGACTCCGATTCGCCGCTGGTGCTGGTCCTTCACGGATTGGAGGGGAACACGCGGCGTCGCTACATGCTCAACAGCTACGCCGCCCTTGCCGCCCGAGGCCTGGCCGCCGTGGGCCTGAACTTCCGCGCCTGCTCGGGCGTCCCCAATCATCGGGCCCGGATGTATCACTCCGGCGAAACCGGCGATCCCGCTTTCGTGCTTGAGGGTTTGCGCGAGCGATTTCCCAATCGTCCCCTTGGAGTCATCGGCTTCTCACTGGGCGGCAACGTTCTGCTGAAGCTGCTGGGCGAGGATGGAGACGCATCGCTGGTAGACGCGGCCGTAGCCGTCTCGGTCCCCTACGACCTGTCGGCCGGGGCAGACCGACTCATGCAGGGGCGGATGGGCCAGGTATACTCCCACTACTTCCTGAAATCGCTCAGGAAGAAGGTCTTGGACAAATCACATCTGCTGACGGACCTGGTTGATCCGGCGGAGCTCCCGGGCATCAGCAGCATCCGGGAGTTCGATGACCGGATCACGGCACCGCTGCACGGGTTCTCCGGAGCCGCCGACTACTACGAGCAATGCTCGAGTGCGGGCTTCGTATCCGGGATCCGGCGACCGACGCTACTTCTGCACAGCGCGGACGATCCCTTTCTTCCTTTTTCGGCCATTCCGACCGCCGCAATCGGTGACAATCCCTGGCTGCACCCGTCAATCACATCGCGGGGCGGCCACGTGGGGTTTGTGCATGGGACGCTTCGCCGTCCCCGTTTCTGGGCCGAGGAATCCGCTGTTCGCTTTCTGGCGGTGACTCTCGGCGCATTCTTCCGCGAAGGCGGAGGGCGCGCGTCCGTTTGAGGCGCGCGCGGGACTGCTGGCGAAGGATTGCAGTGAGACACTAGGTTGTCCCCCGTTCCGGAGCGGTGTGCCATCTGATGTGGGCCGCTTCGTATGGTGTCTGGGCCCTGTGCCCTCCGGTGATCTGCGGATCACCCAGATGAATCCAGCAACGGAGTGAGACGGTGAGCAGCAGCGCCACGGCCCAAAAGACCTTCTTTGGGCATCCGATCGGACTCTCCACCCTCTTCTTTACCGAGATGTGGGAGCGTTTCTCGTACTACGGGATGCGTGCCCTTCTCATCCTGTACCTCACGCAGGAGACGGTGGCGGCCAACCCCGGGATGGGGATGGACGTGGTCACGGCGGGTGCCATTTACGGTCTCTATACCGGACTGGTATACCTGCTGGCTCTGCCGGGTGGCTGGGTCGCGGACAACCTCTGGGGTCAGCGAAAGTCGGTCTATGTGGGTGGCTGGATCATTGCCGCCGGCCACTTCTCGATGGCCGTGCCCGTCGATCAACTCTTCTTTGTCGGGCTCTTCCTGATCACGATCGGGACCGGGCTGCTCAAGCCCAACGTGAGTGCGGTCGTGGCCGACCTCTATCCCGAGGGCGGCGCACGACGTGACGCGGGTTTCTCCGTGTTCTACATGGGCATCAACCTGGGCGCGATCCTGGGTCCGATCGCCTGTTCCGCCCTGGGTGAGACCTACAACTACCACCTCGGCTTCTCGCTCGCGGGAATCGGGATGGTGTTTGGGCTGATTCAGTTCAAGTACGGTCTCAGGCACATGGGTGACGCCGGCAAACTCAAGTCGGACAAGTCCCCTGAGGAGATCGCCGCGCTGAGCCGGAAGTTCTTTAGCGGTGCAAGCATCGTTATCGCGGCGGTGGTTGTCTTCGTGTTCCTGATCTCGAACGGATCGCTCGCCGTCAGTCTGCCTCAGGTCGCGGACGGCCTCGGCACCGGCGTCCTGATCATGGTCGCCATCTACTTTGGTAGCGTGATCTTCTTCGGCGGGCACTCGCCGGCCGAGGTCAAGCGCATCTGGGTGATCGTCTGGCTCTTCATCTTCTCGGCCATCTTCTGGTCAGGCTTTGAGCAGGCAGGTTCGTCGCTGAACCTGTTTGCCCGAGACCTGACCGACCGGACCATCGGCAGCGTGGAGGTGCCCGCGGGCTTCCTTCAGTCGATCAACTCGATCTTCATCGTGTTGCTGGCCCCGGTATTCGGGTCGCTCTGGATATGGCTGGGCAAACGCAACGCCAATCCGTCGATCCCGCTCAAGTTCGGCTACGGCCTGGTTGGGCTGTCGGTCGGTTTCTTCGTACTTTCGTGGGGTGCCGCCAACGCGACCGCCGCCAATGGCGCGCCGATGGCTTGGCTGGTCGTGACGTACTTCTTCCACACCGCGGGTGAGTTGGCCCTCTCGCCGGTTGGACTTTCGGCCATGACCAAGCTGGCTCCGGCCAAGCGCGTGGGTCAGATGATGGGGCTGTGGTTCGTCTCGGTCTCGCTCGGAAACCTGATCGCCGGCCGCGTGGCCGGTGGCCTGGAGAACATGGATCCGTCCGGGCTCTTCCGAACGGTGGCTCTGATCGTCGGTGGAGCCGGGCTGGTCGCCATGGTCTTCTCGCCGCTGGTCAAGAAGCTGCAGGGCGGCGTCGAGTAGCGGCAGCACTATCAGTGCTGAAACCCCCGACAGGCGTACGCAATGAAGAAGTCGCAACGCAGGGCCGGACGCTGGCTGACCGGCATGGTCGCAACCCTGGGCCTGGTCGTCGCCGGTTCGATTCATGACCCTGCCCCGGTCGCGGGCCAGTCGATTGAGGCGCAGGTCAGTCTGGTGGACCTCTCAAAGATGGGTGATCGCAGCTTTGGCGTGCTCGATCGAGCGTTTGGTGGAGGGTACGGGGCCTCCGCTCTCGTCCGTGTCGGGCGTCACACCTCCGTTGGGATGGAGTGGCACCGCACCCGCCCTTCAGGCGGCATCGATCGGGTCTGTGCCGGACTGATTGACCCCATGCAGTGCTTGCCCGAACCAGTAGAGACCAACAGCTCGTACGTCGGGCTCCGGGTTGGGTACGACGTGGAGCACGACCTCGGACGCCATGCGCTGATTTCGTTGCGCCCGGCCCTCGGACTTGGGGGCTTGAACGTCACGGAAAGGGGAATGGATTCGGGCATGAAGCTGGCCGAAACCGACCTCGCGGTACTCGGGGGCATCGAGGGAGCGATCAGCCTTCGTCCGCAGGGATCCTGGCCGGCCTTCAGGCTATCGGGCGGACCGGACCTGATTGTCCCGGTCTCGCTTGGGTCCTGCGAAGATTGCACGAACTACGTGGAGGACAGGTTGATCAGGCTGCGCGTGGGATTGGCCGTAAGGTTCTGACGCCATGGAGCGCCACGCCGGGGAAAGGACCGCTCAGGCCCCGGCACGCTCGCGGAAGAAGGCCGGCCCGTGCCAACTGTCCTTGGCCGGCACCTCGAAGGCGCTTGTCCTGTACGGGCCCAGTCCGGACAACGTGGTGTCGAACACGCCCGTCTCCGGCGTAACCGCCCCCTCCAGCGCGGCCGCCCTGAACTCGGCCCGCGTCATCCGCTCGGTCCCACCATCGTCGCGACGCAGATAGATGTCACCGTGGCTAACCAGAGGGACGCCAAGCTCCGTCTCGAGCCCCTTCAGCACCCGCACCATGGCATCGATCGAGCATCCCGAGGGCGGCACGGTCGCCTGATCCACCGCCACCAGCAGAAACCGGCCTTCCACCAGCGTGCAACCGCCGGTCAGGGGTGTACCGTGCGCCGCCCAGCTGTCGATGAAGGTAGAGGCGGAATCGAGCACCTGCGCGACCGCACGATCGTTCAGGACCTCTGCCGCAGAAAAAATCCAGAGCCGACTGCTGTCCGGGAGTGCATCAAAGGCGATTCTTGGCATATCAGCGGCGGAACTCAGCGGGATCAAGGGACATGGTAAGTGCGGCCGGCGTTTCGATCGGGTCGGTCAGCGGCACCATGGGAGACTGCTTGTCGAGCAGGATCGCGACCCATCGCAGATCCCGCGTGTTCTCGAGCCAGATCTTGAGCACCATCGTCAGGGGCACCGACAGCAGGGCCCCGACCGGACCCCAGGTCCATCCCCAGAAGAGCAGCGACATGATCACGACCAGAGTCGATAGCCCCAGCCGACGTCCCATCAGATTGGGCTCGATGATGTTTCCGAATACGGTGTTGACCAGCACGTACCCAAGCGCGACCAGGAGCGCGTGACTAACCGTCCCGACCAGAATCAACGACAGAAGCACAGCGGGTACCGCCGCGATAATCGACCCGACCGTAGGGATGTAGTTTAGCACAAAGGCGATCAGCCCCAGAACGATGGGCAGGTCCAGGCCGGTGATCCAGGCCCAGACCCCGATCAGGACCCCGGTCAGCAGGGACATTGCCGTCTTGATGCCCAGGTACGTCTGAACCTCGGCGACCACCTTGCGCATCCCTTCTTCGCCCTTGATCGAACCCCCGAGAATGGCCGCGAGCTTGGCCGGAAACACGGTCGATTCGGCCAAAATGAAGAACATGATCAGGAAGACCAGAAAGCCCTGCGAGACCAGCGAGGCGGCACGGCCAATGGTCGAAGTGACCAGATCCACGACCGATGATGGGTCGAACAGGCTGAGGGACACGTACTCGCTCAGGTCTCGATTGGGGAACCGTGCCTCCAGGCTGTTGAACCACGAAGTCTGGAGTTCTCCCAGGCGACGGGCGTACCCCGGCAGGACGGCTTCGAGCTGGCCGGCCGACTGGCTGGCCATAAGACCGATCAGAACGAAGGTGCCCACAACGACAGCCATCGCTATGAGGACGGCCAAACCCGTCGGGACTCGCTTTTCTCTCAGGAACACCAGAACCGGCAGCGTGAGCACCGAAAGAAAGAGTGCCAGCGCGAACGGCAGCATGATTGGCGCTGCAAATTGCAGCCCCCATGCCACCACAACGGCGCAGGCAGCGACAAGCAGAAAACGAGCGCCTGGGTTCTGTTCGGAGAGGTCGATCATCCGCCGGGGAGTGGCAGGGTGCACGGTAACAGGTCCAAGGTAGACAAATCCTTGTGGAGGGACCATACGTTCCCGGCCTCAATCCTTGCATTCTTCGTACCATGACCGATCAACCATCGCCCGCCCCCCACATCGTGATTCCCGCAGACGACCGTGACCTGCTGGCCGAATGCCGGATTGAGACGTTTAGGGCCGGCGGCAAAGGGGGGCAGCACCAGAACACCACGGACTCCGGTGTGCGCCTGGTCCACCGTCCCTCGGGCGTGCGCTGCGAAAGCCGCACGGAGCGCAGCCAGCTCCAGAATCGTCGGCGGGCGCTCTCTCGCCTGAGAGAGAAGCTGGAGGCACTGAGTCACCGGGATGCACCTCGGAAGCCCACGCGTGTCTCGCGGTCACAGAAGCGGAAGCGCCTGGAGGCCAAAAAGAAGCGCGCGGATACCAAAAAGATGAGGCGCAAGCCAGGGCGCGGCGGCGATGGCGAATGAGAAAACGCTTGTTTCCGGGCGTGTAAGGAGAATAGGTTGGCGATTCAGATTCTTCCCGGAGCCTCGGTGAACAGCACAGCAACTCTCCGCATCCTCGTAGTCGACGACGACCAGGGCGATTTTCTCATGGCGCGAGCCATGCTTGAACAGATCGCCGAACCGAAGATCGAGACCGAGTGGGCATCGTCCTACGAGCAAGCTCTCGAGGCCCTGCGCGACGGCACGCAGGATCTGGTTCTGGTCGACTACTTCCTTGAAGACCGCACAGGGCTCGACCTGTTGCGTGACGCCCGTGACATGGGCGTGCGCACCCCCATGATCATGATCACCGGAAAGGGCTCGCGCTCCGTCGACCTTGAAGCCATGGAGATTGGCGCCGCCGACTACCTGGTAAAGGGGCAGTTCGATCCCAGCTCGCTGGAACGGTCGATCCGCTACACGGTGGAACGCACTCGGGCCGCAGAAGCGCTACGCGACAGCGAGGAGCGGCACCGCGGCATGTTCGACCACCTGCCGATGGGGTTGTATCGCTGCTCGCCCCAAGGGGATTTCGTCGATGCGAATCCGGCTCTGGTGCGAATGCTCGGTTTCCCCGACCCGGCCACTCTGAAAGACCGGTACGCAAAGGACTTCTACCTGTCGGCGGAAGACCGCGAGCGCTTTCTGAAGGCGCTGGAATCGGATGGCGAGGTGCTCGGGTTCGAGACTCAGGTCACCGATGTGAACGGGCGGGTGCTCACCCTTCGGCATGCCGCCCGGGCGCACCGCGGACCCGACGGAGACATCCAGTACCTCGAGGGTGCCGTCGAAGACGTCTCGACACAGGGAGGCACCGGACGCTCGCGTCTGCATGCTCTGACGCAGGAGATGGGCCTGGCCCTGATCCGAGTGGACCTGAATGGTCGGGTGGCGGAAGTCAGCCCTGAGGTCAGCGCGACCCTGGGGTACACCACCGGCCATCTGGGGACACTCAACTGGGTTGAGATGTTCTGCGAACCCGAACGCGAGATGGCACGCGACGACATGGAGCGGGCCTTCCACGGACTGGGCTTCAAGGGAGAGCGCCGCATGGTCGGTCCCTCAGGTCGTGAATACTGGGCGCGGGTCACTCTGTCCCCGGTTCTGGACTTGGATTCGGACCCGGTTGAGGTGCTTGCCCTGCTTCAGGACATCTCGGAAGCCTGACGACCCCGGTGCCTGCATGGGATTCTCCGGAACCGCCTTTGGGTTGACCCACAGCCCCTGACTATCGATCCTCCACTAGCAACGATGCTGACTCGCACCGACAAGCCGATCATGAACCTGATCACCTGCAATTCGAACTCCAATCGCAACGGCCGTCCCATCCGGGCGCCCAAAGGCTGGAGTACGAGCGGGTAGCATAGCTTCCGCAACGACCAGGCCGACGCGGCCCCCCGGACTTCCCGGGGGGCCGCTTTTTTTGTCCTCCAACTCCCACAGCCTCATGTGTTCGATCCTTGCGATCCTCGACGCACCCCCTGCCGCCGATCTTCGAGAGCGCGGCATAGCCCTGTCACGCTTCCAAAGGCACCGCGGCCCGGATTGGTCCGGCGTCCATTTTGACGGCCAGAACCTGTTGGTCCATGAGCGGCTCGCCATCGTGGACGTGGACGGAGGTGCCCAGCCGATCCTGCACCCGTCGTCCGGAGCAGCTCTGGCCGTCAATGGCGAGATCTACAACCACAGGGAACTTCGCGCGCAGTTGAGGGACACCCACGCTTTCACCACCGGCTCTGACTGCGAAGTCATACTGGCCCTGTACACCGAGGAAGGCGCCGGATTCCTTGATCGGTTGAACGGAATCTTCGCCTTCGTTCTGACTGATCCTGCCAGGAGTCAGGCAATGGTGGCACGAGATCCGATCGGCGTGATCCCGCTCTACTGGGGGCACGATGAGGCAGGCACCCTGCACGTCGCGTCCGAGATGAAGGCGCTCATTCCAGCGTGCGTGTCCGTCTCGGAGTTCCCGCCGGGGCATGTATGGGTCACGGGCCAGGACTCGCCGGTGAGGTACCATGAGAGAGACTGGATGGAGTACGACCGCCTCACGCCCAGCCCGGCCGTCCCCGAGGCCCTGGCCGACGCGCTCGACGCGGCTGTGCGGCGTCAGCTGATGACCGACGTGCCATGGGGGGCGCTCCTCTCGGGTGGGCTCGACTCTTCAGTGATCGCGGCGCTGGCCAGCCGGCACCGCGATCGGCACGTCGACGATGATGGGAGGTCTCCGGCCTGGTGGCCCAGCTTGCACACCTTCTGCGTTGGCCTCGAAGGCTCGCCCGATCTGAAGCGGGCGCAGGAGGTCGCGGACCACCTGGGGACCATCCACCACGGCTTCACCTTCACGGTTCAGGAGGGTCTGGACGTGATGCGTGAGGTGATCTGGCACTTGGAGACCTTCGATGTCACCACGATCCGATCAGGGATTCCGATGTACCTCATGGCCCGCCGGATCCGCGCGATGGGAATCAAGATGGTCCTCTCCGGTGAGGGAGCCGACGAGGTATTCGGCGGCTATCTCTACTTCCACCACGCGCCAGACGCCCGCGAGTTTCATGACGAGACCGTGCGCAAGCTGCAGCGATTGCACGCCTACGACTGCCTTCGCGCAAACAAGGCGATGGCCGCCTGGGGGGT
>JBDNHE010000165.1:0-1833 GCA_041688945.1 Gemmatimonadota bacterium | reverse complement strand
TCGGGCGACCGCCTGCTCGCTGGCCCATCGCTGCTGCACCAGGATCTCGCCCAGTCGCAACGGCCGGGACTGCTGGAGCGTAAGGGCTTCTTCGACCTGAGGGCGGGTGGCGGCCGCGGCTTCGATCAGGAGTTCGCCGAGTATGCGGGGGCGCTGGGTCATGCCAACACGATGCCGGCGCCTGAGGGGCGAGGCGATGGTCGCGCGCGCCGTCCGAAAGATCAGACGGAACTCAGGCTTCCTACCCGTCGTTGCGGAGCTGACGCAGGACGAATCCAGGGATGTCGGCCAGCCCTTCCAGTTCCGATGGCCTGAATGTGGTGGCACCCTGCCCGATCAATGCGCCCAGAGACGGATTACGTGTGTGACCGGTGGTGACGTCCTCGATATTCCCGTGATCCGAGCAGATCAGGATCTGAGTCCCAGTGCCGTCCGCCGGCCCGTCACCAGTGAAGGCTTCAGACACCAACCCGCCCAGGAACTCATCGACCTTTTCCAGGGCCGCGACGGCCCCCTCCATTCCACCCCGGTGCCCTGCGCTGTCAGTCGAGTAGTGCGCGTAGAGCGTCAGGTCGTGCTCCGCCGCAATCATGGCCAGCGTGCGCCCGGCTTCTTCGGGGGTCACGTCGGGCAGATCGTTGAATCCAAGAAATTTCTGCCAGCCGCCATTGGTCATTTCGCTGGAGACCGCCTGACGCGATGCGAGGTCCAGGTGCGTGCGAGTGAGAAGGCCGGCGCCCTGAGCAGCCAGAGGCGGGCCCGCGACACGGCGCCCACCGCGCTCTCCCGGCCAGACCTCGGGATAGGCATTGGCAAAGGCGACGAGGTGTCCGGTCTGCAGAGCCTTCGAAAGGAAGCTCTCGTCACGCACGAGCGGGCGCAGGGCGGTTGGGACCCACGGGCCAAAGTGTCGGCCAAAAAGCTCTGCGCCGTTCTTTCCGGTCAGCAGCGTCGTCTGACCGGTCCCGCTCTGAGGCGTCCCTTCGACACCCAGGTTGGCGTCCACGGGGAAGGTGGTGGCGGGTGGGAAGCCACCCGGGTCCGAGTGGGGGCCGCTGGAGGATCGGATCGGGTGCGAAAGATCGGGCACCCCCCCGAACAGAGCTCTGAAGTTGGGCAGATCAGCCCTCAGAAACGGATTGACTTCCGGATCGGGTCTTCCGATTCCAACGCCGTCCAGAAAGACGACAATCAATCGGGTCACCGGGGGCGGTTGGCGCGCAGTAAATCGACCACGCTGGGGCGCGGCTGGCTCTTGGTGGCGAACAGGTCGCGCGTCAGCGAGTTGGACCGGAAAAGGTCAATCGTAAAGGCAAGCGCGATCAGGAGGATCAGCGCGAACAGCAGTCCGCGCGCTCCGGTGTCGCGCCGACCTGCCAAGGCTAGTGAGGTGTATCAAAAGTTCGCGAGCCACCGAAGTTCGAATGGCCGAGACGCTTTTGATACACCACGCTAAACGCCTGACAGGAGGTCGATTTCGCCGCCTTGGGGGCGCAGGTCCATGGTGACCTGCACCTCGATGTGTCCCATGTCGGCCCGGTCGCGCATGGCTGCGCGAATCCGCGGCTCAACTTTCTGATAGGCGGCGATCACCCCCGTCCGCATGTGACCGCGAAGCAGCTTCATCGCGTTCACATCAGGGCGGGACGTCTTGGTTTCCTTCTTGGCCTCGGCGACCTGCTCCGGGAGAATTTCGAAGGGGCTCATTCCGAAATCTTCCGGACGATCATGGTCCAGGTAGCGGACCGCGACACTGACGTCGCCACGGGCGCTGTGGTGATGGATGTCGCCGATCGCCTGAAAACGGGCGGCGAGCGGTCCGAGCGCCTGGCT
>JBDNHE010000164.1:0-7057 GCA_041688945.1 Gemmatimonadota bacterium | reverse complement strand
TTCATGCACGAGCAGTCCGAGACGCTTGCCGAACTCGACCACGAGCTCAAGGCGTTTGCGGAGGGCCTGGGCAAGGAGTTCCTGCGGGTGCCCGTGCCGCACGACGATCCGGCCTTCTCCGGTGTACTCGCGGACCTGGTCGAGGCGGCACTGTCCTCCGCCTCCGATGAGGACGGCGGTCCCCGAGCCGGGGTGTCGCTCAGCCGGTGTCGCTGCGCCACGGGTGCTGGCATCTACTGCACCAACGGCGGCCGGACGCTCCCGCCCAGCCCCTACGCTCCGGCGCCGGACAGCCCGTGATCGCGGTGGTAGGGGGCGGCCTCACCGGCCTGGCCGTCGGCCTCGAACTCCAGGCGCGCGGAAAGGACTTCGTCGTGCTGGAGGCCAGAAACCGTCCCGGCGGCGTGATCCGCAGCGAGCACGTCGACGGGCGCGTGTTGGACTTCGGACCGCAGCGCACGCGGCGGGTGCCCGGCGTGGCGCGCCTCATCGCGGCGCTCGGGCTGGAGAACGAGCTCCTCACCGCCAAGGACGGGCTCGCACTTTGGGTCCACCACGGAGGGGAGCTCCACCGCGTACCGTTTTCCCTACCCGACCTTCTCGCGTCCCACGCGCTCGGCGTCGGGGCCAAGCTGCGGCTACTCCTGGAGCCGTTCACGCGGGGCGCGGATCCCGAGGAGCGCGTCGACGCCTTCTTTCGGCGGAAGGTGGGACGGGAGATCTACGAGACGTTCCTGGCCCCCCTGTATGGAGGACTGTACGCGTCCGACCCCGCGGATATGGAGGTCGGCACGTCGCTCATCCACGCGCTACGGGCCGCCGGTGCCGAGCGCAGCCTCGTCCTGGCGCTGCACCGCCGCGGCGGTGCAGTTCGGCCCCCTGCGGCCGTCTCCTTTGCGTCCGGAATGGAAGCCCTGCCCCGTGCGATGGCGCGTGCGATCTCGGAGCACGTCCGCCTGGACACGCCGGTCAGGGGCATCGGGCGCTCCGGGACGGGATGGACCGTCGAAACGGACGACGGCCCGCTGGACGCGCGCGCGGTGGTGATCACGACGCCGGCCGACGTGACGGCCCGGCTGATGGCGCGGGTGGCGCCCCGGACCTCGACCGCTCTGAAACGGCTGCGCTACAATCCCCTGGGCATCGTCCACCTGGACGCGGAAACCGATCTGGAGGGCCTGGGCTTCCAGGTGGCGTTCGGTGAGGCGACGATGCTGCGCGGCGTCACGTTCAACGACAGCTTGTTCGGGCGATCGCGCCTCTACACTGCCTACCTGGGCGGAGCCCGTCACACAGAGGTCGCGGAGATGTCTGAAGACCGACTAGCCGGAATCGCCGTCTCGGAGTTCCAGCGCGTCACCGGCTGCGCGCCCCGTGCGCTGCGGGCGACGCACGCGCGAGTGCCCGCCTGGGATACGTCCTGGCGGGCCCTGGCCGACGTGGCCCTGCCCCACGGGATCCACGCGGCGGCCCCGTGGCGCTCACGACCCGGCATCCCCGGCCGATTGGCGGACGCAGCGCGGGTGGCGGCGATCGTGTCCGAAGCCGGATGAGCACCCGCTCCCTGCCCGGAGAACTCGCGTTCATCTGGGGATGGGCCGCCGGCCTCTGGCTCTTCGGCTCCGCCGTCGTCCGGCTCGGGGCGCGGGGCGTCGCGACGATGCGCGACGGCCTCTCCGTGATGGAGTGGATCCTTTTGGCGGTCACGACCGTCGTGTTCATCTACGGCGAGGGGATACGGGCGCTCGGTCGCAGGTGGGTTCCGCTCTTCCTCGAACGGCTGGGCGAGCTCCGTTCGCCGTCCAGGGGCGTGTTTCGTGCCCTCGCGCCCCTGTACGGGTTCAACCTGGTCGGGGGCCCCCCGCGTGCCCTGGTCCGCCGTTGGGGCGTCTCCGCCGGGATCATCGTGGCCGTGCTGGTGGTCCGCGGCTTTCCCGAGCCCTGGCGGGGGATCGTGGACTTCGCGGTGGCCAGTGCGCTGGCGTGGGCCATGGCCGTGATGATCGTCGGCGGGGCCCGCGCCTTCGGCCGGGATCCCGTACGCCGCGCCGAGGGCGGGCATACTGCGAACGGCGAGCCGCCCCGGCAGTCCGGATCAATGAAACATGGTTCCTCGCACGGATCCTCAGACGAAACCGTTTCGGTGCCTCTTGCACCACCGTGAACGGTTACCAAGCGCGCCTTCCTCCCATCTGGACACGCCGGCAATTGTGATCGTGCGGGACAGCCGTGCTGGGTCGCTCACAAGCACGACTACCCCACCACCCCGTGCTTCTCCAGTCGGTACCTCAAAGTGTCTCGTGTCAGGCCCAGCAGACGCGCCGCCTGACTCTTGTTGCCGTCCGCCGCGTCCAGCGCCTGCCTGATCAGGTCCCGTTCCACGCCCTCAAGGTCGATCCCATCGGAGGGGAGCATGAAGCCGCCCCTCGTCTGACCGGCGTGGCTCGCGCCGCCGAACTCCGGCGGGAGGCTGGACAGCTCGATCGTCTCATCGTCTTGAAGCAGGAGGATTCGCTCGAGGACATTCCGCAACTGGCGCGAATTGCCAGGCCAATCGTGGGACTCGAGCGCTCTCATCGCTTGTGGGCTCGGGAGGCGTGATCCAATCCGCAGTTCATTGCAGAGAGAGTCGATGAAGTGCATGACTAGCGGTGCGATGTCTTCGCGTCGGTCTCGAAGAGGGGGCAACTCGATGGGCACGACGTTCAATCGATAGTAGAGATCCTCTCGAAAGGATCCGTCCTCGACGGCGAGCTCCAAGTCACGATTGGTGGCCGCGATCACGTGCACGTCCACGCCTATGTCACGAACGCCACCCACCCTGCGAAGGGTGTGGGTTTCCAGAACCTGAAGCAGCTTGCCCTGCGCTGCCTTTGGCATGTCGCCGATCTCGTCCAGGAGGATCGTGCCACCATTGGCGAGTTCGAACAGTCCGGTCTTGGATTCGCGGGCATCCGTGAACGCACCTGCTTCATGCCCGAAAAGTTCACTCTCCACCAGCGACTCAGGGAGCGCCGTGCAGTTCACACTGATGAACGGACGATCGCGCCGCGGACCGCGAGCATGGATTGCCTTGGCGACCACGTCCTTTCCGGTGCCGCTCTCTCCCCGAATGAGCACGTTGGCGGGGCTTCCACGAAGCGCCAGGCGTGTAATGAGCTCGGCCACGCGCCGCATTGCAAAGGATCGTCCGACGAGAGTGACCTCACGGAACTGCCAGGCGTTGCCCTCACGATAACGCCCCACCTCGCTGGTTAGGCGAAGGGCTTCGAGCGCCTTGTCGATGAGCAGAAGCAATTCCGGCAGCACGATGGGCTTCTCGAGGAAATGATGCGCTCCATCCCGGACTGCCTGCACCGCCGTCTCGACCTCTCCATGCGCGCTCACCATGATCACGGCGATGTTGGGATCGAATGCCTTGATGCGCTTCAAGAAGTCGAGGCCTGAGCCATCGGGCAGCCTCAAGTCGAGCAGTACAAGGTCCGGACGCTCGGACTCGACCGCGTCAATGAGCTCGGTGCCATGCTCGTAGCTCCGAACCTGGAAGCCCGCATCCGAGAGATGCTCCTCCAGCCAGAGGCGAATCAGCAGTTCGTCGTCACAAACCGCAATGAAGCCGCGGCTCACGACGAGGCCTCGTCATCCAGAACGGTGGGAAGCACGATAGCAAAGCGGCTGCCCTCGCCCGGCGTCGACTCAACGTCGATGCGTCCCCCGTGACGCTCGGCGATGCCTCGTGTGATGGAAAGCCCAAGACCGGTGCCGGCGTGCCTCGTTGTAAAGAAGGGCTTGAAGAGCGAACCAAGAACCTCCGGCTCGATGCCGCGTCCGAAGTCAGTGACAGTGACTTCGACCTCTTTGCCCCGATCCATGGTCTCCACGACGACGGTCGATCCCGGCTGTGAGAATTGAATCGCGTTCATCGTCAGGTTCACCACCGCCTGCACCAAAAGCTCACGATCCGCACGGACGAGCGGGGAGGCCCCGCTCATCCTGATGTCTAGAGTCACGCCCGCTTTTTGCGCACCTGGCTCCACGAGCGTGAGTGCCCGGCTGACGACTTCGTCGATGTCAACCATCTCGAAAGAAGGTTCAGGCGGGCGTGCATACGCGAGAAGGTCGCGTACCGCCTGCTCGATCCGGTGGAGTTGACGCTTCATTTCGTCCGTGATCGGCCGTAGTTCTTCACTATCTCCCACGTGGCGGAGGACCAGGTCGAGACCGTTGGAAATACCGACGACCGGATTCTTGATCTCGTGCGCAACGCCGCTCGCGACTTCTCCCACCGTGGCCAATTGCTCCGCGCGCTCGATCTCCGCGCGGTGCAGGCTCTCGATCCGCTCTTGATTGGCCGCCAGTTCCGCGGCCATGACGTTGAACGCTTCGCCCAGCTCACCAATTTCGTCTCCCCCGCCCGGGGGTACACGTGCGTCCAAGTCCCCACCACCGAGCCTCCGGACAGCATCAACCAGGCGCCGCACCGGCGCGACGATTCCGCTCGCGAGCAGCCACGCCGCGCCGACTACGAGCGCGAAGAAGGCGCCGCCCAAGATCCACGACAGCATCCTGAGGCCCCTCAATTCGGCCAGCGCGTCCTCGACGGGCACTTCGGTAATGAAGCGCCAGCCAAAGTCAGGGAGTTCCGACGAAACGCCGATCACGGCCACCCCCTCTCGGTCGAGATATGTCGCGGAGCGTCCCGGGGGGCCGGACGCCAACGGGCTGTCAAAGCGGCGGGTGGAGCTGAGGTGGCCGTGTGGATGGGAAACGAATACGGGGCGGCCCTGGTCATCGAGTATGAACGACTCGATCGCCCCAGCGACGTGCTCCGGCACTCCAAGGAATTCACCGCCGCGGTTCAGGGATACTGTGGCGACCAAGGTGCCAACCACGACGCCATCCTCGCCTTGTACGACAGTCGCGAACCGGAGTACCGATGGGTTGTCCTCGGTCGGTGTGGAAAGCGAGAGGCCGAAGACTACGGCGCCGAAATCTTCGAAGGATGTTTCAGCCAGTCCGGCCCAGGCATAGCGGACCCCTGTAGTCGTATAGAGCGTGAGTGACTCGAAACGATCTGACTCAGCCAACTTCCGGTTCAGGTATTCCGCGACAGCCTCTGGGGTGGCTGCGGACTGCATCGCTCGGGCCTCGACGCTCGGCGCTTCGAGCGCAGCCTGAAGGAAGCGATTGCCGCTAGCGATGGCCTCCAAGTAGAGCCGGCGCTGCTCCAGCCGATCCTGAATATGCACCGCTTGAAGACCGGCCACGCCAACGAGGTACCGCTCAACGAGTCCCTGGACGATTTCCTGTGAACGCAAGAAGCCGAGCGTATTCGACCCGAACAACGGAAGCAGCGATAGCGCCAGGAAGGCGATCATGAGTCGTGCCCGCAAGACTCCCTCTCTCCGGACAGGAGGCGATTTGTGTGCCGATGGGGAGTCCGTATTCATCGAATCCTACCGAGTGAGAGAGCGTACTGGACCGCCCTGCAAGGCACGGGCCTCGAACCCGGATGGTGCGTGAAACCCAGGCCACAACAGCCATTTGTGCAGTTCCGTCCCCAACCTTAGTGGGGGATATGCCCCGCCGCTAGGGGTCGTCTGGGTCTCAGGTGGGGCATTTGCCCTAGATCGAATGTCCATTGGACAGCATCCTCACCGTCGCCACTCGTTTTCCGACAATGACTTACAGGCAATCCGTCCGCGTGGCACAAGCGTTGCCTTATTGGAGGACAATGAAACGAAAGCGCACCTGCAAACGGGCAAACCTGAAATGAAACTAATATTCGCCATCGTCGGAGCGCTCACGTTCGGAGCCTGGGCCCCCGCCCCCGCTCCGACGACACCGAACGCCACCGACGACCTGCAACCACGGGTTGTCGTAATCCATATGGTGGACAAGGGCAGCGCCCAGTGGCGGTTCGAGCCTGCCAAGGTCCAGGTGCGGCGCGGAGACGTGCTGCGCTTCGTCCAAGACGACATTGCACCGCACAACGTGCAGTTCAAAGACACGCCGGACGGCGCCCAACTGGAGCCCACGACAATCATGGGTCCCTTCCTGATCCAGAAGGGCTCCACCTACGAGATCCAGATGGACGACCGGTTCCCGCCGGGAGTCTACAAGTTCGCATGCACTCCGCACGAGCCGCTCGGCATGGTCGGCGAGTTCGAAGTCATTGAATCCGATTCAACCCCGTGAGGAGACCGAATATGAAGATGTTGCGTGTCGCGCCCTTGGCGCTCGCGGTCGTGGCGGCAGCCGGATGTGAGGACAATCCCATCCTCAGCCCGGACAGTCATGACGAGGAATACAACGTCGCATTCAGCTTGTCGGCTGAAGAGATCTCGACATTAACCGAGTACGAGGTGGAGGTCGTGATCTCCGACCACGACGGTGCGCCGGTCACCGAGTTCGAAGTCGTGGCCTTCGAGTACCGCATGGAAGGTGCCCAGGAGTGGTCGTCCACCGAGTTGGAGTTCCACGGTGGGCACTTCAGCGCCGAGCACATGTTCTACTCAAGCGGCGAATATGAGATGCGGGTCGTTGCCCAAGCTCACGGCGCCCAACACGCAGAACCGATCTACGAGCATGACGGGCATCTGCCGGTCGAGCGCATCCACATGGCAGTCGGTGAGTACCGAGTCGAGATGGAGACCTTCCCGGGCCACGTCCACGAGGGCGACGAGGCCGAGGTGAAGTTCTGGGTCATCGAGGCAGCGGGCGGACACGGCATGGGCGGATTGTCCGCATCGATTCACATGGATCACGAACAATCCGGCCAATCCACGACGCACGGAGCCGAGGAGCACGCTGAGGGTGTCTACGAAGCGCTGCACACCTTCGCCGAACACGGTGAGACCGAAGTCATGATCGAGTTCATGGACGGGCACGGCGAGAACCACCAGGCCGCCTTCCACGTTCGCGTCGCCGAAATTCACTAGGAGATGATTATGAAACGCGCCACCATTGCGGGATCGCTACTCCTGGTCGGGCTGGCCGCCGTGCCACTCTCGGCTCAGAATCGCTCCACGTTCATTCTGGGCGGTTACGGGACCAC
>JBDNHE010000163.1:0-4103 GCA_041688945.1 Gemmatimonadota bacterium | reverse complement strand
TTGGCCTTCCCTTGGATCTGCCAGCCAGCCTCCTTCCACAGCCGATGAACTCGCTTGCGGTTCACACGCCAACCCTCCCGCACCAACGCCTGCCAGATGCGCCGGTATCCGTACCGCGGTTGTTCTCGGCGGAGCTCGTCCCTCCGCCCCACCAGCTGCTGATCCAAGTCCCAGCGCCTGAACCCGTAGCGCTGCGTGGAGCGCGCCGGGCTCAGAAGTTTCCCTCAGCGACCTCCTTCAGGATCCTGATGTCCACCACCTGGTCGGCCACGATCCTTTTCAGCCGAGTGTTCTCCTGCTCCAGCGTCTGGATCTCCATGCCGCTGTACTGCTTCCGCCACCGGTGGTACGTCGCTTCGCTCACCTCCAGTCGTCGGCACGCATCGACGATCGTCGCCCCCCCGCTCAGTAGCGCGTCCGCTTCTCGTAGCTTCCGCACGATCTGCTCTGGCTTGTGTCGCTTTCTCATCATCGAGTCCTTCCCCCTTTTGGGGTCGTTGGACTCTCATTCTACTTGGACCCGTTTCCGGGGGGCAGGCCAGTCTGGAACCATGGCAAGAAGAAGTCTGCCGTGAGGATGAAACCAGGCGGAACATTCAATCCTCGTCCTGCCATCCAGGCCAGTGATACGCCTTTACCACCCAAACGATTGGCTTGCATGGACTGTTCGAGGTCCACGGAGTCAGGAAAACGGACCAGACCCATTATCCGCGGTGCTCCGATTTGTCGGAAGCCTGAGCCGCTTCCACCATCTGGCGAACCAGAGCCTTGCCCGCTTCCGGATCAAAGCCCTGCAATGGCGTCATCCAGCCGTCGAGCATGCTGGCGATCGCATCGACGAGCGGACTCAACTCGGGAATCTGATCCTCCGGCATGATCTGGCCCATCGAGATCAGTCCATAGGACAGCATCTTCAGAATATGCGCGGCGATGATCGGATCGATGTCCTCTCGCACCGCGCCTGCCAGCTGCATCTGCTCGATCAGTATCGCCCGCGTATTACGCCCGCCCTGCTTTCTGAACAGAGTGTCGGGCTTTCGTAGATATGAACCGAATACCTGTGAGTCTTCCCGCAGCATGGCACTCATGAGTGGGTGGTCCGCCAGCGCCAACAACATGGCACGAAACATCCCCCCCATCGTGCCGCCGTCAGCTTCATTCTGGACGACTGCAATCCATTGAGAGGCATAACCATGCATCTCGCGCATAAGCAGCGATTCTAACAATGCCTCTTTGCTGGGCACATGCAGATACACCGCTCCCTTGCTGACACCCGCCTCGCGCGCAATGTCGTCCATGGTCGTCTTGTCGTATCCAAGACGACAGATCAGCGACGATGCCGCATCCAGCACGCGTTGTTCTCGCTGCGCCTGATGCGTGTCATTCGCCTTGCCACGGCTTGATTGTGACTGTTTGACTGATTTGACGTTATTGGTCATAGAGTCATATACCGGCTTCCCGACGCATGACCACAAGCCCGGCGCCGAGGGCTAGACTCCGCGATCTACCGTCGCTGACTGATCATGACCAGAGGACACGACGTACCCTGCGCGATTCGAAGCATGAGATCACCGAAGACGCCACCGCTGCGCCCGGCGGGGTGGAGTCCAAGGATCAGCAGATCGGCCTGTTCAGCCCGTTCCACGACACTGGCGACCATATCGTCGCTCAGCACCACCTCGGCGTGAGCCTGCCCGACGACCTCGTCAATTGAGAGTCGACGAAGCGCCCGCATCGCCGCCCGAGACGTGATGGGATCGGTCGCTTCGGGGAGCACTCCCAGAAAGGTGACATCCCGGGTAGACGTGCGGCCAAGGCTGCCCAACAGGCGGGCTCTGATCGGACTCTGCTCCCGTCCGCCGCGAGAGGGTATCAGGACCTTTTCGACGGCCTCGGGTCTCCAGTCCGGCGGAGCCCGTAGAATGACGACGTCGGCGTCCACCACTTCGATCAGGTTACCCAGCGGTCCAACCATGAGGGCGCCGTCCAGATGGCCCACACCCAATAGCAGGCTCTCGCATCGACTTCGTTGGGCGACACGAGCGATCTCAGCCCACGGATCGTCGTGAAGCGTCACGAGCGCTTCGGGGCGGAGGTCGGCGGCCAGGGCGGCGGTGAGCGCAGTCCCCAGGACCGACTGCGCGCTGGTCAGCAGGTCCGAGCCACCTGTGTCCCCGGTCCCAACCACGGACAACAACTGGATCCGCGACACCCCCGGGGGCGCGAGCGCCTTCGCCAAGACAATAAGCGCCTCGGCACTCGCCGGGTTCGCGATGGGCACAAGCACCAAAGGCTGGCGTCCGCGCAGCTTCATCATCTGCGGGTCGAGCCCCTCCGATGAAGCGTCCACCACACGGGCCCGCGGTCCTAGATAAAGGGCGTACAGCACCGCGCCGAAGCTCAACCACAAGGCGGCGAGCACCCCCGCGGAGGGCACCGCCAACGCCTGATACAACCCGATGGCGAGACACGCCGCGCCTCCCACAAGCGGTACAGCCGGAAACCACGGGGTGCGGAAGCCGTCGACTTCGCCGGCCCGTTTTCGGGCCAGGTAGCCGATCCCGTGCGTCAGCGTGAAGCTCGTCAGGAAGATCAAGCTCGCGACCGCACCGGCTGCGGCGACGTTCGGGACGGCAATCAGGACGAACGCGACCGTAATTCCGGACAGCCGGATCGCAGCAACTGGAGTGCCAACACCCGGAGCGAGCGCGCCGAAGCGACGCGGCAAGGTCCGGTCCGTCGCCATGGTGGCCGCGAAGTGGGACGCCGCGAGCAAGTTGGCCTGGAGCGCCGACAACATGGACAAGACCCCCACCACCACCACGGTCCAGTATCCAGTCTCTCCAAGGAAATTGCGGACGGCTACCGCAACCAGGATCTCAGGATCGCGCGCCGCAACATCAGCGATCGCCTCTCCCCCAGAACCAACCGCAACGATGAGAAGAAGCAGCGGCAGGTAGATCACCAGAGCGATACCGAGCGACAGGAACATCGCCCTCGGGATATTCCGCTTGGGTTCTTTGACCTTGCCGCCCACGGCAGCGATCAGGTCGAATCCCTGCAGGGCGATGAAGGTGTAGCCCATGGCCTGGGCGATGCCTGCCCCACCTCCCACAAAGAAAGGCCTGAAACGGTCAGCGACTTCACCGGCAGGCGGTCCGTCAGCGAGCAGCACCCAAACGCCTGCCAGGATCAGGAACCCAAAGAGCACGACCTTCCCGATCGTGGCCCACTGTCCGCCGCCTGACGCTGACTTCCCCAAGCTCCACACATAGAAGCCGACGGCGCCGAGCGCATAGATGAGGAGGGCGACCCGGCCACCCAGCCATGCTGGCGGCGTCCCTCCGGCCAGGCTGACCGCCTGCTCAACGAGGGGTACAAAAAAGACCGCAAAGCCGAGCGCATAAAGAACGGCAGCAACGACGGAGGCGAACCAAACGATCCACCCCACGCCAAACGCAGCCTCCACCGTGAGAACCTTCCGCGCGTACGTATACGTTCCGCCCGACTGCGGAAAACGCACTGCGAGTTCGGCAAACGACACCGCGGTTAGAAACGCAACGATTCCGTTCAGCCCGAAGGCCACAATCGCCCCAGGCCCGGCGGTCGCAAACGCCACCCCGGCGAGCGCCAGGATTCCGCCACCGACAATGGCGCCCACACCAACCCCGGTGGCGTCCCAAAGACCGAGCGTGCGTGAGTTGGGTTGGGAAGTCATGGGCGAAGGATACAGGCGCGCGGGTGGTTCAGGGAGATCTCGGCTCCGCGCGAAGTCGCGCTGCGGCGGCCACAATCCCCGCGCCGACGAGGGACTTCACCAATCCGCCCACCACGAAAGGTCCCACTCCGGCCGCGAAAGCCTCGCCAGCGCCCATCAGCATGGCGAGTCGCGCCCACCCGAGCGTGAGAATCAGGACGTGGCCCAGCGACATCCCAAGCGCCGCCATAAGAAAGGCCTTCCCCCATTTCTCGGCGTACCACCATCCCATGAACGCGGCCGCGATGACAAATCCGAGCAGGTATCCGACGGTCGGCCCCGTGAGGTGTTCAAAACCACCCGCGCCATCGGCAAAGACCGGGAGCCCCACCGCACCAAGCCCGAT
>JBDNHE010000162.1:0-8784 GCA_041688945.1 Gemmatimonadota bacterium | reverse complement strand
TTCAACAAGAGTCACTCGGCCGCCTACTCGCTGATCAGCTACCACACCGCCTGGCTCAAGGTGCACTACCCCGCCGAGTTCATGGCCGGGCTGCTCAGTTCGGTGCTCGACAAGACCGACGACGTGGTCAAATACATCGCCGAATGCAAAGACCTGGCCCGCTACATTCCCACCCTGGATGACGCCATTGAGGTCCTCCCGCCCGATGTAAACGAGTCCGGCTGGAAGTTCACCCCCGTAGGCTCCACCCAGATCCGCTTCGGCCTCGGCGCCGTAAGAGGCGTAGGCTCAAGCGCCGTCCAATCCGTCCTGGAAGCCCGCGAGCAGTCCCCCTTCACCAGCCTCTTCGACTTCCTGACCCGCATCGACGTACGCGCCCTCAACAAACGGGCCGGCGAAGCGCTGATCGCCGCCGGTGCCATGGATGCGTTCGGACACCGAGCCCAGCTGCTGGCCGGACTGGATACCGCGTACGCCGAGGTGCTGGCCCGTCAGGTCGAAGAAGAGGCCGGGCAGAACTCGCTGTTTTCTGGCGGCGGCATGGGCATGGACCGTCAGGACCCGCCCCTGCCCACTGTGTCTGAGTGGGAGGAGGCCGACCGGCTGGCCCGCGAAAAAGAGGCGCTCGGGTTCTTTATTTCTGGGCACCCGCTCGATCGCTTCCGCGACCTGGTCCAGGCCTTCGATACGGTGAACTCGCGCGCCCTGGCCGAATCCGCCGGTCAGAAGATCGAGCTGGCCTGCGTGGTCACCAGCGTGGCCCGTCAGATATCGAAGAAGAACAACCAGGAGTGGGGCAAGATCACCGTGGAGGACTTCCACGGGACGGCCACGGTGCTGGCGTTTAAGGAAGTCTGGCAAAACGCCAAGGAGATTCTGGTGCCGGATGCCGTGATCCTGCTGCGGGGGTCGGTGTCGAACCGGGAAGGCGACGGGGAGGATCCGCCGATCTTTTTGGATGGGGTGGAGGCGTTGGAGGCGCTGCCGGAGAATGGGCAGGTGTCGTTGCAGATTGAGCTGCCGGTGGGGGGCGGGGCGAACCCCCTGAAGGCCGATGCGTTTGCGCGTGCCAAGGCGATTTTGGCTTTGCATCCGGGGGCTACGGCGGTGGAGGTGATCCTTGGGTCGGACAATGGGGTTCGGGCGCCGAGACTTCGCAGTCGTTCGCTGAGGGTGGATGCGTTGAATGGGACTGTTCCTGCACTCCGGGAGATTTTTGGGGTTGGGCGGGTGCGGTTGGTTCGGCGGGGTGGTGGGGTTGAGATTGGGCCGCCTGAAGGGTTCTGATGGCGGGTTAGGGCAACGCTCTCTGGTCCTGCTGGAGGAGGAGGGTGCAGGTACGAGGACCGACCTCACGCTTATCAGGCGAGGTCGCGATGGCGCCGAAAGGACAATCCGAGCAGTAATGGGGCGAACATCAAAGGCATAGGGAGAACGGTTTCGGCCAAGAGCCGCACCTGGGGCGCCGGCTAGCGCGTGTCAGAAGCCATATCGAATTCTCATTTCGCATCAGAGTCCGACCGGGTTCAGTCGGGTTCTTCCAAGTCAAGACTCGAACGAAGCATCTCTTGCAGGTCGATAAGGTGCTTGTCGACCCAAGTCACAGTCGCCTCAGTACCGCAGACCTGAAGGACGATCTGGGGCTTCCTCCCTGCCCTTTCCCCCTCCAGCTCCAGCTCCTGGATCACGCGGACTGGGTCCTCTGGGCCACGTACCGAGCCGTGCTGAAGCATGGCGCTGTGCGTTGGACAGAGGCACAGAAGATTCCCGGGCCTATCCACCCACGGGGCAGACGTATAACTCACCCAATAGATGGCCTCGAAGTATGGACTCCCGTCTCTCTTGCTGAAGGTGTCAGAGCAGATCTGACACTTACCACCGTACCATTCTTCAAGAGACTTCTTTGAGGCATTGTTCTTCTTGGTCCATCTTTTGAGTGGCCTGAAACTAGACTGCGGCCCAAGCAGGCCTTTGGCGGCCGTAATTCCCTCTTGGACTTTAGAACGCCGCCGCGCCGGATTGGCCGAACGCCCTCCCCGTCCGCTGGGCGATGTCCCGTGGCCGCTGGACGACCTTTCAAAATTTGCGGCGAACTCCGCGTGGAATGGCCCGCCCTTCGACACGCCGGATTGTTCGTCGCGCTGCTGCGCGGCTAATTTTTCGGCGTACTTGTCCTGCTCTGTTTCTGACATTGACGAGAAGACCGCAGCCAACTTCGGGCTAATTCCGAGTTCCCTCGCCTGCTCATTGCGGGCCTGTACCTCCGCACTCTGTTCCCGTGCAGTTCGCCCCAGTTCAATCGCCTCGAGGAAACCGCTGCGTTTCATGGATAGCTTCACTTTGAAGTCGGGATCGAGGTTCTCAAGCTCGATGTCAGCCGGACGGTGAAGTATTCCGTCCACGCCCGGTAGCCATTCAGACTCACGAAGTGTGTAGATCCAACTCGCGGGAGCGTCTCGTAGGGAGTGGCTGTTGTTCCAACGAAATTCAGCCTTGAGCTCCCGAGCCTTGGCGAGCCCTGCTAGATCCCACACCATCGCGCTAATACGTGGGTCTCGAAGGTACAGCAGCTTACCGAGCCGATCCAGGTCGTAGTCTCTGTTGATCGTGTTCTCGTTGCTTCTACCGCCGCCGCTCCGGAGATAGTGGCCTTCGGGGTGACTCCAGAAGACCCCTGTCCTTTTCAGTGTCAGGCACGTCGACACACCACAGGCCTCAGCGAACTCGACGAACCCCGCCAGCCCACGATACCAGGAGGAAAGCTTGTGCCGAGAGCGAAGTGGAGAGTCTTCACGGTCGTATAGAATTTCCAGCCCGGTCGCCTTAAGAGGCTGGGCGATATAGCAGGCGCCCGCGCTGCACAAGCCCAAGTCCTCCGTTACAAAGATCGGTACGCGCCCGACATCCCGAGCCTTTAGCTCATTGGCTTCCCACGCCCGAATGAAGGTCCTCATGTGGCGAAGATGCTCATCCTTTTCGACTTCGGGTTCCGCGATCTTGTACCTCGTCTCGAGAATTTTCTCGACACGCTGCTCATCGCCAATGGTGCTTACGCCAAGAGCCTCCAACGCCGACCGGAGAGTCTTTGCTTTCTTGGACGAACCCAACCATGCCTTCTTGACCTGAGGTAGGGCCGCGAACCCGCCCCTTGGGAAGTAGACGCTCGAAAACAGGACATGCGCCATCTTCCCCCGCGTCACCCCTCGCATTAGCAACGACGAGCGAATTTCCGACGGACAGCCCCCGCCATCTACTGCCTTCGCGATTTCGAGATACAGTCTGATCAACCACTTGTCCTCTTTCGCTGCTAACCACTTCATAGCGTCGGGTAAATCGTCGGGATCCGGCAAGTACCTGTCCCCGCCGAATCGATCGCTGAGGTCGCCCCACTCCCAGGACGCAACGCCAGCATCGTTGAGGAGCCGCTCAGGCCTCGAATTCGGCGATACCCCCATCGCCCACCGGACCCCCGGCTCCTCAGCTAGGAACTCGAGATCAGGGGGGCGAATGACTCGCCGAAGACTCGCGGGACCCGTTCGTGTCTTGACAGCTGTTGCGAACCGACCCTTCTCGTCCGTCGGTACGAGCTCGTGGGCGCCGAATGCTTCGATTAGACGCTCTCGCATCGGCTCGAAGAAGGTGGTCAGTTCATCCATCGAATTGGGTAAGACTCCCAGGAAATCGGTATCCAGATGCCCATGATCTCGGAGCTCCAACAACGCCGAAGCAGCCCGATCCCCGGCCTTATGGATCAGATGCTGGTTGAACGGCTTGTCGAAGCCGACCGTCTCGCGGGCTGGATTCGTCAGGAAAGGGCCATTCACGATGAACCCCAACCCCGTCGGCACAGCGGTTGGGAACAACACGTAGAGCGGCGCGGATTCGCGACCGGGGCTACCGTCTGTGGCCAACGGGAATGCGACCTCGATCGGCTTGTGTTCCACGCCCCGATAGTCGATGCGCTGTGAAAACACGAGATATTTCTTCTTCAGACCATCGGTGGAAATCACCCGTGTGGGAAGGCCTTTCTCTGCTAGATCTTCCCGAATCTGCTGGCCTGAGCTCGACCCAGCCCGCCACGTGATCTGGCGGAGGTTCTGTGTGAAGAGGAGAGTGGTGACCTCAAGACTCTTGGACAGCCGCGAACCAATACGGTCGAACGCCTTCTCGGGGCTCACCCACTCCTCGTCCTCAACGAAGTCCGGGCGTTCTCTATCGTGATTGAAAGGCAGCTCGATCACGGTGTCGTTGAGCCCCATCCCTTTCGGTGGAGTCCAGGCTCGGATTCGATAGAGTCCGTAGATCTCGAACCGCTCATCGGCGGACGCGACCCTCGGCGTCGCCGTGTAGGCGAATACCGACTTGAATCCGACTCCGAACCGACCCGTTTTCAGGAAATTGTCGCGGCTGGTGCTCTTCCCGAAGTATGTAATCGCGCGGACGTTTTCTTCGGTGAAGGGTTGTCCGTCATGCGTGATTACGAGCTTCGATCGCTGAAGATTGAAGTCGATATGGGTCGCTCCATAGTCGTCTGCATTCTGTAGAAGCTCGTAGATGAAATGGGTCGGATCCGAGTACATGCTGACCTGGGTCCGACGTGACTGGGTATCGGTTCCGAGCCGCTTGGCATTCTCAGAAGTAATCGCATCGTAATCACTCGGCACAGTAGGGCTCCGCAGTGGTTAAGGACTCAGGAATTGACTCTTAGGAGCCCAGTCATGACGAGACTCGCGTGGATATCGCAGGCTTCGGCAGCAGCCTCGAGCGAGAGCCGCCGCTCCTCAAACGCCGCCTGGAGGCGTGTGCGCTCCGCCTCCCGCATACGACGAATCTTCGGATCACCGGCCTCGGCAATCTGTCGTTCCACGACGCTCTCACGATGCTCGTGACTCACCTCGACAGCACGGAGACGTTGACGGACGAGATCCTCGTGTTGGTCCCGGTGCTGGGCTTGCGCATCAACCCACAGTCGGTGATGCCGCGCCTCTAGATCATCCTGCTTGGAGATCTCTGGGACCAATTTTCTATCCATCGGATCGTTCGCTGTTCGGATAGCCTCTATCAGGCCACTCTCGACACGGCTGTCCAGCGCGATCGGTACAAGCTCGTCCCGCTCCGCCACACCAGCGCGCTTCCACCAGTAGAGCGCAAAGTGATGGTCGCCAGCCGGCAAACCTGTATCGTCTACAGATAGGCAAGTCACCTGCGCCTCGACCCTATCGACATACTTAGCAGCCTGTCTGACCAACGGGTGAAGAACGGTGATGTATTCCAGCCCTGGATCCTCCTTCGAGGCGTCATGGTCAAACGTCACCCCGAGCGCCGGCTCGTCTCCCTGTAGCCAACTCTCCCAATCCCGACCCTGATCCCTGTCTCGACCGGAGATCGACCGAAAGTCATCAAGAAGGACCTGGCGCGCCTCACGGTTGAGGCGCAGGGACTTCACCACACCGCGACCTCGAAGGGAGGCGGTGTCTGAGCCTGACCTTTCGCGAACGTAGGAGGAAACCAGCGCATCGAGTGCATCAGGGGCTAGCCAAGAGGTCTCGTGTCCCGCGAGATCCTCACGCCATGATGCCGAGGGTACGTTGAGTCCGAACAGTTCATCCTGCTGCTGCTCAAGATTCGTCTCTTCCTGGATCAGGCGCACGGCGTTGTCTGTAAGCTGTCGAAGCTTCTCTTCGCGCTCATCCGAAGCCAGCTCGAACGACTCTGCGACTGCTCGCAGCTCTCTGGTGACCTTTCCTAGGATCGCCTCACTCGCACCCACGGCGTTGTGGAATACGCCAATTCGCCATAGACAGCGGTCGTAGATCTCAGCATCGACGGTTCCGGGCGTGATCAGGTTGACGATCGCGACCGCGTCGCTCTCCTGACCGAACCGATCGATTCGGCCAATGCGCTGCTCGACCCGCATCGGGTTCCACGGCAAGTCGTAGTTGACGAGCAGGTCGCAGAATTGGAAGTCCAGCCCTTCGCATCCCACCTCAGACGACAGAAGGACGTCGATCGCGTTGGGGGCGTCCCGATCCAGTGCGAATCGGCTGCGCAGATCTCTACGGTCAGCATCTGGGACGTCTCCGTGCACCACGCCGAATCTCACTCCCCCCCCCTCCATCCGTTCCGCGAGATAGGCCAGGGTGTGCCGGAAGGTGCTGAAGACCAGAATCTTATTCTTGGGTAGCTCTTGTTTCTCGTAGACGACGCGCATGAAGGCCTCGACCTTCGGGTCTGCCGGGTCGAGCTGCTCACCCCCCTCAATCACGTCCTGGACCTCATCTATGAAGTCTGACGAAATCCCCCAATCACCATCGAATTCCTCGTCCGTGGCCGCGAGGACTTCGAGCCGATCAATCTTCCCGAGGAGCATGTCTTCCATCAATGGGACGAGTCCGTAAATGCAGCTCGCAGCCTGCCTCCGGAGGGTGGTCATCATGAACTTCACGTTCTGCCTGCCGTGAGCCGCCTCAAGCATGGAGGCAACAAGCTCGAGAAGGCTATCGTGGAGCTCCTGCTGGTCAGCGGTAAAAGGAACCGAAACGGTGCTTGGTTTGCGCTTGGTGAACTCGCCGATATCTCTCCGACGTGTGCGGTTGATAAGGTTGCTGAACGTGTACAGCTCCTCTAGCGCCCTGATGGTGCGCACTCGCGCATCATCAGACGGCTCGTCCCCGGCCAACACATCGTATGCGCTCTGGAACTCGGGCAGCTCCCGCAGAAACCTCCGGCCCCAGTCCGTATTTCCTGCCAGTTCCAACGCGTCCCGGGCCTCTTCCTGCCATCCGTCGTCCCGTCTTCGGCTCACTCGCACCGCTCGGTTGAGGTAGGGATTCGGAGCTGCCATTTGCTCAAAGCTGGCTTCGTCCACGATCAAGTCTGGTCGAAGTGCGTTCAACAGAACGAACAGGTCTTCACTCCCGAGCTGGACCGGCGTGGCGGTAAGAAACAGAACCGCCTTCGCATGATCGGAGAAGAACCGGACCGTTTGGTGAAGGAAGGTGTTCCGGTTCCGGATATGGTGCGCCTCGTCCACGATCACGAGGTCGAACTGAGGGGGTGGGTCGAGGTCGAAGAGCCCCTTTCGGGGGCGGTGGCCATCTTGGCCGACGAGTAAACGTCGGTCTGCCAGGGAGAAGGGAAGAATCACCTTCGAATACTCGCTGGGCCATTCCCCCTCCAAGTCTGCCTCCTCCACACAATACTCGAGCGTCGAACTGTCGAGGGGGAGGAAGCCCTCTCCGAATCGTTTCATCTCCTTTGCCCACTTCCGCTCAGTCACGAGCGGCTTCGGACAGATGATCAGGATCGACTTCAAGCCTCCTCTGGCTTGGAGCTCCTTGAGTATGAGCCCGGCCTCGATCGTCTTCCCTACCCCGACCTCATCTGCGATCAGGAGACGGGGCCGATCCGCTCGAAGAAGTCGCAGTACCGGCCTGTACTGATAAGGCACAAACTGAACGTCACCGACCCGGAGCGAGAACAGGCCGGAGATGTGCGGTGATCGGATATGCTGTGACGTGAGAAGAGCCCGACACTCGTCCGCACTCAAGGGAGTACGCGCCGGTTCAATCTCTTGGAAGAGCCTCAGCTGTCGTTCGAAAAACTCCTGCCGTCGATTCTCACGGAGTACAACGTAAACCGGTTCCTCGCCTCCGGTCCGTACTTCAAGCACCGGCAAAGCGGTCGCTGGATCGGTGGGGAGCGCGACGAGCTGGCCGGGACGATAGTGCCCGTCCGAAGGAGGACCTGTTTCGGCCACACGGGACGGGTCAGAGAGCGGTTCTGCGGGTTTCACTTCCCGACTTGGCATGCGATCCCTCGCTGCCTCCCGTTCCTTCTCGACCCTATCTCGGAGCTCCTGGTCCGCAACGATCGCTTCCAGAAAACGGTACAGTGTGTCTGCGTCTCGATACTGCTCCGCGTCGGGAAGCCCCCCGGCTGGGAGGTGAGCCCATCGGTTCCGTATGGCCTGAAGCTCCTTCACCCAGCTCCGTGCATCATCCTCAAGCGGGGAACGGGACGTGAGGCTTCGCCAATTTCGATCCGTCACGCGAAGCAGTCCCGCGAGGTCGAGGTCCCGGAGGCTTCCGCTACCTCCCTCTTCAGCGATACGACGTTGGTGGAAGCTGAGGCTCGGCAGGACGTACCTGGACCACCAATCGTCGGCCAGGGGTGACAGATACCTCTCCAAGTATGCGGCTAGTGCCGCTGCACTGTCCTGTAAGAGTTCTCTCATGTCTTCCTCGGGCAGCGTGGTCTGCGCAGCGGAGTCGTTCCCGGCACCCCAGCCTCCGGCGCGGCGTTGTCCTTTGCCCACTCGCAGCCGGCGGCGGGTATTCCCAACAGCGCCATCCGACACTGCGGCTTATCTTTCATCCTGGATTCTACGTCCGGTGCCCTGGCTCGGACCCCTCTCTGCCAACGTACGTGAGACACGGAGCACGTAAAGAATTAGAGTAGGGCGAAGGCAGAGAAACTTACAATGCTGGGACTCCGAGAACGAATGAAAGAAAATGGTAAAGCCCGGCCGCCCGTGGAGGGTGAGCGCAGCGAGGCATCCCCGGGTCCTGCGGATCCAGAGGTCGTCGACAAACCGAGCCGTCGCCGATTCAGCGCGGCGTACAAAGTGCGGATTCTCGAAGAAGCGGACAGGTGCACGGATCCGGGCGAGATCGGCCGACTCCTGAGGCGTGAAGGCCTGTATTCGTCGAGTCTGACGGCGTGGCGCAAGGCAGCTCGAAACGGGACGCTGGAGGCACTGTCGAAGAAGCGTGGCCGCAAGGC
>JBDNHE010000161.1:0-3227 GCA_041688945.1 Gemmatimonadota bacterium | reverse complement strand
TCGGTCCACGACGGACCCATCGGACCTCGGCCCATTTTCATGAGGTCCAGCCTCAAGACCGTCACGGGCAGATTCCTCCCAGCGACGGCAAGTGCAGGAAGCTCGTCGCCGTCCCAGACCCCACGAGCGACAAGTCGATCGTCGTCGGGCAACGGTTCGGAGGGAAGCGCCCGGAGCCCCATTCTAACCTTGCCGTGGTGGGCAGCGATCAGGAAAGCCACGAGGTCCGCATCAACGTCGTCCTCCGCATGCTCAAGCCACGCGAGCATCGACGCCAACTCGTGGCGAAAGTAGGGCCGAAGCTGCACGTCGCCAGCCTCGATGCGGTATCGCGGTCGTCCCTTGCCAGGTGACTTGGCCCAAAGGCGATCCGAGTACGATTCCCGATTTTCGGCCGCGTCGAGCATCGCGGTCTGGAATGCGGGGTGAGCCTTCCCGACATCATGCCAGGCCGCGGCGCGCTCGACCGCCAGAGCGTCGGATTCGGCCACTTCGAGGCCGGCACAGATGGAACGGGACCGATCTCTGACGTGGCCGAGATGTTCCGCTAGCTCGATGAAGCGTGGCGCCGTCGCCGACGGGTCGCCCCTGTATGACTCTTCTCGGTCCTGGTCATCGGTCCGAAGGTCGTTGACCGGCGTCGTGGACGCCGGGTCGAACCCGCACTCCGGGTCGTACCCACCGTTTGTCACATCGAGAAGCAAGACGGAACCCGGGACGATCCGATCCCTGGGTCCCACTCGAACCCACCGATCCATTAGAGGGTCCCACCGCCACGCGACTCGATTGCCAGCCTTTCCCTTCTTCTTGAAATAGGCAGTCATCTGGCCCATCGACACAGTGCACAGCTCGTTCCGACTCGGTCTGGGCTGCTCCTCATCGGGACGCTTCTCGTACTCCCGCCAGAACACCTGGACCTGAGGAAGGCCCGGATCGCGAATGTACCCGGAAATGTCGACATCAAAGCCCGAGAGATCCGGCTCGGTGTTGAACAGATCCAGGAAGTCCTTGCGGCGAATCACCGGAGTGAGCGGTCGGGGGGTGACGACGTCCGGAAGGGACTGTGCGCCAACGTCGGACAGCCCCGATTCGAGGACCTCTCGGCTCTGGTCCAAGTCCTCCTGATCGTATGGGGCGGCGTCCTTCCCCTCGGCCTGGAGATCAATCCAGACGACCGAAGCGCCGCCGGGAACCTCCCCATAGCGGTTGCAACGCCCGAAGCGCTGCACCAGGGAACTCCAGGGCGCCAATTCGGTGAAGAGCGTGGCCGAGGAGATATCAACGCCAGCCTCGACAGCCTGGGTCGCGACCACAATCCGCCCCTCCCGCGGATGATCCGAACTTCGAACGGACTTCTCAATCTCTCGCCGCTCGGCAGGTCGGAATCGGGAGTGAATCAGAACCGTGGGCGTCTCCGGGGACAATTTCCGAATCTCCTTGAAGAGGGCCTGGGCGCGCCCAACCCGGTTCACGATCACGAGCGTCTGGGAGTCGGGTCTGTGCCGATCGAGAACCTCACGGGCTAGGTTCGTGACGTATTCCTTGGTCGCGGTTGCACTCGGCTTCGCGAGCGTCACGGAGCTCCGCTCGAGCGTCTTGGACGCCGTCAGGCGGACCGCCGCCGCCGCCCGGTCCTCGTCCGAGATACCCGACCAGATCAGGGTCTTGGCATGAGGTATGAAGTCGACGGACTCCAGCCACTCTCGTTGCAGCGTCGCCGACATCCACAGGCTGCGACTTGCTCGGGCGACCGGGATGGAACGGCGGAAAGCCTCCAGCTGGGATGAAGTCGCTAGCGCAGGGCCCATGAGCTGCACCTCGTCGAAGACCCACATCGCATCATTGTGAAGGAGGGCGAAGTCGATCGCCCACTGATACCGGCTCATCCCGTAGCCTCGCAGCAGTGCCCTCGAAAGCAGCATGTCCTGTGTGCCAACGAGTATCGCGGGGCCCCGAGGATCCCTGCGCCACCCCACCTCCGCCTCCCCCCCCATCATCGGATGCACGGTCGGAGGAGCGATCCCAACAGCATCGAAATCCATTCCGATCTGCTCGATCCATTGCTTCGCCACCGAAATCGTCTGCTCGACCAGCACTCGCATCGGCAGGCAGATCACCAGGCGTCGGGGCGTCCCGGGATCGGACTCCAGGAGCTTCCAGAGCCACGCGACCGTCACGGCTGCCGTCTTCCCCAGCCCCGTGGGCACCTCCAGAACATCGGGCCATGAATCGACCCCGACCCGTACCTGATAGGGATAGGGATCGTGCCCCGTGGCCCGGCGAAAGAACTCCCTGTACGTCTGGTCCATGCGTGTCCTCAGCGACAGCTAATCTTGACGAGCTCTAATCTGGCGAAGGGGTGTGACAACCCGATCCGGAAGGCCTCTGAGGAGGGGCGCACACTCTACGACCATCCTATAGTTGCAGCTATGTCTCGGCCTTCCGACCCGCGCTCCACCGCTCCGGCACCGCTCCACGACTTTCAGTCGCTTCCGACTCCTTCCCCCTGGGTGTCATCCCCATCCTCCTTCTCGCCGGACCGCGCTGTCCTTGCCAGTCTACTGTCCATCGAAATCGGGGGCACTATACATCGGGGGCGCTATACAAGGAGCCGGAGGGGGCTACCAATTCTCAGGGTAGCTCGAATCGCAGTAAAATGGCAAGCCACCAACCCGCTGTGTTCCAGGCCAAGTCGAAAGCGAAATACCCGGGTGTGGTCTCCCGACCGGAAACGCATTCCGGTTCGCGCAAGCCTTAAAGACAATCTCTCCCCCGGCGTCAGGATAGTTGTCGCATGGAGTGGGATGGAGTTTGTGGTCCGGTCCTTCCGGCGGTTCGCCACGCTATCCGCCGGGAGGACCGGGCTGCGGCCTCGTCCCGAGTATCTCTCCAATGGGGGCGAAGTGGATACAGTAGATGAAGTATTCCAATGCATTCAAGGCTCAGATGGTCCAAAAGCTCATGCGTCCTGGAGGGCCTAGCGCGAGTGGCCTTTCGAAGGAGGTGGGCGTTCCCCAGAGCACCCTGTCGCGGTGGGTGCGTGACTCCCACGTTCCGTGGCCAATGACGCCTTCGATCACCGAGGCACCGGGGAGAAGCATGTCAGCTCGACGGCCGCAGGACTGGACCCCAGAAGAGAAGTATGCCGTCATGATCGAGGCTGCCTCGCTGGCCGATGAGGAGCTCGGTGCGTTCCTCAGGGAGAAGGGACTGCGCGAAGCCAACTT
>JBDNHE010000160.1:0-17731 GCA_041688945.1 Gemmatimonadota bacterium | reverse complement strand
CGGCGTGAATCTGATTGAAGAGGATCCCAACGATCAGTCCGTGGGCTACGGCGGGCTTCCGAATGCCAATGGGGTTGTCCAGTTGGACTCTTCGATCATGAATGGTGTCACCCGTGGGGCCGGGGCCGTCGCGGCCATTGAGGGAATCAAGCGGCCCTCGCGAGTAGCGCTCGATGTGATGCGCTACACGGATCACCACCTTCTGGCCGGTCAGGGGGCACATGACTTCGCGGTTTCGATGGGCCACGAAGTCGAAGATCTGCTGACGGACGACTCGCGCCGGCGTTGGGTGGAATGGCGTGCGCGGCTCTCTGACTCCAATGGCTACCTGACGCCCGAGCAGTCTGGTGAGAACATCGGGGCCTTCCGCGACCCGGACAGTTTCGGCGATCCGCTGCTGAATTCGCACGACGGATACCGCCCCACTGGTACGATCAACTGCGACATCATTGATCGTGACGGGAACCTGGCCGGTGTCACGACGACTTCTGGTCTTGCCTACAAGATGCCCGGCCGGGTCGGGGATTCTCCGATCATTGGCGCAGGCCTCTATGTTGACAACGACGTGGGTGCGGCCGGCTCGACCGGGCTGGGTGAGGCGGTCATCAACACCTGTGGAGGGCACTCCGTCGTGGAGGCGATGCGACAGGGGATGTCACCCACGGACGCCTGCCTGGAAGCGCTTCGGCGCATCGTGCGGTTTACCGTGGCCCCCCGAAAGCTCGACGAAAACGGGCGGCCCAACTTCAACGTGAATTACTACGCAGTGAACAAGGCAGGCGAATGGGGTGGAGCAGCCATCTGGGCTGGCGGCAACTATGTCGTGAGTGTCGATGGCGATTCGCGCCTCGATGATTCGGCCTGGCTGTTCCAACGATAATGGTGACGGCCTCCGGGTCCTTCGAGTTCGGAAGACCCTGACGCCCCAACAAGATCAAGGAGTGCGACATGGCGCGTGGCTGGCACGTTCAGGACCCGGCCGAGAGTGACGGACAACCGCTGAAGGGCGATAAGGCCTTCATGCAGAAGTTCTACGCAGGAGCTCGACTTGAGTCTCCTCATGGGGGAACCCTGCATCTTCTTCGTATCCGTCCCGACTCCGATGGTTCGGGGACCGTTCTATATGAGTGCGCGGTGTCGTCGCTTCGCTTTGAACTCCACGTACCCAAGGCGACGCGCACGGACAAGACCAAGGTAAAGGACCAACAGAAAGCGGGGCGGGACCCGCATTGCCCTCGTCACGTGGATCCCTCGGAGAATTTGATCCGGTCGGGGGATTGGCTGCTCTGCTCGCTCTGTGGAGTCCGGTACGGCAGGCCGCTCTAAGACGGGACTTCTGCCACACTACACTTGGCCCATCCGTTCATCAGGTCGTCGCGTTTCGCTCTGGTTCGGATCAGGACACCCGATTACATTCGAACGAACCTCCTCCCGCCCTGTCCTCAGGAGCGCTCTTCATATGCCGGAAAGGTTCCTCAGTTCAGAGGAATACGACGAGCAGGCACATCAGCTCTACAACGAAGGTGATTACGAAGGGGCCCTCGAGATGCTCAAGGAGGGCCTTTCTCTATATCCGAATGCGGTGGAACTCTGCATTGGCATGGGATACGCCCGCCTGGCTCGTGAGGAATACGCTTGGGCCCGCCGCGTCTTCGAGCGCGCGCTCGTCCTCGATCTCGGTCACGAAGACGCCCTGGTAGGTCTGGGCGAGACCGTTCTGAAGTTCGGCGAGCAGGAGTATGCGCTCCGGTTGTTCAGGCAGGTCGAGGCGCTCGGGTTCGACGACGACATCGAGCTGATGCTGACCATGGGCCGCGCCCTTTATCGGGAAGGGCTCTACTCGGATTCCCGTGACGCGTTCGCAAAATGCGCCGCCTCCCGCCCCGAAAGCGCCGAAGTCGCTGCATCGCTGGGTTACGCGTTGCACCGTCTTGGAGATGAGCTCGGTGCTGGCCGTCAGATCCGCCGTGCGCTTCGCCTTGATCCTGATCTGCATGAGGCGCGGATCTATCTGGGCCACCTGCTGTACGATCGCGGGGATTGGGAAGGAGCCCTGCGGGAGTTTGAGCGCGTTCCGCCCGTCGAGCATTGGGATGCGATCGCGGTCTGGCGGATCATGGAATTGAAGCGGGCCCTCTGGCACATGGAAGAGGGCGACGCCCGACTGGCTCCATGGCAGGAGCGCCTCAAGGAGCTGGACCGGCTCGATACTCCCGAGGATCGGTTGCTCGCCGAGATCGAGGCGGGCGTGAATGGCCTTCCGGCCCATATGATCGACCCTTCGCAGCTTGAGCTGTTCGAGGGTTCACGCAAGGCGGACGAGTTTCACCTGATCCGCACTCAGGATGGGCTGACTTTCCGCGGTACCTGGCATCAGATTGTCAGGCAGATGAGGGATGCTTCGGGCTTCGGCCACGAGCCGATGGTTCACTACATGCGGCGTATGGCCGAGCGCTGGCGGGAGGTCTGCAGTGTTGAGATCCCCTTCCAGGATCCGGAGCGGTTCATCCGGGCAGCCGTGGCCACGCGACTGCTGTTCCTGGAAGATGAGGATGACGGGTCCGATGACTGATATGGCTCTGCGACGTTTCCACGCCGCTCTGATTGATGCGATGGAGGAGCGTGGTCTGGATCTGACCCGTCCCTTCACTGTCGCCGAGATCTACCAGGATCTGGTTCCCTATCGCACTCACCGCGACGTGCTCGGTGTCGAGATCAATGGGGACTACGAACACCTCCTTCTGCGATTGCTGGCCGGAGAAGAGGGATTGGTCCGGATCGAATCGAACGCAGCCCTTGAGCGCATTACCGATGAGTTGGAGGCGTCGAATCCGAACACCGGCATTTTTCGTGACTTTGCCGCTGTAGACGTCCGCCTGTTCGCCGCCGATGACGATTCGGCCCGGATCCCGGCCGTGCAGCTGCACACGGAGGATTCGACCGATTCAAAGGTCGACCCAATCGACGATGAGCCGATGGAGATCGGGGCTTTTGCCCCAAGCCCGGCCGTTCAGCCACAGCTTCAGGTAGAGATGGATGGCGGCCAGGCGGTCCCCATGGTTGCTCAGAAGCAACGAGTCTCGACCCCTGCACCTCAGGAGCCCACGGTCGCAGCGGTCGATCACATCGATGATTCGGATGAGGATCAGTCTGGCGAGGACGAGCCCTGCCGCTGGTGCCGTCAACTTCTGCCCCATCGCGAAAATCTGAACTTCTGCCCCTTCTGCGGGGAGAACACGAGCATCGTCCCTTGTGGATCCTGCGACGAGCCGCTGGAGCCGGAGTGGCGCTTCTGCATCTCGTGCGGGACCGAAGTCCCCACGGGCTGACGGGGGCCTCGCACATGCTGGGTCGAATCGTCGCCATTGGCGGCCTGATGGTGGCGGTGGCGTGCCTGACCGCCTGCGAATCCGTGCCACCTGAGCTGCAGCCGGCGCAGGTTCTCCGGGATTCCCTCGGCCTCACCGAAAGGGACGTGGTTTTCGAAATCGGCGTCCGAACGGAGTCGGGAAGTGAGGTCGCCACACCCGCCCGCGTTGCGGTGCGGGGACCCGCCCGGCTTTCCTTCCGATCGGATGACTCAAGCGCCCACCGCATCACCTCGGATACGACCGGGCTGAGCCCTGATCAGCGCGATTTTGCCCGCAGTTTTGGCCAGGGAAGCCCGCCACTCGTGCAGCACGAGGCGCGCTGGGTGATTGACCTGACCGGGGCGCCTCCGGGCCACTACACCTTTCGCGTGACGGGCTCGACGCGCGAGGCCCGGGTCGACGTGGAGGTCGTGCAGGACTGACCCCGATCATTCCGCCCGTGCGATCGCTGGCAGGACCCCGCCGGGCGGCCTATCTTGGCCACGCCGTTCGGGGCCCGCATGTCGGCTCCCGGACTCCCTCCATTCATCCGGATCTGCATGCCCCGCATCGCCATCATTCCCGGCGACGGAATTGGCCTCGAAGTCATTCGCGAGGCGGTTCGTGTCCTGGAAGCCGCCAATTCGGTCTACGACCTCGATCTTGAGCTCGTGCACTGGGATCTCGGGGCCGATCGCTTCCTCGAAACCGGTGTCACCATCACCGACGAGGAATTCGATCGGCTCGCCAATGAACACGACGCCATCCTTTTGGGCGCGTTGGGCGATCCGCGCGTCCCCGGCAACGAACACGCCCGGGACATTCTTCTGGGGCTCCGCTTCAAACTCGATCTCTATGTGAATTGGCGCCCGGCGGTCCTGATGGCACCGCGGTTCACGCCACTCAAGGGATTCGAAGACGGCACACGCACTATTCATCTGGACACCTTCCGCGAGAACACCGAAGGGGTCTACGTGAACCTGGGTGGAAGCTTCAAGGTGGGTACGCCGGATGAGGTGGCGATTCAGGAAGACTTGAACACCTGGAAGGGTGTCGAGCGCATCATTCGGGCGGCCTTTGAGTTCGCGCGGGCCAAGGGCCGCGGCAAGGTGACCCTGGTCGACAAGGCCAACGCCATGCCGGCTGCCGGCAAGCTGTGGCGGCGGGCGTTCGCCGAGGTCGGATCCGAGTTTTCCGAGATCGAGCAGAACGCCATGTATGTAGATGCGATGGCCATGGATCTGGTCCGCCGACCCGAGCACTATGAGGTCATCGTCACCTCGAACCTCTTCGGAGACATCCTCAGCGACTTGGCGGCGGAACTGACCGGGGGCCTGGGAATGGCGCCCTCCGCAAACATGCATCCGGGCAAACACGCACTGTACGAGCCGGTCCACGGATCAGCCCCCGACATTGCGGGACAGGGCATTGCGAACCCTCTTGGTGCCATCGCCTGTGCGGGACTGGTCCTGGGCCAGATAGGCTGCAGCGAGGGCGCGCAGCAGGTCGATGCGGCCATTCGTGCCTCTCTCGAAAAGAACGTTTCGACACCCGACCTGGGTGGCGTGGCCTCCACGGAGGAAGTGGGCGCCTGGATTGCGGCGACCCTGCTGGAATCAAAGGAAGCATCAACTTCTCAAACCGACGGGACCCATGGCTGAACGGCGGACCATCGGGCAGATCCTGATGAGCTTTGGGCGGATCACGGAGGACGACGTGGCTCGCGCCCTGGACTATCAGAAGGACAACGGCGGCTATTTCGGAGAAGCCCTGCTGGGACTGGGACTGGTCTCGCAGGACGAACTCGAATGGAGTCTCGCCTCACAGTTTGATCTGCCCTACATCTTTCCTGACGCGGATTCGATTGATCCTGAGGCGGCTGCGCTGGTCTCCCCGGAGTGGGCTCTGGCGCACCTGACCATGCCGATCATGAAGTCCGGCAACACGCTCAGCGTGGTGGTCGATTCACCGATCAAGACGCTTGCGGTCGATGAGTTGGCCAAGCGGACCAACATGACGATTGAGCTGGCTCTGGCATCGGCCACGCACATTCGCGATCTGATCCGTCAGGTCTACGCCCGGGCGGCCGCGCGGGAAGAACTCGACCGGCCTTCGCCCTGCTCAATTGTCGAGGGGCTCGGACTCGCTCTGGACGCCGCGTCGCCACGCTTCGGGATTTCGACCCGGGGGGTCCGCTCCTGGTTCTGGTACGATGACGGTGGCACAGTCCGCCGCCGCCCGCTCGATGGAGAGTGGCGCGAGCATCTGGACGATCTGATGGCTCCATCGCCTACCAAACAAGTCGCCGATCAGGTGCGCTCGGTGTTTACTGCTCGCATCAATCGCGATGGGATCGTGTCCGGCGTGGACGTCCGCTACATGGCGGACGAAAGCGGACATGAGTTCCTCTTCAAGCCGGTCGAAGAGCAGAATGTTCTTCACGACCGCTTCGATGCGCCGGCGCCGGGGATCATGACCGAGATCCGGATGCTCGCTCGCTCGGGTTCGGCCCGCTTTATCGTCACCACCGACCCGGAGCAGCTCGGGCACGACATTCTACCCCACCTGCCCACCCTGACACTCGATCCGTCATGGCGCAGCATCTACATCAATGCCGAGGATCAGAAGGCAGCGCACGAGGCATTTTCGCTTCAGATGCCGTCCGACCCCGAGCAGTGGTCGAATGAGCTGGACACATTAAGGGCTTTCCATTTTGACGTGGTGACGGTCGATCTCACCGGCAATGCCGAAAGCTGGGCGTCCTCAGCCCTGGATGTCGCTTCGGTCGCCTTCCTCTTATGGGGAAGCGACGATGATCGCCGGCCTGCCTACGAAGCAGGAATCAGATGGGAGCTCCGGCTCACCCGCAAAGAGGAGGGCCAGTTGGACTGGACCCTCGAACCGCTCAGCCTGTAAACGCGAACCCGGTACTTCCAGATGGCACAGATTGATCAGTTTCTGCAGGTCCTGGTACAGCAGGGAGGGTCCGACCTCCACCTGACGGTCGGCTCGCCCCCGGTGATGCGTGTACACGGACACATGAAGCCCTTCAAGTTCCGGGAGCTGGCGCCCAAGGACATGGAGCAGCTCATCTATGAGGTCATGGAGGAAGAGCAGCGCATGCGCTTCCTGGAAAAGATGGACTATGACTTCGCCTACGAGATCCCGGGGCTGGCCCGTTTTCGCGTGAACATCTTCTGGCAGAAGAAGGGGCTGGGGGCGGTCATGCGGACCATTCCGTCCAAGATCCTGTCGGCCGATCAGCTCGGGTTGCCCGATGCGGTCCGAAAGCTGACCATGCTCACCAAGGGTCTGGTCCTGGTGACGGGGCCCACCGGGTCGGGTAAGTCGACCACCCTGGCCGCCATGGTCGACCTGATCAATGAAACCCGCCACGACCACATCCTCACGATCGAGGACCCGATCGAGTTTGTTCACGAGAACAAAAAATGTCTGGTGAATCAGCGCGAGATCGGGACCAACACCAAGAGTTTCGCGAACGCCCTGCGCGCCGCCCTGCGCGAAGATCCTGATGTGATTCTGGTCGGTGAGATGCGAGACCGAGAGACTATCGAATTGGGCATTACGGCGGCCGAAACCGGTCACCTGGTCTTCGGAACCCTTCACACCAGCTCGGCCCCCAAGACCGTCGACCGCATCATCGACGTCTTCCCGGCGGATCAGCAGGATCAGATCCGCTCCATGCTGGCCGAGTCGCTCAAGGGCGTGGTGTCGCAGGTGCTTCTCAGAAAGAAGGACGGGACAGGCCGCTGCGCAGCGCACGAGATCATGATCGGCACCGGGGCCATCGCCAACCTGATCCGCGAAAACAAGCTCCATCAGATTCCGTCGATCATTCAGACGGGCAAAAAGGACGGGATGCAGCTGTTGGACCAGTCGATCCTGGAATTCCTGATGGCTGGAGAAATCGACCCGCTCGAAGCCTACATGAAGTGCAGCAACAAGTCGGCGTTCAAGCAGTATCTCAAGGAAGATGCGCCGCCGGATTTCGTCTGACCCAAGACCCGGCTGGCACAATCGCCGGACGCCGGTCATGCCGGCCCGCATGGCATCGGTGGCCACGGACTCGAAGGGGTTCGTGGCCACTGTCGTATAGATCGGGTTGCATGAAGCGTGAACCCGGGCCCGCCCACAGGGGTTAGCTTTCCGGGCCGCCGCCGGTAGTTTTGAACTCTGCCGGGCAACCGGTTGGAACCATCCGACAACGCACGCATTGGCGAGGTAATATGGGAACGCAGGGTCAGTCGAAGGACATCGTCTTTCTTTCCGGCAAGCGCACCGGGTTCGGCGCCATGGGCGGTTCGCTCAAGGACTTCACAGCCACCGACCTGGGCGTGATCTCCGGACAGGCCGCCATGGAGGCTGCCGGCATTGCGCCCGAGCAGATCGACCAGGTGGTCTATGGCAACGCACTGCAGACCTCCGCGGACGCCATCTATCTGGCTCGCCACGTGGGCCTCAGGGCCGGGGTGCCCCAGGAGGCGCCCGCCCTGACCGTCAACCGCCTGTGCGGTTCGGGCTTCCAGGCAATCGTTTCAGGTGCTCAGGAGATCCTGCTCGGGGATGCGAACACCGCGCTCGTAGGCGGAACCGAGTCGATGAGTCAGGCCCCGCACGTCATCCGCGGTGCCCGGTTCGGAAGCCAGCGCCTGGGCCCAGCCGGCAAGTTCTACGAAGACCTGCTCTGGGAGTCCCTGATGGACACCAACTGCAACCTGACCATGGCGCAGACGGCCGAGGAGCTGGGGGATCGCTACGGCGTGACCCGCGAGGAGTCCGACCTGGTCGCGCTCGCCTCGCAGCAGCGGGCGGCCGAGGCCTGGAAGAAGGGCTATTTCGGCGCCGAAATCTGCCCGGTCACCATCAAGAGCCGTAAGGGTGACACCGAGTACGCCGCCGACGAGCACATGCGCCCCGAGGCCACCCTGGAGGCACTCGCCAAGCTGCGCCCGTACTTCCGTGAGGGTGGATTCGTAACTGCCGGAAACGCTTCGGGCATTGGTGATGGCTCGGCCAGCGCCGTGATCGCCGAGGCGTCATGGGCCGAGGCCAACGGCCTCAAGCCGATCGGTCGCCTGGTCTCGTGGGCCTTCGTAGGCGTGGAGCCCAAGGTCATGGGCATCGGACCTGCGCCGGCGATCCGCAAGGCGCTTGAAAAGGCTGGCCTTACGTTGGATCAGATGGACCTGGTCGAGGTCAACGAAGCCTTCGCGCCGCAGTACAAGGCGGTCGAAAAGGACCTGGGCTTGGACCCCACCAAGACCAATGTGAACGGCGGCGCCATCGCGCTGACCCATCCGCTGGCCGCATCGGGTGCGCGCATCACCATCCACCTGCTGCACGAGCTGCGTCGTCGCGGCGGCAAGTACGCCGTCGGGTCCGCCTGCATCGGTGGTGGGCAGGGCGGTGCCGTGGTGGTCGAGGCACTCTGATCGATGACGGCGGGGCGGATCTCAAACGGACTGGACCCGGTCGTATGACGACCGGAGATTCCGGGGGGCCGTCCCGCCCGTCGAAGGCATTGTCGCGCCTGGAGTTCGACGAGATCATGCGTCGGGCGACTGAACTGGCAGCCTCCGAGACCGAGGGTGACGCCCATGAGGTCTCCGAAGAGGAGATGTTTCGGATCGCCCGTGAGGTGGGACTCGATGAGTCTCACGTCCGTTCTGCATTGGGTGAGGTTCGAAGCTCCGCCATCAGCCACACGGATGGTGACGCGAAGCCGACCATTTTCGATCGGGTCTATGGTCCGGCGATCGTGCGGACCTCTCGAGTGGTCCACGGGGTCCCGTCACAGCTGAGCGACAAGCTGGACGAGTACATGGTCGCCGGCCGCCTCCTGCAACGCGTGCGCCGGGGCCCGGTGGTTCTGCAGTACCGACCCTCCGTCGACTGGATGAGTCAGATCGCGCGGGCTGCCAGCGGAACCGCGCGAAAGTACTACCTGGCCGCCTCCAAGTCGGTCGAGATCCACCTGCATCAGGTGGATGGTTCTCGCACGCATGTGGAGTTCATCGTCGATCCGGGCATTCAGGCGGACTATGCGGGCGGTGGCATCGCGGTCTCCGGCTTCGGCGGCTTGGCCGGGGCGGGCGGCACCTTCCTGGCTGTCGCCTCGGTGGCGCCCCAGCTCGTCGGAGTGGCGGCGGGTGCGGTCGTAGCCACGGGCATCGCCGCCGCGGTCACGAAAATCACGAGCCGGATGTATCGCCGAAAGTGGAGCGAGGTCCTGGCCGAGGTCGAAGGTGTGCTGGATCAGCTTGAGCTGGGAGAGACGCTGCAACCCCCGCCCTCGTCGTGGCGGAAGTGGGTGGAGCGGCAGTTCCACGGCGCCCGTCGGTTGATTGAGTTGGACGACGATAGTGACGACGAGATGGGGTAGCTCTCCTCTGGATTGACCAGAGCGAAGGGCGACGGGGACGCCCCTGTAGCCACCATGGCGAAGTGAACGGAGACGGGCCGATCGGTCCAACGTGAATAGAAGAGGGCGCGAGGTCCTCCAAAACAGATTCAGGAGTCAGGAATGGCGATCGAGAAGGTAGGAGTGGTCGGGTGTGGTTTGATGGGCAGCGGCATCGTGGAGATTTCCGCGAAGGCCGGGCTGGCCGTGACCGTCCGCGAAATGAACGACGCGGCCGCCGAGGCTGGCAAAGGTCGCATCCAGAAGTCGATGGACCGGGCCGTATCCAAGGAGAAAATGACCGCCGAGGATCGTGATGCCGCCATGGCGCGCATCACCTTTACCACCGACCTGAACGCCTTGGCCGACTGCGACCTGGTCATTGAGGCCATTGTCGAGAACCTCGAAGCCAAGAACGAACTCTTCCGTACGCTCGACGGGATCTGCAAGGAGAGCACGATCTACGCCTCCAACACCAGCTCCCTCACCGTCACCGACATGGCCGCTGCCACCGCGCGTCCGGATCGCGTGATCGGGCTGCACTTCTTCAATCCGGTACCGGTCATGAAGCTGGTAGAGGTCGTAAAGACCATTGCCACCAGCCAGCAGTCGATCGACTCCGCCTTCGAGTATTGCCGCAAAGTCGGCAAGGAGCCCATCACCGCCAAAGACAATTCAGGCTTCGTGGTGAACCTGCTCCTGGTCCCCTACATGCTCGACTGCATCCGCCAGCTCGAGCGCGGCGTCGCCTCGATCGAAGACATCGACAAGGGCATGATGATGGGCTGCGGCTATCCCATGGGCCCGTTCGTCCTGTGCGACTTCGTGGGCAACGACACCACGCTGCGGATCGCCGAGATCATGTTCGACGAGTACCGCGAGGAGCGTTATGCACCCCCGCCGCTGCTCAAGCGCATGGTCGCGATGGGGCTCTATGGTCGGAAGGCCGGAAAGGGCTTCTACGACTACTCCGGTGATCAGCCGGTGCCGATGGCGCTGTAGGTAGCTCAGCGATGCCGGGCTGACGCCGAGGGCGTTGATGCTGCCAGCTGGATGAAAAAGCGGGGCCGTCTCCTTCGGGGGGGCGGCCCTTTTCGTTCCCCGGTGGTCAAGGCCGAACACATTTCAAAAATCAACCCCGCCTGCCAGAGTTGGCAAACGGGGCTGTCGGTACAGATCTCGTAGAGTCTGTCCTGTCAGCGGCTGGGCCGCATCGAGTCGCGAACTAACGCGATCCCGCAGAAGTTGAACTTCTGGGGCTCACTCTATCGACGAACCGTCGTACGGCGCTGCCGACGACGCTCACGACGGATCGCGGCCTCACGCTTCCGCTTCCGCTGCGCGCTGGGCTTCTCATAGAAGCGGCGCTTGCGGAGCTCGGAATACAGGCCGGAACGCTGAACCTTACGCTTGAAGCGACGCAGCGCCCGCTCGAGACTCTCGTTGTCCTGAACCTGAACGTCCAAACTAATCACCACCAAAAGTTGTGGATTCACTGGAATAGCTCTGGAAGATAGACAAGAGCCGGATTGGGGGTCAATGGCGTGAGCCTGGCAAAGATCAGTTGCTCGCCGGGTCCTCGTGTAATACATTGTCCTACATGAAAACTTCCACGGTAACAATCCGTCTGGATCCCGAGCTTGAGCAGGAACTTGGGAAGGCTGCGGAACGAAGCGGGCTGAGCCGTAGCGAAGTAGTCCGGGACGCGTTGCGGCGGCAGTTGGCCCTTTCGCAATTCGACGACCTTCGCCGCCGGCTGATGCCACTTGCCGAAGCGCGCGGCTACCTGACCGACGAGGATATTTTCCGCGACGTGTCGTGAGGATCGCGCTCGACACCAATGTCCTGGTCAGCGCCTTCGCGACTCGGGGTCTGAGCGCGGACATTCTACGAATGATCCTGGCAGATCATCAGCTTGTGCTCGGGGAAACGGTGCTCGCGGAGCTGGAACGGATTCTCCGGGACAAGTTCAAAGCCCCGTCCACTAGCGTGGCCGACGTCATCGGCTTCCTTCGCTCTCACGCCGTTGTGGTGACTGCCGCCCCCGAGCTTACCTTCCGCCTCCGTGACCACGACGACGAGCCGGTATTGGCCGAGGCGATCCATGGCTTGGCGGAGGTATTGGTGACTGGCGACAAGGATCTTACGAGCGCACGAGATCAAAGCCCGATCCAGATTTTCACCCCGCGGGAGCTCTGGGAGTCGCGGCGAGGCCCATCGTCACAAGAGGAATGAGCGCAATCGGAATCCCCCTCTGCACCCTCACCAGCTAACTGCCATGAACCGCAAAACCGCCATCGATCGCATCCGCGAACGCGCCACACCTTGGGACATGCTGATCATCGGGGGCGGTGCGAGCGGAGTGGGGGTGGCCGTCGACGCCGCCGCACGGGGCTTGGAAGTCCTGTTGGTCGAGCAGCACGACTTCGGTAAGGGCACGTCTTCGCGCAGCACCAAGCTGGTCCATGGCGGTGTGCGCTACCTGCGTCAGGGCAACATCCCCCTGGTGATGGAAGCGCTCCGCGAACGTGGCATTCTCCGCCGCAACGCCCCTCACCTGGTCCACGACCTCCCCTTCGTAGTCCCCAACTACGACTGGTGGGAGGCGCCGTTCTATGGGATCGGGATGAAGGTCTACGACGGGTTGGCCGGAAAGTACGGCTTCGGAAAGTCCAAGATTCTGTCGCGCGACGAGACCATCGAGCGCCTCCCGACCATCGAGCAGGAAGGGCTGCGCGGCGGCGTGGTCTATCACGATGGCCAGTTCGATGACACCCGCCTCCTGATCCATCTGGTTCGCACAGCGGTGGAGCAGGGGGGCACGGTCGCGAACTACGTCCGGGTCAGCGGCCTGCTCAAGGGCGACGACGGTTTCATCCGGGGCGCATCGGCGGTCGACGCCGAGTCGGGCGAGGAATTCCAGATCGATGCCAAGGTGGTGATCAACTGCACGGGCGTCTTCACCGACTCGGTTCGGCGGATGGACGACCCGGCGGTCACGCCAATGATCCGGCCCAGCCAGGGAATCCATGTGGTGTTGCCCAAGCGCTTCCATCCGGGAGACGCGGCGATCATGGTGCCGCACACTGACGATGGTCGCGTCCTGTTCGCGGTCCCGTGGCACGGTTGCGTGCTCGTTGGCACCACCGACACCCCCGTCGATGACCCGTCGCTGGAGCCGGTGCCTCTGGCCGAGGAACTCGACTTCATCATGCGCCACGCCGCCCGCTATTTGACCGAGGATCCAACCCCGTCAGACGTCCTCTCCGTCTTTGCCGGCCTCCGACCACTGGTGGGTGCAGGGGACGACGGCGACACGTCGGCCGTCTCGCGGGACCATACGCTTCAGGTCTCCCGCTCCGGACTGGTCACGCTCACGGGCGGAAAGTGGACCACCTACCGCAAGATGGCCGAGGATGCGGTGGACCACGCCGCCCCGCTGGCCGGTATCGACCCCAAGCCGTCGCCGACGCGCGAGTTGCAGATCCATGGCTACCACCTGAACTCGGATCGCCTGGGACACCTGGCCGTTCACGGCTACGACGCGATGGAGATTGTGGCGCTCGGGTCGGCGGATCCGACTCTGAACGAACCGCTCCACCCCGAGCTGCCGATCACCGGAGCGGAGGTCATCTGGGCGGTGCGGGAGGAGATGGCCATGACGGTGGAGGATGTGCTGTCCCGTCGGACGCGTTCGCTGCTGCTCAACGCCCGCGCGTCGATTGAGATTGCGCCGAAGGTGGCGGCTATGATGGCGGCTGAACTGGGATTGGGGGCCGATTGGGAGCAGGCACAGGTGGCGGCCTATATCAACGTGGCGGGCGGTTATCTGTATCCGGGGACGGGGGGCGAGCTGTCGATGGGTGCCGGTTTCGATCTCAAGCCGCCGCCTCAAGCCGAATGACCTCGCTCGGCTGTGACCTTCTCTCAGATCGCCTGGCCGACCCGCCTCAGACCGCGTCGCCGTCCCGCTCAGGCATGTGCGCCCCGATGAGCATTCCGCCGATCGTCCCGATCAGCAGGGGCACCACGCCACCGACCGTAACGCCGATCGGTCCGGCCAGGCCGCCCAGGATATTGCCAGCCAGGGCGAAGGGAACCATGGCGATGAAGCCAACGATGGCTCCTTTCCGCTGAACCGCCGTTTTCGCTCGGCCGGATGCGATCGCCAGTATGCCGGCGCCGATCATTCCGGTGGGAAGAAACCAGAGCGCCTCGCCCCAGGGTGGAGGGGCGTCGAAGCGCAGCACGAACACCAGCGCGTGGATTCCGGGCCAGGCCAGCGCCAGGGCAACCATCCACTTCTTCACGTCGTGCCCCTGATCAGGGAAGAATGCCTTCGCGGTGCAGCTGGTGCGTGTAGATCTCGTAGGTCTCGCGTGTGGCGAGGAAATCGCGTACCCAGACTTCGAACGGAGGGAGCGGCAGGCGCGCCTCGATGAAGTCCACTACCAGCATGGCCAACTGAAGCTTGTCGGAGGCCGCGAAGTCGATGCCGTTTGAGCTCTCCAGGATCTCGTGTACGGCGATGTCGAAATCTTCCGGCTCGACCAGTTGGATAAAGTGGCAGACCTGATCCAGTCGGTAGCTGGCGTAGTACGAGCGCAGCTGCTCCAGGGTGTGCGAAGCAGCCGCGGCCGAATCGGTAAACTCGCCCGGGACGTGACCGCCCTTCTCGTTCAGATCACGGGCGTTCTCAACCAGAACGTCTTGGAACCAGCGTCGCAGAAAGGGAGAGTCCGAATCCACTTTCGCCCGCATGTGCAACGCCGAATCGAGCAAGCCACCAAGCAAGGGACGTCCCAGCTCTCGAGCCTTGTTCGCGATCTCGCCTTCGGAGTCCTCAATGAACATCGGGCCGGTGCTGGCCTCGCGGTTCTCGGCATGGCCGCTGACGGGCCGAAAGGTGTAGTGGCCGCGCCACTCGCCAGATATCTGATCCTGGTACGAAACCAGAAAGACTGACCAGGTTTCGCCCTCGCGGTTGAGCTGTCCCACTGACCTCCGACGGAGGTGGAGGCGGCGATCCGGAAAGGGGACGCTGGCGGGGACGGTGAGCGGCTGAGTCATCGACACGGAAAGTGTGGTCTGTGACCTGTGTCTGCAAGGGACCGCTGACGGGTAGCGGGATGGCGATTCGGGCCAGAGTCCAGAGACCCATGGGAGTGCCGCAGATTTGTCTTGCCGGATTGGGAAACAAATGGTTATCGTGCCCATTCCCGATTGAATTCTGTCACTGGGAAAGGCTTTGAAACCAAGCCATTCTTGACCATTCATGCCGAATTCACGGGTGGCCGACGGTGGTGGACGCCGTCGGAAAATTCAGAAAACGTTGATTCAGAGGCGAACGCGATGAACGCGTCTCTCCACCCAGATCCGAGGCCAGAGGCGATGGCAGATGTTCCCGGAGTCTGTGAGCTCCCGCTGACACGTGCCGTCGTGCAGTACCGTGACCTCCACGAGGTCGATGTCCCTGGTGGACGGATACAGGACGTTGGACTCGCCCTGGTCCTTGAGGGGCGGTACGCCTCGTCGGCCGAAGTCATCGATCTGGGAAGCGCTGAGGTAAAGCTGCTGGATCTGAGTCACGAGCTGGTGGTTCTGGACTGGGTATACGAGCCCACTATCGAGCACGTCGGCAGTCTGATCCGGGCAGCGGCCGAAGGCAATCGCAGTGAACTGTCGCGCTTCTGCTTTCAGGTGGGTCTCGAAGTCCTTGAGCGCGTTGGCTTCTCGTCACTGACTCGCCCGAGTCTCCTGAGGATTGGATACCGCGACGTTTGCCGTGATCTGGACATGCACGAAGGGACCTCGGTTCGCTTTGTGCTGGGTGAGGGCCGCGTGGTTCGGGTCCACATGGACTACGAGGCGAATGCCCTGTTGGTGCGTACGCCGACGTCTACGCGGGACAGCGTTCTGGAGGAGGCTCTGACCGCCGCCTTCCCCGGATGCGATCTGCGCCGGATCGTGCCCCCGTCTTCCGCAGCTGCGGGTGGCTATCAGGTGCGCCTTCCGCTGGCGCTCGACCTGGAAGAGCTCAGAGAGCAACTCACCGTCATTCGCAACGGTTTGCTCCGACTCTTCACCCGGTTCGAGCCACAGCGGATCCGTCAGGTGGAGTCGATGCTGTCCACATTCGGGGAGCGGGAGACCCTGGCGCGTCTTCGTACCGGTGGTGCTTCCGTCCGATCCGTCCGACTGACCGCCGACCGCGTGCCAAGCGACAGGACGGTCCACTGATCGGATGCCGGAGCCCGTCCGTGAACTCTCCGACGCCTTCGCGCCAGGAAGAGGGCCTCCGAGCCGCCTCGACCCCGCAGCTGATTGAGCGCTACGCGAAGTATCGGCTCCGACAGGGGCGCCAGCTGCTGCATCTTCTCCCACGCGAGGGTCTGCGTCAGGTGATGAAGTTGGCGGCGAAACCGAGTTCGCTCGACCCGGACGACTTTGATCGGTTGGCCATCGTCTGCGCCAACCTGCTGCCGCTCCCCCCCTTCGCCATCTGGATCAGGGACTTCCACGACCACCGGGCTGCCTATGAGGTGGAGGTTGGCGGTGAGACGGGTCCTGAGATCGCCTCTGGCGAAACCGTCACGGTCGACCTGCGGGTGTTTTCAGTGGCCGGCGATGAATGGGTCGCCGCGCTTGAGTTGTCTCCGGCCGCCAAAGGCTGGCGCGGGCGGGTGCGCTTTCATGCCCCTCAGGTCGAAGGGGTTTCACAGACTGCCGACATCTTCCGTGAAGATCTATCGAGCGACGTTCGGAACCGCTTTCGGGGCACCACGGATGTAACACTTCGCGCGCTCCTTCGATCGACTCTCCCCTGACCGGTTTTTTGTAAAAAACGGAGTTCGGGCCCGAGGTCATTTCGCGGCGACCTGTTCCCGGCAGCCCTTGTGAGACAAGGGATCATCGCGGAAGAATATCAAAAAACCGCGCTCGCGTCACAGGTTGTGTTCATCCGTTTAGTCATTTTCGTCCAATTTCGTATGTTATTGATATAAAATGAGTTACGTATTACGGACTCGAATGACGTGGCCGCACCCAAGTCCTTGCGCACCTGAAACCGCCTCCCTATTCTCGAAGTACAGCGGTTTTTCGAAGGGTTGTCGCCGATCCGAAGGGCCGCGCTGGTGACTGACCTTGTCGGCGGACTAAAAAGTCGCCGAAACCTTGGACCTTCAGATCGGAGAATGCGGATGTGGGAGACGCGCTCGATTCAGCTGGATGTACGACTTCCGGGGGACCTCGCGGCCCAGGCGGAACAGGTGCTGAAAGACGACCCGGAGTTTTTTTCGCGTATCGTCCTCTACGGGCTCACCCGCCGCTCCATCTACAATCACCTGCGCGATCGTGACGGGGAATTGGGCACCGAGGCGACCGAAACGGCAGCCGTTCCGACCTGATCCAAGATCGTAAACACCCTTGCACAACGGGCCTTAGTCGCCCATAGGTAAACCGTTCGGACCCAATGCAGTTCTGGGCGAAGAAGAGCCGGAGTCCGATGGACGCCGGCCCTTTTTTTCTACCACTCCGATCGCTTAACCTCGTGAGGTTGACGCGTGAGCCAAATCCCGGATTCGGCGATTCCCTCCGGAGATGACGGCGTCCTCAGGGCCAAGTACATCGAGTACTGCTCGGCCCAGCTGGCGGATCTGCTCCTGTACCTGAGCGCGGACGAGATCTTCGTGCTCGCGGAGAAAGCCGCGCGTGCCTCCGGCGAAACCGGCGACGTCTCCTACATGAAGACGGTCGAGGTCGCCACGACTTGGCTCGCCGAGCGGGTGTCGCTCCCCACCTTCGAGGTCTGGTCGGCCGAATACTTGGCCGATCCGGAGCGATTCGAATCGGACTTCTTGGGCCTGTGGAAGGCCGGGATGGAGGTTCGGGCCGACGGGTGATGGCCGCGTGATCCCCCAGGGCGAGGCTGCTACCGCCGCCCTCCTGATGATCCCGTCCT
>JBDNHE010000159.1:0-4351 GCA_041688945.1 Gemmatimonadota bacterium | reverse complement strand
GAGGTTGAGATACGGGGCACAACAGACCATCTGAGCGCGCGCCGAAACAGTGCTGAAAGAGCCGGCGTCACATCGTGAGATCGGGCCCAGATCTCCTCGAATGCCTGAAGCAGTCGGTCGGCGTCATCCCCCTCGACCCCAATCGCCATCAAGGGGCCGGACCCCGCACCCTCGCCACCGAAGGCGTGCGAGCCGACCAGCCCCCGTGGTCCTGCCGGTTGGACCTGCCTGGGGAGGTCGATTGGCTCCGGCGGCGGACTAAGCAGTCCACCGTGACCCTCGGACATGACCCGAACCCGCGGCCGGCTTCGAAACACGCTGAAGTCAGGACTCCATCCACCGAGTGGGGCGGCCCGTACCTGAGTCCGTCCGGAGGTCAGCAAGTTCGACAAAGACGTTATGCGATCTCGCCCGCCAGGAAGAGTCGAAAGCGCGTGAGCCTCCGCATCCAGGTCATGGGCCCGGACTACTCCCAGCACCACCCGCACCTGTTCGCAGCGCTCCAGCCGAGCCGGCAATGACCCGAGCGTGGCGAGACGGACGCGCGAAAGGGCAACGTCCAATCGGGAGCAGTCGGCAAGCCGTTGAACGAATCCCGCGCGGAGGTCTGCCCCGTTGAAGCCGGACAATGTCGAAGTCGCGGTGAGAAAAGGGGGTCGATGATTGGGTAGCGATTCCATGTGCGGAATCTGCCGCGCTCCCGGGGCGAACGAATGCCGCCATCGGCCCAGCTGGGGTCAGTCCCCGGTCACTCCCAACTCGGTCTGGCTGCGGTCGCGGGCCGGGACTTCATGGCAGCTGCGACAGCGGGCCTCGTAGCTCTCCGAGCCGCCCACCTGAATCGTTGGGCCCTCGGCCGGTGCCGGTGCCCCGTCGATCAATCGCTGATTCCGGGTGGCCAGATCGCCGCACTTCACGCAGATGGCCGACAGTTTGTCGATCCGCTCGGCGATGGCAAGCAGCGCCGGAATCGGCCCAAATGGCTCGCCGCGAAAGTCCATGTCGGTTCCGGCAAGAATCACGCGGACGCCGCGATCGGCCAGTGCGTTCACCAGCGGGACCACGCCATCGTCCAGAAACTGCGCCTCGTCAATGGCGACCACCTCGGCGTCAGCGTCGATCTGATTCGAAATCTGAAGGGAGGTGTTCACCGGGACGGCATCCAACATCGTTCCGTCATGGGATGAGATGCGATACACGCCGCCGTACCGGTCATCCAGATGTGATTTGAAGACCTGAACACGCTTCTTCGCGATCAGCGCACGTCGAATCCGGCGGAGCAATTCTTCGGACTTGCCCGAGAACATCACTCCCGACACTACCTCGATCCAGCCATCCTGCTTTCCCCGGTACATCCCGTCAGCGCCCTCCGACGACGCCACCCAAAATCAGGATCGAGGTCAAGAACCCGACAACCGATCCCCAGAACGTGATCTCGTCACGAATACGCGAGCGGCCGCGGGAAGGGACAAAGAAGTAGTCGCCCGACTGAATGCGCCGCTCAAGCACTTCCGGCACGAGATCGTCCGGCCGAAGATTGAGGATCTCCGTCTGTCCATCGCGAACCAGACGGACCTTGGAGGGATCGGCCGGAATCGAGAACGAGTTCACCGCCAGCTCTGACGTGATCCCGCCCGCCGTCGCCATGGCTTCCAGAATGGTTGTGGTCGGATCCAGGTAGTAGATGCTTGGGATCCCCACGGCTCCAGTAATCGACACCCGCATTTCAGCTTCAACGCTGATCACCGCGTTTGGGTAAACGTCGCGCAGTGCTCTCCCGAGCGCCTCGCGGATCGCGACGGCGTCCAGCCCCACCACAGCGAGCGTGCCGATGTAGGGGAGGAATATGTTCCCCTGCCGGTCGATGGTTTTTTCTCCGGCGAGTTCGGGGATCTCATCACCCGCGTCGGTATAGGCCTCGATGATGACACGATCGCCGGACCTCAAGGCGTAGTCATTCACTTGGGCGACAAGTGAGGCCGGAAGAACGAAGGCGGCGAGCAGAGCGAAAAGCGTAGACAAGCGACGCATGGGCAGCGGGGCGGAGAGACACCTGAATGAAATCCTTACGGGGGAATGTGGGTCCCGCCGATTTGGCTTGTCCAGACACCCGCTGCGGATCTACCCTTCGTGACCGCTCGAACCCCCTATGGATTCACTACCGATTCATCACCAAGGAATGCCCAATGACCGCACGGCACCTGACCGCCGCGACCCTCCTTGCCCTCGTGTTGAACGGGTGCAGTCAGCCCCCCGTCGAGCCGCCCAAGTTGGTGGTGATGGTGGTGGTCGACCAATTGAGAGCCGACCTGCTGGATCGCTACGACTCGGCCTTCACCGGCGGGTTCCGTCGATTGCTGGACGAAGGCGCGGTCTTTACCGGGGCGTCGCATCGGCATGCGTCCACCTCTACCGCGATCGGACACACCACCCTCTCTACCGGGGTTTTCCCGACTCGCCACGGCATTGTCGGCAACTCCTGGCGTGAGCAGCAGGAAGACGGATCGTTCCCTTCGATCTATGCGGTGGAAGACACGCTCAGCCCCATCGTTGGATTCCCCACTGCCGACGGCCGTTCGCCCCAGAACATTCTGAGGACGGGGTTGGCCGACTGGATGCAGGAGCAGGATTCGCGGACTCGGGTCGTCTCCGTTTCGGGGAAGGATCGAGGGGCGATTCCCATGGCCGCCCAGTCGCGCGGGGAGGTCTATTGGTTGATGAGCTCGGAAGGCCGATTTGCGACCTCGACCTACTACAAGACCTCCTATCCCGATTGGGTGGAGCGCTTCAATCGCGAGCGGATGCCCCGCCTGATGGGCGAGCCGGTCTGGGAGTATCAGGTAAATGAGCAGGTCAGTGCGTTGGCCCGCCCCGATGCGGCGCCGTACGAAGGGGACGGCGAGCACACGACTTTTCCTCATATTCGCGTGGACGAATCACCCGGGGATGCCCCGCGCAATCAGTTCAGCTGGGCAGGTCGAACGCCTGCCATGGATCGGGCCGTCCTGGAATTCACCGCTGCGGCCATGGCCGAGTTCGAACTGGGACAGCAGGAGCAGCAAGATTTCCTGGCCGTCTCGTTCTCCGCGACGGACTACGTCGGTCACGGTTACGGCCCCCTGTCCAGAGAGCAGTTGGACAACCTGATCAGGCTAGATCGGGCGCTGGGTGAGTTGATGTCGCTTCTGGATGAACGGGTGGGTGAGGGCCGCTGGGTGATGGGGCTTTCAGCGGATCACGGCATACTGACCATGCCCGAATGGTTGGCCCAGAACGGAGAGCCCGGCTATCGGACGACGCCGGCCGACATCGGTGCCATGCGCGCCGTCAGGACCCGCGTGGAAGAAGAGATGACGGGCGCTCCAGCCGAGGAGATGATGGCCGCGCTGGCTGTGGCGTTGGAGACCGAGATCGCCTGGATCGACGACGTCATGCTCCCGAGCGAACTCATGAACCCCTCGCCGGATTCAATGATCAATCTCTATGCCAACTCCTGGAGCGCCGATCGCCGCCATGGTCTGTTGCCAGAACTGGGCATGTATGTCCGGCAAACCGATGGCACGCTGGTCACCGGGAGCGCTCAGGGGACCTCGCACGGATCGTCCTATTGGTATGACCGTCACGTGCCGCTGATCCTCTTCGGGGCCGAGGTCACCGCCGGCAGATACGCCGATGAAGTCTACACCGTGGATCTGGCGCCATCGCTGGCTTTTCTGGCCGGTACCACCATCCCCACTGATCTGGACGGTCGATCCGTGGTGCGTTAAAGAAATATTCAAGTTTCCTTAGCTTGACATGGGCGACTTCAACCGCGCATTGTTGCGGATAGTAAACATTTGATTCTTACCCTGATGTCGATGGCTGTTCTTCCGCGTCTTTGCTTGATCTGGACCGGACTTCCGACTCGCCGGGCATGCAGGTTTTTCGCCAATTGACGACCGCCTGACCGTCGCCTGACCCCGCAGAAATATGTGTGGGGCGAGCTTGAGGTCGGGCCGTTGCGGAGGCTGCGAGTGAGCGCAGAGGAGCGCGCGGTACCAGAATCATGGACCATCGAAGGAGCCGAGAGGCTTCTGCGATCGCTTGCGGGCGTGGTTTCTGTGCGGGTTGTGGCCAAACCCGGCGGAGCTGTGGAAGAGATTCACGTGCTCACCACCGAGGAGGTCTCCCCCAAGTCGACTGTGCGCAACGTTGAGTCCGCGCTCTTGGCTCGCTTTGACCTTGAGGTCGATCACCGAAAGATTTCGGTGGCGCAGAGCCGCGGCCGACAGCCGGCCCCGGTAGAAGACATGCCCCAGGCCGCATCCGTGATCGACGCCACTCCATCCCTTCATGCCCTGCCCCAATCCGG
>JBDNHE010000158.1:0-3908 GCA_041688945.1 Gemmatimonadota bacterium | reverse complement strand
CGGTGACACCGACCTTCGAATCCCAGGTGATGGGCCCCGCATTCGAGGCGGCGGCGCGGGACTGGGTGACGCACGGGGGCTGGGCCGATCTGGCCGGGGAGGTCCCGGTCCACACGGGGCCCAGCACCCTGACCCTGCCCGACGGCCATGAGCGGGAGATCGATGTGGTGGTGGCCGCCGATGACGCGGTGAGCCCGGCCGATCGCAGGGTGCTCGCGATCGGAGAGGCCAAGGCGGGGGAGCGGATCACGGAGCGTCACCTGAGTCGCCTTGAGGAGATCCGCGCCGCGCTGGGAGAGCGGGCCTCGGGGGCGCGGCTGCTCCTGTTCGGGTCCGCATTTTCGCCTGCGGTCCTTGGGGCAGCGGAGACTCAAACCGACCTGGAGGTTATCGATCTGGAGCGGCTGTACGCGCCAGGCGGCTTTGCCCGACGTGCGGGTCGGGGGTAAGATTCGGTCTGCCCCACAGAACAGATGGGAACTACCCCGGGCTTCCATGCACGCTCCCGCCGCACCCAGGTATTTCGTAGCGCTTTCGGTCCTGCTGTCGACCGTTGCCTGCGGTGACGTCGGCGGTCCACCGGTGATCGCCGTGGCGGGTGACCTGGCGTATCTGGATGCGGCCCGTATGGCGATTGAGGATGCTTGGACTTCTCCGTCGATCTTTGACACGCTCCTGATTGAGGAGACGTCCAACCGGGCGGCTCCGGCGTTGGAGGTGGCGGGACGGATCGTGGCGACGCCCAGGGCGGTGGCTGTGGTGGGCCACACCAACAGCGCGGCCAGCCTCGTCACCGCACAGCTCTACAACGAGGCGGAGGTGGTCCAGATGGCACCCACCACGACGGCGGTCGCTTACTCCGAGGCGGGACCGTTCTCGTTTCGATTGGTGCCGTCGGACGACCACCAGGGGCCCTTCCTGGCCAACGCTCTGGAGCGGAGCTTCCCGGACGGAGCGCGGCTTGCGCTCTTCTACGTGAACGACGATTACGGGCGTGGCCTGCGGACCGCGACCCGTTCTTCACCACGAAGCAGGTGGGAGAAGGGACCGGCCTGGGCCTGTCGATGGTCTATCAGTCCGTGACGTCCTTCGGCGGCTCGGTGCGGGCAGAGAACGTCACGACCGGGGGTGCCAGGTTCATCCTCCGGCTTCCGCTGGCCACGCCCGAGATGGCCAGCCCGGTCGACGCCCGTATCGACACAGGCGACGGCGACCCCTGTGCGGAAACCCATGGGCCGGATCAGATCCGCGATCGCCTCGCGCCCAACGCCGAGTCCGACCCGGTCGAGGTCGTCCCCGGGGAGACTTTGACCGTGCTGGTTGTCGAGGATGAGCCACACCTGCTTCGACTTCAGGAGCGGTTGCTGTCCAGGCTGAACATCAGAGTCCTCCCGGCGGGGAGCGCAGCAGAGGCACGACGCCTGCTCGAGTCGGAGCGGATCGATGCGATCGTGTCCGACGTGAGAATGCCCGGAGAGAGCGGGGTGGGACTCTACCAGTGGGTCGGGGAGGCCCACCCCGACCTGGCCGATCACTTTCTGTTCGTTACGGGGGACCCCCACTCACCGGAGCTCGCGCCCATTCAGAATGAGGTCGAGCACATGATCCTCCGGAAGCCGTTCGAGATGGACGAATACCTCGAACGGGTGCAGGCGTTGCTGGCCCGGCTCAGGGTTCCGGAGTGCCCTCCGGCGGCCCCCACCTCGTCCGCCCCTCCTGCGCATCCCGGGCCGCGGCCATGATGCGCCAGATAATGTCCCGCACCATCTCCTCATTCACCCCGGTATCCCGGGCCATCTGAACGGCCCTGCGGAGGACCTTGGTTTCTTGCCCCGGAGCTGCTCCAGGGCGTCGTCCTCCAGTATCCCCAACTGCTGGAGCACCCCCTCGGGCTACTCGGCCCGCAGCGCCCGCAGGGGATCCACCGTGCCGGCCCGCCGCGCCGGCCCGTCGCTGGAGAGCACGGCGACCCCGAGGATCACGAAGGCCGCGAGGAGGTAGCTGGCCGGGTCCGTCGGGGAGACGCCGAAGAGCAGCGATCCCGGTGCGCGGGACGCGAAGAAGGCTCCCGCCAGTCCGATCGCGGCGAGCCGGAGGGTCCGGCCCAGCACGCCGACGCGGACCGCCCCGCGGGCGCTGCCCAGGGCCATGCGGATTCCGAACTCCCGGGTGCGTCCCTGGACTCCGTACGCGACCAGGCTCCTGAGGCCGACGATCGCCAGCAGCACGGTGAAGAGCGCGAGGGAGCTGCCGAGCCCCGTCGCGACCTTCACATCGGACGCGGTGCGGCAGACCATGTCGCTCCAGGCGGTCACGCTCCGGACAGGGAGGTCCGGGTGAACCTCGGCCACCGCGTTGCGCCTGGGTCGTCGAAGTACTGGTCGGCGAGGTCGATTCGGAACGCGTACACGCCCGCGGGATCAATCCCCCCGTCCTGTCTCTCGATGGCCGACATGGTCCGGCCGAGGAGGGTCGCCCCCACGAGGAGGGCGGGGGCGACTGAGGCGCAGCACCCGCTGCGACAGCGGTGCCGTGGTCCAGAATGCGGAAGACCACAGAGGGAACGCGCCGAAGGGACTACTCTAGCCCGAGGCCGGCGCGGAGCTCGGGCCAGGGAACGGCCGCATCGGGATCGCCATGATACGCTTCGAGCCGCTCAGCAACGATCCTACGCTGAACGTCGGCAATCGGAAGGTCGGAGGCGGTCGGCTGCAACGTGTCCCAGATTTCCTGAACGAGCCGTACCCGTTCTGGCACGCTGAGATGTCGGATGGCATCGAGGTTGATCTTGACCATGCTTCAACCTGCGGAGAGGCGGCGCTCAACGCCATCGGGCGTACATCCACGCAGCCTGGACCCGCCGTCCCATTTCTCCATTCACCCGCCAATACGTCTCCTCTTGATTCCACTATCGGGCCCCAGAGGGCCTTGCCGGACACAGATCATAGGTTACAATCAATACGTGTCCGGTCAGCGCCGGACTACTGCAAGGGAGGACTAAGAATGGCTACCGGGAATCAGCATGTTGTTCCGACACGGGATGGATGGGCCGTGCGGGGCTCGGGCATGGAGAGAGCCACACGAGTCTTCGACACTCAGAAGGAAGCCATCGCCACGGCGAGGAAGATCGCGACTCGGAACGGGGCCGAGCTTCTGATCCATGGCCGCGACGGCAGAATCCGGGAGAAGAACACGTATGGACGGGACCCTCATCCCCCAAGGGGATAGCAGGCCCGACCGTTGGGCCAGGTGCAGGTTTTCACTCTTCCGGGCGTCCGGTGCTGGTTCTACTCTGGCGACCATGGCCCGCCGCACTTCCACGCAGCCGCCCCCGCGGAATGGGAGGTCCGAATCTTTTTCCTGGAAGAGCCGGTGCGATATGACGTGAAGTACGAGATTCGTCGAGTTTCCGGGCCAGTCTTGAGACGGTTGCTCTCGGCCGCCACGGCCGATCGGGCAGAGCTGTTTCGCGAATGGGAACGGAGTCAACCAGCTGTCTGATGCTGTGCCGCACCTGCGCGTATTCCTGCACAAGTCTGTTCTGGACCCGCTTCCGGCGCACCTGAAGGCGGCGACGAGTGCGGACTCCACAAATCGGGGATCGGGGACCGCCGTTGTCATCGCGGCCAGCGCTCTGGTGTCGGAAGAAGCTGCAGCCCTTCCTGACTGGATTGATTCGGAGACCCGCTATCTGGTGATCGCAGACGTCCCCGAGCCGGTGATGCTTCGGGTGCCGTCGGTACTTCGGCTGCACAAGCCTCACCTTCGACTGCATGTCACCCGTGACCCTGCGGCGGTGGTGCGGTTTGTCGTGGCGCAGGCTAGGAATCTGCCCTGGGAAGGGATTGTCGACGCCTACCTCTGGGATGATCGCCTGGTGACGGTGCTCGGCGACCTCTCGATTCGCG
>JBDNHE010000157.1:0-24160 GCA_041688945.1 Gemmatimonadota bacterium | reverse complement strand
ATGCATCCGGCCCTGCGTCGTTGCCCCGAGTCGGGATAGCGCTGCTATCCCTCGTCGTGGCGCCTCGCAGGATCCGGCGCCTCGACCCTCTGTGTGGTGTGGCACAAGTCCCGTGTCCGTACCGAGGGTGTCGCTGGGCGGTTCCAGGTAGGCGCGACGCCGAGTCATAGCAGCGCTATGGCGAGAAGGAGCAACGAAGCTGGAGCTGATGCAGCGACGCACGAATACAACGGGACTTGTGCCACACCACACTTGGTGGCTCGGGAACTTTTGATACACCACACCAGATTCGAGGCGGATCGCCGAAGGCATAGCCATAAGCTACGTCGAGGCGGTCCAACGAAAAAGATGGCCCCATGCCGCCCGTGGGCACCGCCGCGTGAGCGGTGGTCCATAGGGCGGCCGCACCCCACTTCTTCAACAGCCGTCTCGGTATTGGCCAAGAATCAATCTACAGTGTCGGGGTTATATTGTACAGTTATTTCGGGGACGAGACACTAGGTACTTCAAGCTATAGCACATGACGTTCAAGGGTTCCGGCGCCGCTCGCAACGCGACCCGTACTCGTCGTAGTGAACGGCGCGCAGAAGTAGACGCCAGTGAGGACGACGATACCAAAAGCGAGCATATCAATCATGGATGTCGCCCGAGTACGCGCTGGACCCCATCGAGGCACTCACCTGACCGGTCCATCCACTTCGTCAACGATTTCAGGGGCTCGCCCGAACGCCAGAATGTGGGCACAGTGAGTGCATATGAGCGATGTAGCCTGCCGATCCAGTTTCAGCCAAGGCGTATTGAAGCCAACCAGCAGTGGCTTCGTGACCGCGCTCCCCGACGAGCGAACGAATTCGCGACCGCCACAGACTGGGCAGGTTACGACTTCACCCCCCGCGCGGAACACCTGCGCACCAAAAACCCCCAAGGATGCGCCCACTGCTCTCCGGAATCTGGAAAAGAAGGACATGATTACGGTGCCTGAGAAAGGGGACCCGCGCGAAAGCGGCTCAGCGCGACGGATCCGCGAGAAGGCTCAGGAGATTGATGGCTTCCTGGCGGAGTGATTCATGCGAAATGGTTTGCTGCCCCAACGAAGTCATTATCGAGACCAGTAGCTTCTGAACCAGTCCGCCCTGCCTTCAGTCGTCGAGGGTAGCATCAGCATCAAGCGGGTCGCCTCCCGCTCCGAGTTCACTGGTCTCGATCGCGGCCCAATCGGCTGGCGCGACGCGCGCCCTCACTTCCGGTCTGTAGTACGCCCTGGGAGTCTCCACCCAAAGAGGATTGAACTGGGCGTTGAACTCCACGCTCTGGTAGTAAGCCACCAATGCACGCTTGAGGTCGGGGTCCTCGATCAGGCCAAAGCCACCGGTGCTGAGAAGCTCGCGATAGGTGAAGTCACTTGCCTTGAAGGAGGTCACGTATCCCGCATAGTTGATATCCGAAGCCAAAGCAGCGGGATCGTCTTCGAAGTCTGAATCACGCTCAATCGCGTCGAGCACACGCTGCCCGGCCGCCTCACGAGCACGGTAAATACCGACGAGTCTTCCGAGGGCCACGGTATCCGCCGCGAGGTCTTCGGCCAACGCCTCCACGTATCTCTCGCCCGCGATACGTTCCTGCCGACCCTGGTTCCAGCGGTCGACGCCCACGGCAATCAGTATGCCGAAAACGACGACTAACAGCTCTGCGACCAACCGGCGCAACGTCTTGGAGTCCAAGGACTACCTCACGGAAGTACTCTGAAGGCGGGGCCTGACGGCTTCGGAATTCTGCTCTCGACTACAATGCTTCCCCCGGGTCGCGAGTTGCAAGCCGAGTGATCCGGGACCCGTTACGCCTGACCGCGACAGCAGCAATTCCTTGTCAGGCTGAACCGCCTGGGGACGGCCCAGTCGCGAGTGTCCCCCGAAGCTTCGGAGGAAAAATATCGCCCAGTCGCTCGAGTTGATCCGCGGTCGCCATCGCGCGGAGCTTCGAGCCGTACCAGAAGTGTCCAGCTCCACTGAAGTCGAACCTTAGGACGGCTTCCTCCTGCGCCCCGTCCCACGTGACATTCGTGATGCGGCTCCACGGAAGCAGTTCCATGCCGACAACGATCCCTCGGGGAGTCACTCGAACTGGGCGCGACCATGCGTACCACAGCGAGACCATCGTGGTAATCCCTAGCATTTCCCTGGCATACGACAAGCAGCCTCTGGACATCGTGTAGTTTCCAGTGCACAGCCTAACTCCAAATAGTACGCACTTCCCGCAGCCGTGAGGCTACCCTTCGATGGCGTCAGTAGCAAATCCAAGTTGGGTCGAGCACCAGACATCTATATCAGGACCTTTCCCAACATCAGGAACCCAACCAAGAGGAATAGCACCCCGAGCAATCTCTCCAACATGTGTTTCGAGAGATGAGACGAAAGCACGGGCCCGAGTTGGCCTCCCACGATCACCCCTGGCACGGTGAACACCGTCAAGCTCAGGACCGTGGGCAGGGCGTCCCCACCGCCCTGAGCAAAGCGCCAAAGGTGAACCGAAGCTGCGGACAGCGCCGTAACGGCAACGACGAGCACTCCCGTGGCCACCGCTACTCGGCTGGGCACCCGGCAACGCCGGAGGAGGAAATACCCGTTCAGCTCACCGAGTCCCGTCGAGATCATACCCATGAATAAGGCACCCAAGCCCGCGAAGGCCCGGCCTTCATTCTTGTTGCAGACCGTATACCGGATCTCCTCTCCATCTGCGGCACGGAGACAGGTCTCCGCATCCGGACCTCCGAAGTCGTCAGCTACGCTCTGGTCGAGTCGCCGAGTCTCGTCATCGTCCGGGGCACGCAGGAAGGTGACTGCCACGGCGACCAACCCCATTCCGAGGATGATCTCGAGGGCCTCCGGACGCACGTAGCCCACGATCAAGCTCCCGGTCACAGCCGCCGGGACGGTAACAACGAGGAGGGCTCGGGCGAGCCGGTAGTCGATCAGCCGCCTTCGAACATAGGCGGTGACACCGCTCGCGAATCCGAATACCTCGGTGATCAGGCCCGTGCCGATCGCGACCTCGGCCGGTAACCCAAGTCCAAGCAGAAAGATCGGCGCGAAGAAAGTGGCACCCTCTACGCCGGAGGCCATCGCCACGGTCGCGACGATCGTGGAGACGGGCAGCATGTACCAGAATTCAAGCGTCATCGCGAGTCGAGTCGGAGGGTCGTGGCCTGCTGACCCAAGCAACCGGGCGCGCATCTGGTTCCGGAGCGGCCCTGGAAGGCTGTTGAAGAAGTGGGGCGAGCCGCGTTACGAGCGCCATGGGGCCAGATTCGAGGCGGATCGCCGAAGGCATATCCGGTGCTCGGTCCTGTCGTTCGCTACTTGATGCCAACGACCATGCTGTCTGGCCCGACGAGGTGCTCGACTCTGGTCGAGCCGAACCCCGCTTCGGTGAGCCAACCCTGACAATCGGCACCAGAATAGTCGAAGCCGCCGTCGGTCTCGATAAGCATGTTGAGGCTCATCAACAGTCCGAACACGTTCTCTCGTCGCTCATCGTCGATCAGGGCCTCGCAGACTACGAGGGCGCCCCCGTCCGGGAGGGCATCGTACGCTTTGCCAATGAGCATCCGCTTGTCCTGCAGGTTCCAGTCGTGTAGAACGTGTCCCATCAGAATCACGTCGGCGGATGGCAGCGGATCGGAAAAGAAGTTGCCGCCCTGGAAGGTTATCCGCTCCGAAGCGCCGCTGCGCGCGGCGTATTCTTCGAAGATGGACGCGACGACTGGAAGATCGAAGCCGATTCCCCGCAGATGGTCATTCGCTTCGGCGATCTGCACCACTAGGTCGCCTTGCGCCGTTCCGACATCGACGAACGTCGAATAGTCTCCCCAAGGAAATGCCCTCGCGATGTGCATGTTCGCCCCGTGACTCACCCCGGTCATCGCCGCGAGAAACTCCTTGAGTCGCGCGGGGTCGGCGTAGAGAGTCTCAAAAAGCGGGTCCTGACCATGCCGTGTCTCATTCTGCGGGTGGCCAGTGCGAAGCGCCTCAGTGAGCCCTCCCCAAAATCCGTAGAGGCGGTGGTTTGCCATCTCGAGCATACCACCGACATAGGACGGCTTCGCCTTGTCCAGGAACAAGTCCGCGTTCGGAGAATTCCGGTAGATGCCGTCCTCCCTTTCGAGCATCCCGAGCGCAACCAATGCGTCCGCAAAGTCTCTCGCACCGCGCTCGTTGAGACCCAAGCGAGCCCGAAGCGCGTCGAGGTCTTCCGGATGCTTCGCCAGCTCTGTGAACAACTCCAGTTCAATCGCGCTCAGGAAGGTCTTTGAGGCCCAGAAGCCCATACCGAGCTGCATGATCGCTTCGGGGTTTGGCGCTACCGACATTGAAGTCTCCGGCGGGGGAACCAGTAAGGAGGAACCTGACTCTATTCAGTGTGCAAAACCGAAGTCGCAAACCTGCGGTCACGCACTGCTTCTGTGACCGTACGCCGGATACCTGGCAGGCACACGGGATTCCCCGAACCTGCGGCACGGACGGTCAGAACCGCAAACCCTCCACTTCTTCAACAGGCTTCCAGGGCGGACGTTAGCTCGACGTAGTGAGCGAGGCGATACGCAACGATGCCATCGACGCGGTGCCGGGGAAGTCCGACGAGCAGCAGGTGATCGAGGTCAACTGCGAACCTAGATTTCAGGGGGCGTTGTCCAGGTCCTGATAGGAGGGCTCGTACATCTGAGTCAGGATGTGCTGGCGCAGGTCCCGGGGACGCGGAAGACCGGCGAGCCCTTCGGCGTAGGCCTGCTCGGCAACGGCGAGGGCAATCTGGGCCGAGACCGCTCTGATCTCCTCCAACGGTGGGTAGATCGCGCCTTCGTCCAGTCGTGTCTGGGTCACTTGAGAGGCGAGGGCGCGCGCAGCGACGAGGAACATGGGCTGCGAAACGCGGGCCGCGTGGCAGCTAACTACGCCGAGCCCGATTCCCGGGAAGATATACGCGTTGTTCCCTTGGCCGGACCGATAGACTCGGCCTTCGTAATCGACCGGGCCAAATGGGCTCCCGCTGGCGAAAATCGCACGCCCATCGGACCAGGAGTACGCCTGCTCGGCCGTGCACTCGGCGCGCGACGTAGGGTTGGAGAGTGCGAAGATGGTTGGGCGGTCGTTCATATCGGCCATCGCCTCGACGACCTCTTGTGTGAACGTGCCCGGCGCGCCCGTGGCTCCGATCAGGACATGGGGCCGTATACTGCTCAACGCGTCGATGAAGCCCATTCCGACGCCATCGCGAGCGTAGGGAATGTTGTGCTCCAGGAGGTCCGAGCGCGAGGCTACGAGCAGCCCGTTGAGGTCGACGAAGGACAGGCGCCTCGTTGCCGCATCGCGCGACAGTCCTGCGGCGCAGAAGGCCTCCACTGCCAAGTCGGCGATCCCGGTCGCTGCCGAGCCTGCGCCGAGGAACATGATTCGCAGATCCTTGAAGGGCAGCCCCGAGATACGAGTCGAAGCATAGATGCCGGCCAGAGCGACGGCCGCCGTCCCCTGGATGTCGTCGTTGAAGCAGAGCACCCGGTCGCGGTATCGTCGCAGCAGGGTATAGGCGGTTGGTGTCAGGAAGTCCTCGAACTGGATGAGCACTCCGGGCCACTTGTCTTGCAGGGCCGTGATCAGCTCGTCCACCAGGTCGTCGTAATTCTTGCCACGCGCACGGCGCCCTGGAACGCCCAGGTACAGCGGATCTGCAAGAAGCTCCTCGTTATCGGTGCCAACGTCGAGCATCACCGGTAGGCAGTGCTCCGGAGCGAGGCCGGCGCATGCGGTGTAAAGCGCGAGCTTCCCGATCGGAATACCCATTCCGTTCGCCCCGAGATCGCCCAGCCCGAGGATTCGCTCCCCGTCGGTCACGACGACGACGCGGACTTCGGACTGCGGCCAGTTGTCCAAGTTCTTACGGATCTCCCCACGATCGGATGGGGTCACATAGAACCCCCGTGGGCGCCGGAAGATGTGCGCGAACTCTCGGCACGCCTGCCCTACCGTCGGCGTGTAAACAACCGGCATAAGCTCATCGATATGGTCGATCAACGTCCGGTAGAACAACCGCTCATTCCGATCCTGAAGCGCCCGTAGCGAGATATATCTCTCAATGTCGTAGGCCTTACGGCGAAGGCTCGCGAGGACACGTTCTTTCTGGTCTTCCATGGTGCTGACCTGCGCTGGAAGCAGGCCGCGCAGACCAAGTCGTTCCCGCTCCTCCAGCGTGAAGGCCGTCGACTTGTTGGTGGACGGGTGGAAGAGTATGTCCGACCCGCGACCGTGTGTGTTCTTTGACATCAGGCTCTCCAGTTCGTCATGTCGACCCTCGTATGTCGGAGCGTACTCCGCCCCAGAAACGCGAAAAGCTAGCCCGCGACCACTTCCCCCAGCAACGAGGAGAAAGCCCTCGGGTCCTCCTGAAGGTTCCCTTGGCGTTCCGTTAGGGGGGCGGCGAATCTCAAACCCCCGGGGAACTTCGAAACCGTCCGGGCCATTAGCCATCGTACGGTTGCCGAAGGCTCGCCGCTCGTGGTCAACGACCACGGTGGCCGGTTGGTGAGCATGTTGGTCGTGGTGCTACTATGTGCGAGCCACGTCCTGGTGTCGCATGGCAAAGAGATACCGATCGTGGGTGAGACACTCTGAATCGTCCATTCGACAAAGCCGCTCACTCGGGTTTGGCCGTCAACGACACGAACTGCCCAAGGAAGCCGCATGAAGACCTCCGACCTTCTTGTCCAATGCCTCGAGAACGAGGGCGTCGAATACATCTTCGGCATCCCGGGCGAAGAGAACCTGGACTTCCTCGAGTCACTCCGAAGTTCCAGCATCAAGCTGATACTGACCCGCCACGAACAGGCTGCGGGTTTCATGGCCGCCACGGTCGGGCGACTCACCGGTCGTGTCGGGGTGTGCCTTTCGACCCTGGGACCCGGCGCCACGAACTTCGTCACCAGCGCTGCCTATGCACTGCTCGGCGGTATGCCGGTGCTGCTTCTCACTGGACAGAAACCCATCCGGGCTAACAAGCAGGGGCGATTTCAAATCGTCGACGTGGTCCAAATAATGGAGCCGGTGACCAAGTTCACGCGACAGATCGTGGACGGTGACCACGTTCCTCACCTGGTGCGCGACTGTTTCCGCACGGCGCTGGCTGAAAAGCCAGGGCCAGTGCACCTCGAGCTTCCCGAGGATATCGCGGGAGAAGAGGTCGAGCGGGAGCCCTTCGCCGTGACCATCGTGTCGCCGCCAGGCGCCAGCCAGCGTGCGATCCGCGAGGCCGTAGACATGATCCGGTCCGCCGAGCAGCCGCTACTGCTCGTTGCGTCGGCCTGCAACCGCAACGACAGCGGGCCGGCGCTGCGGGACTTCGTCGAGCGCACCGGCATCTACTTCTTCTCGACACAGATGGGCAAGGGTGCGGTCGATGAGCGGCACGCGCGTTGCCTCGGCACCGCGGCGCTGTCGGATCACGATTATGTGCACTGTGCGATCGCACGAGCCGATCTGATCATCAACGTCGGGCATGATGTCAGTGAGAAGCCCCCGTTCATCATGCGCCGGGACGGGCAGACCGTCATCCACATCTCCTATTCTCCTGCCGAGATGGATGACGTGTACTTCCCGCAGCACGAGGTCATCGGCTGCACTGCCAGCAATATGCGGACGCTCGCTGACGAGATCGAGCCGTCCGCCAGTTGGGACTTCTCGTACTTCGAGCAGGTGCGGGACGAGATCGCGAGCCATGTCTTCGGCGAGAAGGCGGACGCCGAGGGCTTTCCGAACGTGCCCCAACGCATCGTCGCGGACGTGCGGCAGGCCATGCCCAGCGACGGAATCTTGTCCCTCGACAATGGCATGTACAAAATATGGTTTGCTCGCAACTATCAGGCCCATGAGCCCAACACTGTGCTGCTGGATAACGCGCTGGCCACCATGGGTGCCGGCCTGCCCGCGGCGATCGCCGCCAAGGTCGTGCACCCTCATCGCAAGGTGGTCGCCATCTGCGGTGACGGCGGCTTCATGATGAACTCCCAGGAGATGGAGACCGCCGTGAGGCTCGGACTCGATCTGGTGGTGATCGTGCTGCGCGACGACGGCTACGGGATGATCAAGTGGAAGCAGGCGGGCGAGGGATTCCCCGTATTCGGCCTGGATTTCGGAAACCCGGACTTTGTAGCGTATGCCGCGAGCTACGGCGCCCGAGGCGTGCGAATCGAGCGGACAGGTCAACTTGTAGAAACGCTGGAGAGCGCGTTCGCTGAGGGAGGCGTTCACCTCATCGAGGTGCCTGTCGACTACTCGGAGAACGAAGCCGTATTCCTCCAGGAACTCCAGCAGCGGACGTGCCTTCTATAAAAGGCTACCCATGACCAGCGAATCCAAGACGACGTTCCAGGTCCAGAGCCCCTTCGACGGGGCGGTCGTAGCGACCCTACCCAACACGGACGAGCCCACCGCGCTCGCCGCGCTGGAGATGGCGCACGAACGCTACCAGGACCGTGACGGCTGGTTGGACGTGCCGCGCCGTATTCAAATCCTGGAGCGATTCGCGTCGCTGGTTGCGGGGCAGGCGGACGCGTTGACGAGACAGGCGGCGCTGGAGGGAGGGAAGCCGCTGAAGGACTCGGCTGTCGAGATTGAGCGCGCGGTCGACGGAGTCAAGGTCGCGATCGCGGAGATCAGCCAACTCCACGGAACCGAGATCCCGATGGGCCAGACGGCCTCATCGGCCCAGCGGTTCGCGCACACCTACCGCGAACCGCGCGGAGTGGTGCTCGCCATCAGCGCCTTCAATCACCCCTTCAACCTCATTATCCATCAAGTCATCACGGCAGTTGCCGCCGGCTGTCCGGTGTTGGTCAAGCCGGCGCTGACAACGCCCATGTCTTGTATCAGCGTTGTCGAGCTGCTTGCTGAGGCAGGCTTGCCCGAGGGTTGGTGTCAGCTCCTCCTGTGTGAGGACGCCGTCACGGAGAAGCTTGTCGGCGATCGCCGGGTGTCGTTCCTAACGTTCATCGGCTCTTCGCGCGTGGGATGGTATTTGCGCTCCAAACTGGCGCCCGGTGCCGCCTGTTCGCTCGAACATGGGGGCGTAGCCCCGGTCATCGTCGACGCCACGGCGGATATCGACGCGAGCATCCCTCTGCTTACACGCGGCGGGTTCTATCACGCGGGCCAGGTCTGTGTCTCGGTCCAGAGAATCTATTTGCAGCAAGCCATAGCAGAGCAGTTCACCCGTGGCTTCGTCGAGTCTGTAGGCCTTCTGAAGACAGGCGACCCCCTCGACGCGACCACCGACGTCGGTCCGCTCATCAGGACGGGAGAGGTGGAGCGCGTGGATTCCTGGGTGAGAGAGGCCATCGATGGTGGCGCAGAGTTGCTCTGCGGTGGGGAGAAGTTGTCCGAGACGACGTACGCGCCCACGGTGCTGCTCAACCCACCGGACGAGGCTCGGGTATCGCAAGAGGAGATCTTCGGCCCCGTAGTCGCGCTGTATACCTACGACGAGATTGAGGAGGCGATCGCCCGTGCGAACGCGCCCGACCTCTTCTTCCAAGCCTCAGTCTTCACGCGGGACCTGGACACAGCGCTCTCGGCTTCTCGGCGATTGAACGGCATGGCGGTCATGGTGAACGACCACACCGCCTTTCGTGTCGACTGGATGCCCTTCGGTGGGCACCGCCAGTCGGGCCTGGGGCTCGGGGGGATTGGTCATACCATGCGCGAGATGACTCTGGAGCGGATGGTTGTGTTCCGGTCGATGGTGCTTTGATGCGCTTGTCGCAGAGGTGCGCTTCCCTAAGAGGTACGGATTCCTGCTCTCGCTCGTATAGCGCGAGGCCAGGCGTGGAGGATTATTCGACGCAGCGTGAGGACGCAAGTCCTGGGTACGCGCTATCCATCCAGTTTCGTCGGGCCCGTGTCCGCTAACGTTTCGAGGGTGCCGACGCGACTCGCAACGCGAGGCGTGTTCCCCTGCAACTGGCTCGAAACTGCTTCCGAAGGCAACGGCGCGTGATCTCACCTAAACACGTTCAAGGGCCTCGGTCGGGGCAATCCGGAGGGCACGCAACGTTGGCGCGATGCACGCGAGCGTCCCGATAACGACCACGACACCTACGGTTACTGCCGACGCAACCAGCAACGGTGAGTCCATGGGAACCTGTCCGAGCACGTTCCTGAGCCCATGCAACATGACGGATGCGATCAGTAGGCCGACGAGCGCTCCCGCGCCGAGCTGCACCAGCGCACGCCTGACTATGGCCACCACCACGCCACGCCATCCAGCCCCGAGCGCAATCCGGATACCGATCTCCCTTGTGCGCTGGGCGACGGTGAAGGACATGAGCGCATAGATCGCCATGGTCGATATGGACAGCAAGATGCCAATGACCATCAGGAGGTACTTCCGTCCCCAGCCCATGAGGGATGTCTGGCCACTCAGTACTTCGCTCAGCACGATCGGTTTTGTGATGACGGCCGTGGGATCGACCTCCCCAGCCAGCTCACTTAACCGACGGGCAAACGAGGCGGGGTTGTCACCCACGCGAATCGCAAAGGGGACCGGGTGAATCTCTCCAGGGGCCAGTGCAAAATAGACGCCAGCATCTCGCTCGGTAGCAGTCGCGAACATGCCGAGGTGACCCACGACACCAACGATTTCGTACCACGGACCGTACTCGTCTCTTCGGACGCGCCTCCTCACGCGCCGTCCGAGCGGGTTCCCACCACCGAGCACACGATCCACGAAGTTTGTGTTCACAATGACGGTGGAGCGGACCTCGCCGACGTCGCGGGCATCGAATCCTCGTCCCATCAGGATCGGTTGATCCAGCGCATCGAAGAAGCCAATGTCGACTTGTGCGGTCCGGGCCAGGTCGCTGTCACCAGGGGGCCCGCCGTCCACCTCAAACGGACTTACAGGGTGGTCCATCCCGGGCAGAACGCTCGCCACGGCCACGCCACCCACTCCCGGTTCCTCAGCCAGGCGTTGCACCAACGCCTCCTGGGTGAAGGCCAGACGCTCCGATTGGCTTCGCCCCAACGCGTCTTCGTCGGCTGCGACTTCGATCCGCGGTATCCCGAGTTCGGCCGACAAGAACTGGTCCGTCTCGATTCCCATCCCGCCGCTGCGGTCTACTCCCCAGACGCCCGCGCTCACGCCCAGGACCACCACCGCGAACGCCACGTCTGCCACGATCAGCACGCTCGACATCCCGCCGAATCGGATCCCGCTGTCACCCGCCGCAGCGCGTTGGATGTTCTGCTGTATATGACGTCCGGTGACCTTCAGGGCTGGAATGACACCTGCGACGCCAGCGCTGAACACCGCGAGGCCGAGCGCCCAAAAGACTGTGCGAGGCGTCACGCCCAGGTCGATCACGGCGGAGATAGCCATGCCGGCCACCAACCGATCGGCCAGGAGAAGTCCCACGCCGGCGCCTAACACCGCCAGCACCAGGGACTCAATGAACAACTGCGAAACGACCCGAGTGCGGCTCGCGCCCAGTGCCGTGCGTACCGCCAACTCACTGGAGCGGGCGGCCGTGCGCGCCAGGATCAACATTCCAATGCTCGCGCATGGGAACACAAGCATCAGAAGCGCAAGAACCTGGACCACGTAGAACGCGGGGAACGACCGCACCCCGCCCTTCGGCAAACGATGCACCCCGATCGTAAAGGGCACGACCTGGGGTCGCAGCTGTGCGTGCGTCTCCGGAAGATCTGCGGCCAAGCGAAGGCCCACAGTGATCAGCTCGAGCTCGGCCCGTTCCGCCGACACGCCGTTGGCCAGCCGCCCGAAGACTCGGAGCAGTCGCTGTTGCTGATGGTCGTCAGTGATCGCCGACCCCTGCAGCGGAACCCATATCTGGTCGAGCCAGGGGTACTTGAATCCTTTCGGCATGACACCGACCACCGTGCGTTGGACTCCCTCGATTCGGATGACTCGACCCAGAACGTCAGGGTCGCCGGCCAGACGCGACTGCCATAGGGCATGTCCGATGACGACCACGGGCGGCGCAGCGGCCGCTTCGTCGGCGGGAACGAGGCCCCGGCCACGCAGGGGGGCCACCCCGAGCATGTCGAACATAGACGCAGTGACTTCCACACCCTCGACCGGCGCGGCTCGACCGTCTTCGGAGATGACGTTATAGACGCCATCGATTGTCGCCCCCAGCGCCTCGAACGACTTCAACTCTTCTCGCCACAGCAGGAAGTCGTACAAGGCCGTGGATCTGACCACCTGGGATTTCACATCGTTGTTTCTCAACACCACCAGTCGATCACTGTCGGCGATGGCGGGGGGAGCCTCCAAAGCGTTCACAAAATGCGTCGGCGCCAAACCCATCGGAATGCCAACCGCGAGCGCGAATACAGCCACGAGCGTCAAACCCGGATACTTCACGAGCATGCGCAAGCCGAGCTTCACGTCCAACCAGGAGACGCGGAACCTCGATACGGAAATACCCAGCCGCCCTTTTCCTCCGCTGGTATTCCGGGGCAGTCGACGCCGCACTGCGGGGAGGGTGGACAGGACGAGTTGGTGCCAATACCAACGCCGGGCGGCCTTCTCACCGTCCAGCCCAGTCCGCTCCGCGAATTCCTCGGCCAGGTCACCGATGATCGGCCCTCGATCCCGATTGGGAAGGAGTCGCGTCAGGATCGCCTCGGCGACTTTCGGGGGGCGGGGGCGCTGTCCCTGTGGCGAGCGATCATCCATCGATTGATCCGACCGCCAGGCCCCCGATCCGCCACATGGCCTCCAGAGTCTGCCGAGACTCCTCAAGCGCGCGCACCCCGTCAGGCTCGACGGTGAACAGCTTTTTCGCTCGGCCGCCCCGCTCCCGCGTGGCCTCCCCAAGACGCGTACTCACAAAGCCCTTGGACTCAAGCCGATCCAGGGCAGAGTACACGGTGGGCACGGACACGTCCTTTCCGGCGTTCTCAAAAAGCACCCGGCGGATACTCATGCCGTACGCCGCATCACCCTCCAACGAGAGGAGAGCCAAAAGTACGAGTTGCTCGAGTGCTGCCAGGTTAGGGTCGCGGCCCATGAAGCCTCCCAGAGATATTATCGCGGAACACGAGAATATAAGATGCGGAGCCTTATGAGAAGGCCGGGGGGGTCCAGATCCTCCTTCGAGAAGGGAGGGCGGAGCACAATCTCCAGCCGGTCCCTCCGGCGGATTACCAGGAGCGGATGATCGTGAGACATATCCCACGAAGGCGGACCGGACCGAGCCGAGCCATGTCCGGATGGGTGTCGGGAACTTCTGGCCCGTCTGGCCTGTTCGATCAGTGACCCCCCACCCAAGAGTCCGGAGCAGCCCATGCCAGGGGACCCGAAACACCCCACGCTCGACCGCCGCAACTTCCTACTTCGATCCTTGGCCGTCGGTGGAGCCCTGTTGATCCCCGGAATGGCCTGGTGGGCGCTTAAGGACGAAGTGGACGCTTGGGACCCGGCCTCGCTCCCACCCCGGGTCGTGGGCCTTCGGAGCCTCGGCGGCGCGTTCCGCTTCGATCCTCCCGGGCTCCTCATTGAACCGGGGACCGAGTTGCACTGGCTGAACATGGGGGACTTCCACACCACAACCTCCTTCCATCCCGACAACGCCGATCTCCTCGCGGTGGATGTCCCGCTCCGCATGCCCGAGGGTGCCGAGCCGTGGCACAGCGGACTGCTCGGGCTGACGGCCGGGACGCAGTTCAGCCATCAATTCACGGTGGAGGGCGTCTACGACTACTTCTGCCAGCCTCACTACTCCTACGGGATGGTCGGGCGCGTCGTGGTGGGGGAGGCTGTGGAAGGTCCGGCCACCACGCGACCCCTCACCGAGCTCATTGAGGCGGCCCGGGAGCAGATGCCGTCCGTGGATTCGATCATGGGACCGAGGGGTACGGCGTACGAGTGGGCCGCGCGCCTGAACGGGATCCTCTACACGGCCGCCAACGCCGGCGACTACGAATCGGCTGCCCGGGCTACGGTGCAGGGCATGCGCGGCTCCGCCGAGCTCCAGACCCTGGTCGGCGACGATGCCTGGAGCGCCCTGGACCGCGCGCTCACCACACTGGTCGATATCGCGGCCGGCGGTGACGACTACGAAGCGCTCCTTCGCCAGGCCGACATCGTCAAGCGTCACATGGACGAAGCCCCGAGCGACGACTGACAATCCACGGCCACCGCCTCCCGCCGGGAACCCGTAGGCGCGGCTGTCCATTAGTTGAGTGACAGAGTCCTCAACGCACGTCGTCCCTGACGACGCCACCACAGAACCCAAGAGACACACATGAACAACCTGATCAAGTACACACTTGTCTCCCTTCTCGCATTGGGGACCACCGCCGCGGTTGCGTCGGACATGGAGTCGCGGGCCGAGCCGCTTCCCGACGGGGGATGGCAGATCCACGCCACCGGAGCACGCGTCATCGGTGGCTACGGGGACAACTTTGCGTATGACGGCAGCAACGTCCGCCCGCTCGACGCTGAGGCCCGGATGACGCTCGATACCGAGGCCGGAACCGGAGAGTTGGTGATCGAACTCACGACCACGGAAGCATCGGGTCCGATCCGCTTCTCGGCTAGCCAGTCGTTCGAAGGCGAGATCCGAATCGTCCAGCGTCTGGACACCGGCCAGATGGACATGGCGCGGGTCGCCCAGGAAGTCTGGCTGCACGGGGACACCGGAAACGAGGCTCCCGTGATGCCGACGCTCTTCAACTACTTCGCGACCTGGGGTCCCTCGAAGATCTTCGTAAACGGAGAGGAAGTCATCCCCATGATCGGGAGCCACACGATGCTCTCCGAGCAGGCCCGCGGTGAAGACGGCCGTATCGCGAACGCCGCAGGAGAGGTCTACAGCCCCATGACCTCCGATAAGACGGGGTTCACCGATCCGTCGAACACTGAGTTCCACTACGTGGCACACACGACTCAGCCGGACTCGGGCAACTTCCCGCCCCACACGGCCTGGATCCACCTGCACTTCTCCGATGTCACCGTCATCGAAAAGCCTGCGGACGTGACGATCCCCTACACGCGATAACAACAGCGGCAACTCAGCGGGACGCCGGGGGTGGAGCCTGCCCCCGGTGCACCCACTGGGCTCCCCGGGCGCCCCGGGCCCCGGACACTTCGAGACTGCCGACGTCGCCACACCAGGGCTTCTCGGAAGCGGAAACGGAAGGTTGGCCGAACAGACGTGCGACCGCTGCTACGTCTCTATCCTGAGCTCGAAGCCGTGCTCGATCTCAAGCTCAAACTCGACTATCTCACCGGTCTTTGGAAAGTCGAACTCAGACAAATCCATCACGGTACCGTCGCCCCGAAGGAACCACCTGCCCGGACTCAGTTCAATAACGATGCTACGGCTAACACCCTCGTCGGTGACTTCAAGTGCTGGAATCAAGTCCAATTCCACCTCGATTTCGGCCTCGAAGTAGACACGAAAGTCGACTGCGGTCCCGCCGGTGGGAGTGAAGCTGCCCACGACCACCATACTGGCGCTTTCCGGCCAGTCCGGGAACGCTGCTCGGACCTGGGTGAACAGCGACGAGATGAGGCCCGTGTCACCGTCCTCGTCATCGTCAACTTCGACGTCATCGACCTCGAACTCCAGCTCATCGTACTGTCCGAATGGAATGTTTTCCTGCACCACCGTGAGCGCCGCGCCGGTGAGCGGCACATCGATAAAGAAGTACCGTGCCTCAAAATCTTTGCACCCGGCCGGCTCAGGCTCCACATCACAGTCGGACACCTCAACGGGCTCGAGCTCGAACTCCTCGACGATCATGCGGATATCAGTGATATGGAGCGTACCGTTCGTACCTGTGATCACAAATCCCTGGGTAGCACTGGCGACCAGTGCTGGCGCCGCGCTGGTGCTCGCCAAAGCGGCACCAGATGTACCGAATCTGATGGCCACCGTCGCCCCTTCGTCGCCATCCGGTCCCGTGCTGTCACCGCAAGCGGTGAGGGCCACGGACCAAGCAAGCAGGGTCAAGCATAGGATGCGTTTCATTTCAACTGCCTCTGAGTCATGGTCCCTTCGAGTACACACCAGACCGCAGGAACCGTGCCAGCTGGCGTACCCGATCTCGGGACTGCGTTCTCTCACGCCGTCGTTCCTTTCTCCTGCATTGTGCAGATGAACTCCGCCGTCACTCCTTGGGTCCGAAGTGGGACACGGCGGATCACGCAGATTGTGCGAGAGGGGAACCGATCAGTGACTCGCATGGGCGTCCTCTTCCAGATGTATTCGATGCCCAGAAAATGGGCCTTACCGGAGCTGAGCGTCTGGTACTCCGCTCGGCGGTCATAACGACACTTGGTTCGCCGCAAAATCGGACCGGAGCCCCACGGGAGCCTTTGTGGCGAGTGCGTTCCAACTACCTACTGCACTGCGGCCTCAGCCCCAGAGTCGATGAGGGAGATCATGGGGCCATTCCTTGTCGAGACCCCGCCCGGGCTGGTCTCGTGGCAAGAGGCCACGAGGAAGTCAGGTGTGCGGGCGCGTCCGTTGGGCGTCCTGCGCGTTGCGCGTCGGCCATGAGCGCCTTCCGCACAGCGTTCTTGAACTCGGTCGGATCGATGGGCTTGGTCAGGTAGTCGTCCATCTCAGCCTCCAAGCAGCGCTCCCGGTCTCCCTCCATCGCGTTCGCAGTCATCGCTACGATGGGGATCCGGCCGACCGGGCCGTCCAGTTTACGGTTCTGGCGTGTAGCGTCGAAGCCGTCGAGTTCGGGCATCTGACAGTCCATGAGGACCATGCTGTACCGCCCACTCGCCATGGCTGCCACGGCCTCGATCCCGTTGACTGCGACGTCACACGCATACCCCATCTTTTTAACCATCGTCTGCGCGACCAGCTGGTTCACCCGGTTGTCCTCGGACAGAAGCACCGTCAGGTCTGATGGCTGCCTTTGTTCATTCAGCGTGTGCCTCGTGATGAGCGGCGGGACCGGCTGGGATTCCTCGACAGGATCCCGATTCAGGACGGTCACGAGACAGTCAAACAGGTACGACTGCTTGATGGGTTTCACGAGATACGCGCTGAAGCCCAGTTCGGAGTATCGGACAGCGTCACCCCGCCTCCCGACGGAGGTCAACATCACGAGTTCTGTGGAGCGAAGGCTGGCGTCTGCTTTGATGGACTCGCCGAGCGTGGCTCCATCCATCCCGGGCATTTGGAAGTCGAGAAGGGCCACCGCGAAAGGGCGTCCGTCGGCCGCGGCTTCTCGCAGGAGCTCAAGCGCTTGCGGGCCGTCTTCCGCCTCCGCGTGAGTCAACCCGAACGACTTGAGCTGAGCACGTACGATCAGCCGATTCGTGGCGTTGTCGTCCACGATCAGAATCCGCCCACCATCAAGGGAAGCTCGGGTCGGGCCAGGCAAGGGGGCCCGCTTCTCGAAGCGCAGCGTAAAGGAAAAGACGGATCCTTTTCCCACAGTGCTTTCCACCTTCAGTGCTCCGCCTCGAATCTGGCCCCATGGCGCTCGTAACGCGGCTCGCCCCACTTCTTCAACAGGCTTCTAGAGTAGCCACCGCAAAGGAGAGGATGACCAGGTAAGGGCTGAACTCGACCGGCAGGGTCGGACCATAGTCCCCGCTGGCATCCAAGAACCGCCAGAACGTCGTTTGCACTTGTCACACTCTCCCGGATGGGAAGCCTGCTGAGTTTCGAAGCTGGGCTAACGCGTCCTCCCCCGCCAACAGGAGGCAGGGCGAGGCTGTTGTGTTTCGGCTCCTTCTGGGACCCGGCGGGGTATGATTCAAGGAGTTGGAACGACCCCACCCTTTGCGCAACGAGCGACCGATGACAGAACTCAACTACGGGTTCAAGAAGACATTTCTCGGCTCCGTCGAAGAAATTGAAGCCAGGGTTACCGATGCGCTCCAATCAGAGGGCTTTGGCGTCCTCACAAGGATTGACGTCGCAGCCACCTTCAAGAAGAAACTCGATGTGGACTTCCGCGAGTACCGAATTCTCGGGGCATGCAATCCGAATCTGGCTCACGCGGCACTCGGGGAAGAGATCGACATTGGGCTTCTTCTTCCATGCAACGTCGTGGTGTATGAGTCCGAAGACGCCGGCCAGATAGTCGTCTCAATCCTTGATCCGGCGCAACAACTGGCTGTGTCCGGCATCAACGAGATAACGGAGCTCGCCGACGAAGTGACGGATCGAATGAAGCGAGTGATTGAGGCGATCTGACTCCGCACCATCCAACTCTATCCAGTGTGCATGACCGAAGTCCCAAACCTGCGGTCACGCACAATGTATCCGGCCGCATTTTCGGATACCGACAGGCACACCGGACCCCCGAATCCTGCGGAACGGAAGGTAAGAACCGCAACGCTACTACGCCGCCACGACCGGTCTTGGGGTTGACCCAACGGTGTGTCGCGGCTGGTGTCGCGTTGCCCCGTTCCTGTTTCCCGCGTACTCTGAACTAGACCGATCGGTCTAGTGTACCAAAAACGACAACGGGAAGGCACCATCATGCGAGTGGCAAAAGACGAGATAGACATCAGGATGGAGATCCCGGGCGCCGTGATCCGTCAGCACACCGGCTTCGGGGACGTGAGTGGATTCAGCAAGATCAGCGGTGAGTGCTTCACGCTCTCAGCCGGGGTCGATACTACTCCACTCTTTCAGGGGCTGGAGAACAACCTTTGCCAATGCCCTCATTGGGGCTTTGTGCTGCGAGGTCAGATCACCACGACTGATGCGGAGGGCGCGCAGGAGACGGTGAGCGCGAACGACCTCTTTTACTGGCCAGCTGGACACAATGTCAAAGTCGATGTGGATGCGGAGATCGTCATGTTCAGCCCGCAGCGGGAGCACAGTCTTGTCATCGACCACATGATTGATATGGTTGGCGGCTAGGCTCAACACAGTTGACACACTCCACGAAGCAGCGGCTGCTGGATACGGGGCAAACCATGCTCCTCAAGCACGGCTACCACGATCTGGGCATCCAGGCCGTGCTCGCAACCACGGGCATTCCGAAGGGTTCTTTCTACCATCATTTCCGGGACAAGGAAGACTTTGGGCTTCAGGTCATCGATCAGTACATGGGGCAGGTGCATGAAGGCCTCGACATGTGCCTCGGAGACCTGAGCCGCCCTCCCATCGACCGGGTTCGCGCCTTCTTTGAATTGACCCAGGCGAGCTACCGGGAGGAGGGCTACATGGGTTGCCTGTTGGGCGGCCTGGGGCAGGAGCTATCGGGCGTAAGTGATGTATTCCGCCACAAGATCGAGGAGTGCTTCTCCGCGATTCAGCAACGGATCGCCGTTTGCCTGGAAGAAGCCAGAACAAGGGGCGACATTCCGGTCGAATCCGATGCAGCGCGTATGGCAAGTCTACTGATAGACTGTTGGGAAGGCGCGGCGCTTCGCAGCCGGCTCCGCGGCGATGCCACACCGCTACTGGCAATGCTCGACTTCTACTTCAAGTCAGCAGTTGGTCGATGACCGCGACTAGACATAACAGCGGCCCGCACGTTTCAGCGCTGTCAGATAACTACTGGACAAACGAACCGCCCGCCGATGCCGAAGCACCGACGGGCGGTAGACAGTAGAGCACTATCGGGCCGTGGAGCCCATTCAGGGCCAACGCCCCGGCGCCGCATCAGGGCAGTGTCTCACCCAGCGTGATTCCGAAGCGATTCATCACGCGCATGTCGTACTCGAAGTCGTAGTAGGTCATCTCCTGCATCCGCTGCAGGGCCCGGCGCCAACCCAGGTAGGCATCCAGAAAGTTGTTCGCCGTGTCGAGCTCACGGCGGAGCCCGCTGAGCAGGTCCAGGGCGGAGATCGCACCCTCTCGGTAGCGAGTCATGCTGGTCTGCGTGATTCCCCGAGACAGCTCCAGGTTCGCCTGCATGTTGAAGGCCCGATTCTCGTATTCGCCCACATTACGGACTCCGTTCAGGATGTCGTTCTGAATGTCGGCGGTGGTCTCTTCGATCCGCAGCTGCGACTGATCCACACTCAGGCGTGATGCCTCGATGCGCGCCTTGCGCTCGCCCCAGTCCCAGATGGGCAGGGAACCGGCCACATCAACCGTGTAGGTGTTCTCCGGCTCATCCCAGATTTGCCCGAAGATCTCGTCCTGCATCTCGCGACCGTAGCTGAGTGACACGTCCAGTTCGAATCCGCCGCGGCCCTTGGTTTCATCCAGACGGATCTCATTTTGGCGGTAAGACAGATCCAACTGACGCATGCGGGGTGTGAACTCCATGGCGTAGCGCGTCGCGACCTCGGGATCGATCGCTACCCGAGAGAGCTCAATCACCGGATTGATGGTGATGGTGGCTTCCTGAGGAATGTTGAACTCGGTCTTGATTCTGGAGGTCTCGAGGCGCCAGCGGCTCTCCAGCGAGGTCACTTCCTCGCGAGCGTTAGCCAGTTCGACGCGGAGCTGGTCCACGTCGATGGCGCGGTTCGGATCGGCGGCAGCCGCGGTCTGAGCCAGGGCCAGTGCCTCCTGCAGACTCGCTACGTACCCCTCGCGGATATTCTGCTCGTAGGCGATCTCAAAGAGGTCGTAGTAGTCATCGGCGGAGTTGTCGATGATGTCGACAATGTCGGCCTGGTAGTCCAGCTCCTCTTCCTCGAGCGACATCTCGGCCTGCTCCAGGTCGTTCCGAAGGCGGTTCGCCTGGAAGAGGGGCTGCGTATACCGCACATAGTACCGGTTGTAGTAGCGGGTGTCCGAATCCTCGGCCTCTCGCTGGGTCAGGCGGTACATGGTGTTGTTGAGCGAGAGGTATCCGTTGGTCGGGAAGCCGAACAGAATGACCGGCTGCCGAACCGAGAGCTCGGCCTCCACCCGGCGCGAGTTCTCGCGCTCGATCACGTTCCGCTGCAGATCCGAGTTCCAGCGGGTCTCGGAGATCGCGTTGATTCGAGGCACCGTGAAGTCCAGGTCCACCCGGGACTTGAGGCGGGCACGAGACGCCTGGAGGTTAAGGCGCGTGCGCTGAACGTTGATGTTGAGGTGACGCACCCGGTAGCTGTTGTTCAGGGCGAACTCCACCATCGCTTCAAGCGTCAGGTCCACATTTCCGGTGGGCATGGCGGCATCCTGAGCCCTCAGCATTCCGGCGGGGATCAGGAGTATCACTGCGACGGCCAGAAGGGTCAGGCGCGTGGCCGGCTTCGTGGTTGGCATGGGTGTTCTTCCTCAAATGAAACTCGTGCGGGCGTGCAACTCACGACTGAAACCTATGTGCAGTCACCCCGCAACGGGACGCCTCCTGCGTACGTGTTTTGTAAGAATCGGATCAGGCGTCGGAGGCCGAATCCGCGTCGACTCGCAGGCGATATCCCGCCTTTCGTACCGTGAGCAGGAAGAGGGGGTTCGAAGAATCCGCTTCGACCTTCCGGCGCAGCTCCGCAACGTGGATATCCACCGTTCTGGTGGCCACATCGGTGTTGGCGTAGCCCCAGACCTCGTCCAGAAGTTCGGCCCGGGAAGCCACCGCACCCTTGCGCTGGTAGAGGGCGGTCAGGAGATCGAACTCCTTTGGCGTAAGCTGCACCGCCTCTCCGCCCCGAGTCACCTCGCGGGTGGCAGGATCGACACAAACTTCGCCGAACCCCCACTCCTTCAGGGGCGCCTCACCCTCCCCTGGCCGACCCCGACGCAGAAGCGCGCGAGCCCTGGCCAGCAGTTCCAGCGTACTGAAGGGCTTGGTCACGTAATCATCGGCACCACTGTCGAATCCGGCAACAACCGCCCGCGGGCGAACCACGATTGGAAGAACTCACCGAACGCGCTGGCCGGTACAATGAAGCCGAGAACGCGGGCCGAACCGTCCGCATTTTTCGCCACGGGATACCCGACCGCGAGCGAATCGCGATCCAGAATACCCTGCGCAATGACCAACACCCCGTCGGCGTACTGTCCGGGCCCGACGTCGCTCCGACGGGCGATGATCGTATCGGCCAGCAGGAGGAGTCCGGGGATGGGGTCGGGATACGCCCGGACCTAGCGGGTATCCTGATCTGCAGCGAATACCACCTCTGGCGTAAGGATGCCGGTGCACCGGCGGCACCCTCCCTCTCGGGCCGCGTCGTCCAGATCATTGAGCAGGCCTCGCGGATCGGGCAGCGCTTGCATCTCGGCCAGGTCGTGATGGATGGGATGGAAGACGGCATCCAGAAGGTCATCCAGATCATCCCGGGCAGTGCGCGTGTAGCTGGAGACCGCAATCGCCGCTTAGTCGTGCAGGACCGCTTCTGCCGTTCGCCGGTGAGAATTGGCAGCATTCAGCGCCTCATAGCCGAGCCAAGCCGACAGCCCGACGGTCACAACCAGAAAGCCTCCCAGTGAGGCTCTGGACGCTCGTCCTCGTTTGATGCCGCTGAACTGTGACACTGCTTCCCCCGATCCGGACTCAATTCCTGACATTCGAGGCTAACGATCACGTGCGGCCAGGCACAACGGCTGGACGGAGTTGCGGCGTACGGGTTCGGTAAGGACGCTGTATGGTCCACCGGCTGTAGGGTTCCGTGGCTACTCGCGAATGATGATGGGCTCGAGATGCACCGGAATCATGACCGTCGAACCCGGCGAGATTTCGAGCGCCGCCTCGATGAAGGGCAGCAGATTCCGTTCGACCCCCGCCTGCTGAGAGAAGCCGTACGGAAGGCGGAAGTTGTCCCAGTGGGTCGGGATCACGACCGGTGGAAAGCCCGTTGAGGTCAGGAGCCGCCGGTCGTAGTCGAAGAGGCCCAAGCGCGAGCTGTTGATGCCCGCAAGCAGGATGTCGGGTTCGAGACCTTCGAATTCGCGCTCAATGAAATTCATTGATCCCATGGTGAGCACCGTGCGACCCTCGAATCGCGCCAGGAAGCTGAGAGCGCCGCCTTCGATGAACTGGTCGATGCGCAGCGGCGCCTCGAGTGGTGTGGTCCGGTCGTAGCGACGGGAGTCGTGGTAGTGCTTTTCGCCGAGCGCCGAATGGAGGCCTGGCACCACGCGCACGCTGAAGTTGTCGAACTGGTAGTCCTCGCCCCCGTGAACGGCGTGGAGCTGGTCATCGGGAATCCCGTAGGCGCGCAGGATCATGATCACCGTCTCGGTGGCGATCACCTTGGCACCGGTCCTTCGGGCGATGTAGGGAACGTCACCCAGGTGATCGAAGTGCCCGTGCTGCACCAGAATGAAATCGGCCTCGGGGATCAACGAGTCGATCAAAGTGGTGTCCGCCCAGGCGATGTCGTCGCGGGCGAAATCAGGACGGTCGTCGTCGGGGTGCCCACCGCCGCCGTACTTCAGTCTCGAAGGCCAGGGGTCGACGAGCACGACCACATTGCCGTCCGAAATCCGCCACCCGGCGGCACCGAAGTAGGTCATCTCGAGCGGTGCCGCGTCGGGAGCAGGGCGGAGCGCGGTTCCAGGCGCGACCTCGACCACCAGTTCGATCTCCACGGCTTGTCCCCGGGGCAGGGTAGCCATCCCCACCGCGGCCCGTGCGTGACGCCCGCGCTCTCCGAACACTTCGACGATCAAGTCCGAAAAGCCATTGATCACCGCAGGCTGGTCCACGAAGTCCGGGTCGGAATTTACCATCCCCAGAACCTTCACGACGCGCACCACCCGCGAGAGATCACCCAACATCGCTTTCAGTACCGCGAGCTGGTTGATGGCCGTCGTCCGTGCGGCCGCGTACCCCTCTTCGATCGTGAGATCGCGACCGAGTTTCCCGCGTACCTCGGTGCCGTCTGGACTGAGCGGACCCTTCCCTGCGAGGAAGATGAGGTTGCCGGCCTGCACCCCGTTGACGTAGTTGGCCACCGGATTCGGCGGATCAGGCAACTCGATGCCGAGTTCTGTGAGGCGGGCCTCCGGATCATAGTTGGAGGTCTGGGCCGAGATCGGCGAGGCCATGCCGATCAGGAGGAGGCAGAGTACGGTGGCCGAGAGGCCCGGGGCGCGAGTCGGATTCATCGCACGAAGATGGGGGCCGAACGGGCGCAGCCCCTAGGAGCCTGTCCGAGTAATCCTTGCCCCCGTGATTGGTGGGTCGGATGGCGGTAGATTAGTGGGGTGCTGCTAATTGCGCGAGGAGAGGATGATGGCGAAGACGTTCCGCCCGTACCAGCCGGATCAGATTCTGATGCT
>JBDNHE010000156.1:0-1965 GCA_041688945.1 Gemmatimonadota bacterium | reverse complement strand
CTGCTTGTCATTGACTCATGTGCAGTACCTGGTTATGTGGAGTCAGTCCACGCGCTCGTGTGGTTCTGGGCCTCCTCAGCGGAAAGACTCCACATAACCAGACTGATTCACAGGGCTTCAAGCCAGTCGAGGATGGAGGCGTCAGAACGCCAAGCAGCCGGGATTGGATGTCCATCATCGATGGGTCCGGCTCGGTCGATGGCGGCGCGTTTGGCGTCGAGATCGACGGCGGCGTAGCGGTTCGTGGTCTCTACGCTTGCATGGCCGAGCCAGTGGCTGATCGAGACGAGATCGACACCAGCCTGCAGGAGATGGACGGCTGTGCTGTGCCGGAAGGTGTGGGGATGGACCCGCTTGCGGGCGAGGCTGGGCATGGCGGATTGCGCCAGCCTGGCGTACTTGGCCACGAGGTAACGGACCCCGAAGCGGGTGAGCGGCTTGCCACGCCGATTTCGGAAGAGCCGTCGGGAAGAAAGGACTTCGAGGCCAGTCTCCTCTATGAGCGCTATGAGGACTTCTGCGGTTTGAGGCCAGAGGGGACAGAGCCGTTCCTTGCGCCCTTTCCCCTGGAGTCGGACGAGGCCGGGCCCTTCAAGCTGAAGGTCCTGGGGCCGAATATCCAGGAGTTCCTGCACGCGGGCACCGGTGTTGAAAAGCACGAGGAGGAGTGCGTGATCCCGGCGACCATGGGTCGTGTGCCGGTCGGTGGCTTCGAGCATCGCTTGGACTTCGCGCGCCTCCAGATACTCGACTGTACGCAGGTGGCTGCGCTTGAACGGCACGGCGAGGAGCCGTTGGCAGATCTCGATGGACTCGGGATCCAGCGTGGCGACGTAGCGCGCAAAGGAATGGATCGCGGCTAGACGGGCGTTTCGGGTGGCGACGCAGTTTTTGCGATCTTCTTCCAGGTGCTGCAGAAAGGCGAGCACGTTGCCGGTTGTCAGGTCTTCAAGGTCGAGTTCGACGATGGATTTTCCCTGCTGGTCGGCGAGGAAGCGAAGCAGGAGCGCAAGGGCGTCGCGGTAGCTCCGTGTGGTGTGGGGGCTCACCCCACGAACGCCCGGAAGGTGCTCAGCAAAAAAGCCGCGAAGCGCACGCGCGAGGGTATTGGGAAGCAGGGGTTTCATCGTACACCGCCTCCTGTCGAGCCCGAACCAAGCAGGGAGTTACAGTGCTCGGCAAAGAGGTCGCAGGCGCTCCGGGCCACGGGCTCCATGAACGTGAGGTAGTGCTGGGTCGAGACGATCGAGATATGCCCCATGTATGTTGCAAGTGCTGGGAGCTTGGTCTGTATATCGATCCCGGCCCGGTACCAGCGCAGCAAGGCATTGTGGGCAAAGCTATGCCTCATGTCGTGAACTCTTGGAAGCTGTCCCGAGAGGGTGCGTACCCCGGCGCATTGGAACAGGCTGCTGAGCCCCTGGGCGAGCCCGGCGCCGGTGTAGGATCGCAGACCCCCGTTGCGGTTGCAGAGCAGCGGGGCGTCCGGAGTGTGCGGCAACCTTCTGCGCGCTTTGAGATATCGTTCCATTTCGCGGACACCATCGCCTGAGAGCGGCACGAGTCGCGATTTGTGGAACTTGGTGGCCCGGATACGGAGCGTACGCTCCGTCGGCTCGTAGTCGCAGAGGGTCAGGCGGACGAGCTCTCCGCGCCGAAGGCCCGTCGTGTAAAGCAGCACGAGGGCGAGGCGGAACACTTCGGCTCGAAGTGGTGAATTCGAGGCAGGTTGCAGGGCGTCGGCTGCCTTCAAGATCCGTACGAACTCCTGCTCGGTGAAGAAGTGAGGGCGTATCGGGGTGTGCGGCAGCGGGAACAGATTCGGGTCTGGGATGAAACAACCGGGCTCCGTCCTCTGGCGGTAAAGACAGAGATTACGGACGATCCGCATATGGTTGCGCCGAACCCCGGACGTCAGATGGGCGCGTGTCGCACACCACTGGGCGAAGGTATCAGTGGTGAGCT
>JBDNHE010000155.1:0-2101 GCA_041688945.1 Gemmatimonadota bacterium | reverse complement strand
GCTGTTGAAGAAGTGGGGCGAGCCTGAGACCGCCGGCGCGTGATGGCCGGAGTGGCCTCGAGCTCGTCTCCTCGTTGAAACTCAATATTCATCGCCATCCTACTCGTTGCGTTACCTCAATCCTACCAAGCATACTAGCAAGAACCAACCAAGCGCCGTAGGGGTATACTACTCGGCCAGCGGGACTAAAACGAAAGGGGGATCCAACAATGACAGCCATGTCACCCCGAGAAGAGGCGCACGCTTGGTGGGAGGCTCACGTCTCAGCGGGCCGGTACGTTGGTCCACGATCAGACCTGCCAAGCCCGCCCGCCGTCCGCGTTCTCCACGACGAAGGACTCGTCGCCGAGACGCCAGGCGGCTGGGCATGGGTTGCGCTCGGCCCGGAGACACTAGACGGAGAGGAGGCTCTTCGCCACAACTATTGGCGGCTGGCCAGGGTCGCGGTGGATGAGTATCGCCCCGCAGAGATCTCCCGAATCTCTGCCGTTCGGCTTTCCGTGGGCGATACGACAATCCCCCGCACGTTGTGCGTCCGGCACGCGGCAAGCGCGAGCAAGCACACGCTCCCGGTGTTCGATGAGTTCGGCATTCAGCTGGTCCCAGACGAGGCCGTCGCGGACAGAAACTCGGCTGCGGGTCGCAGCGCCGCACCTGCTCAAGCCGGGGGAGTGGAGCTTCCCATAAGTTCCGCCGAACGCACGCTCGTCTCCCTGACGGTTGGCGACGTTCGTAATCACCGCGACCTGGTGCTCGCGTGGCTCCGTAGTTTGGTGGTGCCCCAACCTGCCCTGGAAGCTGCCTACACCGCGAATCCGCGCCACGTGCTGATGGCACGGATGGGGCACCTCTCAGCCGACGTCGGCAATCACCGCCTCGCTGACCAGATCGAACGAATGTTGTCTGCGCACCACCGCCACCACGTGAGTCGGACGATCACGGGGGTCGGGGACGAGATCGTGGTGCCACCCTACATAACCGAGAGACCGTCGACGCGGGATCCTGGTCTCGACCGGCTCCAAGCTCGGATCTCGCGCGCAGCCGTCGTGGTCGACGCGTCGGTCAGCGGGGTAGAGCGAATGCTCAGCCCGATGGACGAAGCCGGGGTCATTCGGATCGCGCGAGCGGCGAAGCTCGAAGACACCTACCACTCGACCACGATCGAGGGCTACCGCATTACGAAGGAGGAAGTGCGTGCGGTCATCGACGGTGTGCCCTACGAGGGTCGTACGCCGGACGAGGTCACACGTCTCATGGCGCTCAGGGGGTATTCGCGAGCCTTTGACAGAACACTGGCCCTGATCCACGAAGCGTTCGCGCGCGGAGCGCCCCAACTCAGCGAAGACATGATCTTCGATCTCTATCTGGAACTCTGGGGGCCATCGATCGATGCGGGCATCGTCGACGTGGCGGACATGCGTGGTTGGCGGCAGACTCCCGTCTTCATTCGGCGGAGCCACCACGTACCGCCGGCCCCCGAGAAGGTCAGCCGCTACATGGCCCAGGTCATTGACCAGATCGGCGGCCTCAGCGTAGGGCCGATCACTCGAGCTATTCTGACACACTGGGGGTTCGTTCACATCCATCCATTCATGGACGGGAACGGCCGCCTCGCACGCCTCCTCATGAACTACATATTGGCGGGTTCGGGCCTTCCATGGACCACGATCCGTGCAGAGGAACGCTCAGATTACTTTCGGGCACTCGAACGTGCGCACTTCCAGGACGACCTCGCTCCTCTCGCGGAGTTCCTCCGGGAAGACATCCGACATTCGCTGGAAGCACATTTTTGACATCCCCCAGCCCTGAAGGACGGGGAGCCCACAGAAGCCGGTCTCCGACGATCCCGGAGCGGTTCAGAGTCCCACCACGCAGCAGGACCGCGATCTTACGCGAGTCGATCTTGTCGTTCTTCGCCTTCCCGCCATGGATGGCCTTCATATAGAGGGCATGGCCGAGGACGAACGTGATCCCCTCGCGCGTGCAGAGATCGGCGAGCCAATACCAGCAGAAGATGCACTCCGTGGCGACGACCAAGTCGTCACGGTACGGCGCGACGGCCTCAAGGAAGAGGTCGGGGTCGCAGCGCATGTTGCGGTGT
>JBDNHE010000154.1:0-20540 GCA_041688945.1 Gemmatimonadota bacterium | reverse complement strand
TGGCCATCATGAAAGCCAGTGAGCGGTGGACCCGGCCCGTGCAGGACTGGCCCGCAGCACTGAACCACCTGGCCCTCGTATTTCCGGGACGAGTGCCGGTTTGATGAAACGGCCAGTTACACAGAAAAACGGACAGTCCCCCTCGTTCAGAAAACAGAGCTCCACCGAAGGGCGTTCACCGTTCTCATCAACCGACGAAGCCACGGTGACCGCACCGGCTTCCAGATCCGGTCGGTCGACGGGCGAGCCCACCGTGATCGCTCCGACCACCAGCGGCGGAAGGATCGCCAGGCGCGTCTCGACCCGATACAGCACTCCGTCGCCGACCCGGTAGCCACTGGCTGTGCCGTCTTCGGACGCGTAAGCGGAGTCGACCAGGGGAAGGAGCCCAAACGGGTCATCACCAGGAATCACCTGATCGCCCATCCGCGTGATCAGGGAATAGCCGTCAGGATCCTGAAAAACAACCAACTGGTTCTCGACCCCATTGAGTTGGAGCTCGTAGTCGGCCAAACCGACCAGCTCCCCGGGATCCGCGCCCTCGACCACTGCATCGATCGCCGCCGCAGCACGCAATCCACTCAGCCGATCCAGCAGACCGCGTAGCTGTCCGCGCTTCAGATCCTCAACGGCGCGGAGGTCCGCCTCCGCCTTTTCGATTGTCGCCAGGCTGACTGCCTCTACCTGGTGTGCTGTCTCCCGGCGAACCGCCCAACCGACCCCCGCGGCCAGCAGAAGCACTGTGCCAAGGAGAGCGCCCAGGAGTTTTCGGGCGAATGGCGAACGAAGCAGTCCCACGATCAGCCGATCGCGAGTTCAACGCGGGCGGTCGCACCATCACCCACGGTGACCTGTTGCTCCGCCGAACCCTGATCCATGTCCCATCCGACCAGCGTCCAGGTCCCAGCTGAGACCCCCTCCAGAACGAAGGTCCCGTCGGCCCTTACCTCGGCGTAGAAGGGATTCTCGGTGACCAGAATCATCGACCGCATCGACTCATGCACCTCACAGAAAACCTTCACCACCCCGGGCGTGTCAAAGAACACCTCCTTCGATTCCCCCAGCGGGTATCGTCCCAGGTCAAAGCGGGCGGCCGGCGAGTACGAAAAGACGTTGTGGAAGAAGGGGTCCCGATTGGGAAAAGTGACCTCCCGCCCCAGTCCCACTGCCACAAAGCCCGGCGCAAATGCAGTGTCCTGCTGCGCCATTGAGGGCATGGCGGAGGGCACGCCCGATCCCGGAATCGCACCCTTCAGGTACACGATGGTTGGAAGCGCCTGAGCCGCCTGGGCCGGGTCGGTACGACCATACTGCCGGGCCTGTCGGCGTGCTGGCCGACTGTTCACGGTAACCCGCCCCTCGATCCTGCCGATGGGCATTTCAACCACAGCCATCTGGCCATGATCGGCATGGAGCATGGGTGCAACCGGCGGAGCAGGCAGCGTTGACGTGCTCAGAGCGGTCATCAATGTGAAGAAGAGGGTGTTGATCATCGGTCTCAAGTTGAACGGGACTGCCACCCAACAATAGCCATCAGAGGACGGAGCACGACATGTCAGGTGCAGGAGGACTCGACCCGTTCTAGTGTGGTGCATCAAAAGTGTCTCGGCCATTCGAACGGGAACCTTTGATACACCACACTACCTTCGGGCTCCACTGAATCTCGGATCAGAATGTGGTCGCACTTCGACCCCGCCAGGGAACCAGATCGTCTCCCCGTGCCGCTGCCGCTAGAGGGGTCCAGGGGCACGGGGAGGCACTGACGCCAACGTCGGGCGTCGCGCTGGGAGGGCGTCCTCCAACCCGACGCCCTTCACACGCAGATCACCGGTCCAAGCCTATTCGGAGCGGCCGAACCCTCATCGTAACTGGCGGAGCCTTCAGTGAATCGGGATGTTTCCTGTGTTCTCCGCAAAACCGATGATGTCCTCGGCGAAGTGTCCCTCCGCAGCATCCGACCGGCTCAGGAATGGAAGAAGCAATCTCCCTCGCTACCACCCCCGTAGCTGTCCGCAGCTACGAGCTTGATAGCTTCGGGCACCTCAACCATGCGGTCTACCTCAACTATTTTGAGCAAGGCCGATTTGATGCGCTGGATGCAGGAGGTCTCCCGGCCGCCACTCTCGCGGCTCGGAATCAGGCGGTCCATGTGGTCCGAGTTGAAGTCGACTACGTGACCGAGGCCATGATGGGTCAGCCGATGGAGATCCTGACCAGTCCCGAAGCGGCTCGGAACAGCAGCTTCTCTCTGATTCAGGTGGCGCGCGATCCGGCGGACCCGACGCGTGTCTTCGCGCGTGCCCGTGTGGTGCTCGTATGGATCGGGCCCAACCGACGACCGATGCGCCTGCCGACAGAAGCGCGGGCCGGACTCGGCTTTTCCGGATGAGCGACAGGGCGGCCTACCAGTTCCACTGGGTGTGGGACCTTTCCGCCGCGGCCGAGAAGGTCTGGCCGCTTGTGTCCGATACCAATCGCTTCAACCGCGATACCGGTTTGCCGACCGTGGTGGACGGGCGCGCCGAGGTCGCGAATCTGCTGGACCATTCTGGCGCTTCGGTCACTCCGCTCGACACAGGCCTCCAGGGCATCGAGGAGCGCATGCGTCTGTGGCGTGTGGCGTCCGTTGATCTGACTACTGGTGGCCGGGCCGGAGAGGAGATCGCAAGAGACGGGATGACGGGTGCGAGGATATCGAGAGAGGGCGACCAAAGTGCCGGACCCTGGAGCGACGAGATCGATGACATCGATTTCGCAGCTCGAATCCGCGGCACCGAACCCGTAGGCGGGCCCGAATCTGACCCGGACCCTCAGGGACCCTGATGTCTGAGAGCAGGCCGGGACCGGTTGGGATCGACGTTGTCGATTGCTTCGAACGCCGCATGCAGAGCAAGGCGACCTATGAGCGATTCGTGGATCGAGTCTTCACAGAGCTGGAAGCTGACCGCATCAGGAACGCCCATAGTCCAGACTTGGTGCTATGGATGATGTGGGCCGCGAAAGAAGCGGTCTTCAAAGCAGAAACAGTATCCATGGGCGAGCCCCCGGTTTTTGATCACTCCGCCTTCGAGGTCACGGTCCCAGACCACGTGCTGAGACTGCCCTATCCGAAGAAGATGGACCCTCCAGCCTGGCAGCCAGCCGCGGTGGGTCATGTGCTGCGCAACGGGGTCGAGGCCCCGGTCGAATGGTCGGTCATTGGAGGCGTGGCATGCCTGACACCGCCAGACTCTTTATCAGGCGTCCAGCAACGCATCGGCGTCGAACGCCTTTCGGACGCTGCCGCCCGAATGGGTGTTCCGGCCGACTTGGACGCGTTGGTGGAGGCCCATTTCCATCAGACCGAAGCCCGCGCTATGCGCTCACTCCCGTCCGGGATGGTCCGTCTGGCCGCGCGTAGGGCTGCGGTTGAGTTGATGCAGATCGACGCCGATCGGATCAGGATCGTGACACCCCCTGGTCCCGCCGGGCGGACGCCCCCCCATCTGGAAGTTGACGGGGAACGTGAGGCGCGACTCTCCCTGAGTATCTCCCATCACGGAGACAGGATCGCCTGGATCGTGCGGGCCTTCTAAAGGGAGCCGGCGAGTGGCCCGCGGCTACCGCAAGAAAGGACGGTAGTTGAAGAGCAGTGTGGCGCCGTAGCGCTCGTAGTACGATTCGCCGATGTCCGTCTCAGCACGGGTCCAACCCAGCCGGAGAGTGGTGTCCAGGTTGTCGGCCAACTGGCGCGTCAGGTCCAGGAAAAAAATCGAGGCGTTGTCTGCTTCTTCCCCCGGGACCAGTCGAGCAAACTCGGTATCCTGGATGTAGCTCTTTCCTGTGATGACCCCGTACGCTCGCAGTCCCAGGTCCCAGAAGGGGAGCGGCATCAGGAAGTCGGCCGTCAGGCTCACCGCATCGTATTCGGGCCGGCGCGAGTTGGACCGATTGATCGTTCCGACCAAGCCAACCTCGGCCAAGAAGCTCGATGCGTAACTCCATGTCCCGCCGACGTTCACGGTCCTGTCACGGCGAAAGGGATCGGTCGGGTCGAAGCTTCCCTGTTGTGGATACTCCGTCCGTCGGCCCCCACCGAAGAATCGGATGGTCCAGCTCTCGCCCCACTCCGCGCCGATCTCCATTCCACGGGAACGCCGGTCGAGCAGGTTGAGTTTCAGGCCCGTCGCGCCACTCTCGTAATTGGCCCGCTCGGCATCCAGCCTTAGATCAAAACGGACGCCCTCCAACATGGGCGTCTGATAGCGGAACGTCCCCGCTACCTGGTCGAATCCAGCCTGCAGGTAGAGAGGCATCGGCGGGCGATCGTCCACCGAGCGCACCCGCGCCGTGCCATTCAAGGCAAACGTCCCCCAGCGTCCCAATCCCTGGAACAGGGACAACTCACCCCGAGCCGCCTGCTCGCGCGGCGAATAGTCACGGAAGGTGAAGCCTCCAGCCGCAAACTGGCGCACACCCAGATCGAATCCAGCAAACAAGTTGGTGGAAACGCCCTCAAAGAGCTGAACCTCCCCGCGGACCCCCAGTTCACCGACTACCGAATGCGCCTGCTCGGTGGAGTCGATCACCGTCACGGTAACCGAAGCCAGATTCCCACTGTACCGTGCCGCTGAGAATCCGGTGGTCACTACCAGGTCCGACACGCGAATCTGGGCGCTCGCCAGGGACGGTGTCAGAATCACGGCCAAAGCGGTGGCCCGAAGCATGGTTTGCAGGCGGGTGATCATGACCTCCCTCCGGCACTTGCCGTGCCGCCCGAACTCTGGCCGCGGTTCATCAGACCGCGGAAAAGTGTGGCCCGTTCCAGTACTTCATCCCTGAGCTGCTCAAGTTGCGCGATGAACGACTCCCAGAGTTCAATCTGCTGCGTAAGTGGAAGTTGGCTCACCACTACGCCCGTTGTGTCGGCAATAATCTCACTCCCCAGACCTACACGGTTCCCCACTCCACCGACCGGTGGCTCGGTGTCTCCGAATCGATCCAATGTCGCGCGTGAGTCTGAGCGTTGGCGCTGTAATCTGAGTAGCTTGTTCAATCGTTCCAGTTCGCTTCGGGCCTCTCCGAGTCGCTCGGCGACGTCGGTGGCTTTTCGCTCCAGAAGGCCAACCTTGATCTCCAACTGAGCCCTGCCATCACGGGGATCGAAGTTCATGGCCGGGTAGTAGGCCGGCGGAGCCGGAATTCCCGACGCGCCCTCCCGCTGGAGTTCGCCGTACTGGTTCTGCAGATCCTCGACCTGCGTGTCCAACCCCCGTCGCTGCTGAGGGGTTGTCGCGCCCGCCAATCGAACCTGGAGCTGATTCAGCCGCACATCCAGAGCATCCAGGAGCCGTTCCCGCGCCACGTCGAGCCGCTCCCCCACCTCAAGGACGCGGGCATCCATCCGCTGCATCTCGAGCGCCCGCCCCCAGGCGATCCGCTGAGCCGACTCGCGTGCGTCGTCATCGGTGGCTCGGTCGATCTGATTCAACGCCTCACCGAACCGAGTCTCTGCCAGGCCCCGCGCACGGACGGCGGTCTGCCAGGACGAGAGCTGCAGTCGATATTCCTGTTCACGTACCGAGACTGAGTCAGCCAGCGTCTGACCGGCCAGGGTCGGGACATGAGTGAGAGATGCGAGACTTGCTCCCAGAAGAAGCGTGAAGAGGCTCCAGCCGCCGCTGAGGGTCCGCGGACGTCGAACAGGACTCACGACTCGATGCCGTACTTCTCGAGCTTGTAATACAGCGCGCTGGCCTTGAGGCCGAGGAGCCGGGCCGCCTCGGCCTTTACGCCATCGGCCCGGTCCAGCGCTTCGCGGAGGAGTTTCTCCTCCATGCCCTCGACCGCTCGAGTGAGGTCGAGTCCCCCGTGGGGGATGCCCGGGTCGTCTTCGCGACTGGATGTGGGCGTGACCCCGGCGCGACCCAGAATCGGCAGGTCGGCGGCGGAAAGGAGTTCACCATCGGCCAGAACGAGTGCCCGCTCCAGCACGTTTTCAAGCTCTCGAACATTGCCGGGCCAGTCGTAGGCGCGGAGAGCCTGTAGAGCACTCTCGTCGACCTCGGTCACTACAGAATTCGTGCGGACTCGGAGCTTCTGAACAAAGTGCTGCACCAGTTGCGCAATGTCCTCGCGACGGTCGCGCAAAGGCGGGATCACCAGGGGGACCACGTGGAGCCGATAGAACAGGTCCTCGCGAAATCCCCCGTCGCTGATCAGCTCTTCGGCGGGCGTGTTGGTGGCCGCAATGATCCGGACGTCGACCGGAATGGTCTCCTCGCCACCCACCCGTTCCAGCTCCCGCTCCTGAATCACTCGAAGCAGACGGACCTGGGTGGCCGGGGAAATGGTGGAGATTTCGTCCAGAAAAAGCGTACCGCCATGCGCTAGCTCAAAGCGTCCGCGCCGCCGTCGCTCGGCCCCGGTAAAGGCGCCTTTCTCGTGGCCAAAGAGCTCAGAATCCAGGAGCGACTCGGTCAGCGCGCCACAGTTCACGCGAATGAAGGGACCATCGCGGCGGGGGCTTCCCGCGTGAATCGCTCGGGCGACCAATTCTTTACCCGTGCCCGATTCACCGTAAACCATGACCGTTGATTCGCTGCGAGCAACGCGCTCGATCCAGCGGAACACCGATTCCATGGCCGCGGACTCGCCCACAATCTCTCCGTATCGCGGCTCGACTTCCTGTTTCAGATACTCGTTCTCGACGCGCAATCGGAGATTCTCTTTTCGGAGCTCCTCCCGGGCCGCCTTCTCGTGGAGCAGGCGTTCAACCTTTACGGCGAACTCCTCGGGACTGAACGGCTTTGAGAGGAAGTCAGCAGCGCCCAGCTTCATGGCCTCGACGGCTTTCTCGATGGTGCCGAACCCGGTGATGACCAGCACCTCGGTCTCTGGAGAGGTCTCCTTCACCTTCTTGAGTACATCCAGACCGCCGACCTTGGTCATCTTCAGGTCGGTGATCACCAGATCGGCGCCCTCGGCCGCAAACTGGTCGAGCCCGTCCTGTCCGCCATCGGCACTCAAGACCTTGTGGCCACGACGACGCAGAAGGAGCTCCAGCCCCTCCCGCATGGAATCATGGTCATCGATGATCAGGACCTGGGCCATCGAATCCTTCGCTTGAAGAGTCGAACAGAAAGTGGGCGGAGTGGAGAGATCATACGACCGTCGTGTTCTGGATCGTCGGTGCCATCAGATCCTCGAGCCCCGGGAAATATACGCGGAATTCAGCGCCTCTCCCAAACCGCTCCGAGGGCTGATCCAGCAGTTCAACACGGCCCGAGTGGGCCTCGGCTACTCGCTTCACGATCGCCAACCCCAACCCAGCACCCTGCTCCTTGTCAGTAACGAAGGGCTCGAAAATGCGATCGCGGAGATCGTCGGAAACGCCTGGCCCGTCATCAGCCACCGAAATGGTGACCTCGCCGTTCGCGGTCCCGGCAGTGACGACCACATGCTCGGCCACCTGCTGCGCATTGCGGACCAGATTCAGGACCATGCGTTTGACCTGATCTGGGTCGACCCGGGCCATCAACGGTTCCTCGGACAACTCGAGCTCCACATTGCCATCCTCGCCAGCGGCCAGAAAAACCGCGGCTTCGATCGCATCGCGGACATCGGCGAGATCAGGATCGATTCGCATGGGCCGGGCGAACGTCAGGAACTCTGTGATGATGTGGTTGAGCGCCTGGACCTCGGCTCGAATGCGCGCAATTATGCGCGCCCGTTCTTCCGGGTCCTCGGTCTCCGATGCAGCGCTCGCGAACAGATCCAGGCCGCCCAGCGGGTTACGGATCTCGTGTGCGACCTGAGCCAGCATCAACCGCAACTGCTCGTCTCGCTTCACAATGCCGCCACGCATCCGCTCCATGGCGTCGGCCAGCATTCCCAGTTCGTCCGCCCGCTCCAGGACGACCGGCTTGTCCATGTGCCCGCGTTGAATGCGCAGGGCAGCTCGGGCGAGTCGTTCCAGGGGAGTAGCGATTCCGGCCGCCAACACCCAACCGAGCGAGACGGACAGAATCAGGCCCACAAGCGTGCCGACGATCAGCACGTTTTTCAGACGAGAGAGGGGGTCCAGGAATCCAGCTGGAATCTGCACCGCCAGGACAGCATCGGACTGCTCGAGCTGCTTGAAGCCGTACTGGTAGAGCCGCCCGTCATCGCCGGTGAAAAGGGAGGTGACGCTTTCCCCCAGGTTCATGGCTTCGTCGATTTCGTCCTGATACAGATCCAGGAAGCGAAGCGGGGTTCCGATAGGGATCGAATCCCCTGCCGACGTAACCAGGGCCGTGCGGTCCGTGGCCCGGAAAATCCAGGCGCCGGACACGTAGCGGAGCATTCGGTTCAGTGAGGCGGTGTAGGAGGTGAACCCGTCCTCATCTTCGTAGCCGGGCTCCAGCGAGAGCGCGATCGAACTCTGCAGCCCGACTTCGGCCGCCGCACCCGCGATCCAGATCAGTGACTGATCGAGCTGATCCTCCAGCGATTTGCGCGCGATCCCGTACGAGACCCAAGCGAAAATCGTGGCCAGGGCGACGGAAAAAAGCCCGAAGACCAGAATGAAGCGACGCCGGATCGTCATCAGCCGCAGGGCACCCGTTCGACTCGGGTCTCGGCAAAGCGGACGGGGGTGGGAACGCGGGGTGTGACCACAATATGGAAGGGCACCAGACGGAGCGACGCGGGTGAGCAGAAGTCACCCGGAACTCGCTCGAAGACCTCAATAAAGGTGCCGCCCTGAACTGGAAGAACCCGGCGGACTTCCACAGTCGTTCCGGCTTCGTCGCGCTGCCCGATTGCGGCAATCAGAACGATCTCGCCGTTGAAGTCGACGGCGGGCGGCGTTCCGCCTTTGTGCTCGGCCCAGAAAGCGTCCCAAGCGACCTGCGTGGTGATCACCCGGGGACCGTTCAGAGACGCGGGCGTGTTGTCTCCGCGATCAATGGTCCCAAAAGGTACGGTACCGCGGTAGTCGGACAGGAAGCCGTCTCCCACCGTGAACGTCTTGGCCAGCACCGCCGCCGAAACCACGCGAGCCGCAGCCGGATCCGGGCCGGCACCCAGAGGAGTCAAAGTCTCAAGCGGACCGATCCCGCAGCGCGTCCATGACGTGGATTCGCCTCGGGCATCGTCGGTGATCGTGAGCCGAACCCGAGTCTCGGTTGGACCGCAGGAGGGATTGAGTCCGGGGTTCAGGTCGGGAATGAAGAGGTCCAGCCCTGGAGTTTCATTCACCTGCGTGATCCACTGAGCGTAGAAGCCAGCGGACACCTCGGGGTTGCCCGACAGTGTGCGCTCGTTGGCGTCACCCAGTACCCCTGCGTAGGAAATGGCCTCGCGGAGGGTCCAGGTGCCAGCCGAGGTCCACTCAATGTCCTGCTGAAGCGTTCCAAGCCCCAATGTGATCGGCGTGGTCAGCTGAACGGAGGCCTTTCCGATCTGGCCGTAGCGCAGGCTCCCTGGCGGAGTGGGGCTTCTGCCCTCACAAGCCGCGAGGGCCGCCACAGCGATTCCCAGGATGAGTGCACAACTCGCCCTTCCAGCGTCCCGACGGACGTGGATTCGCTGACTTGGCTGTGCAGGCGCAATGGTCATTCCGGGGTTGACTCCAATGCCCGTTCGGGGGAGCGTTCGGCCATGAACGAACGTGATCGTCTTAAAGCGCTCCTTGTTGAGCGCTCGGTTCGGCTGGGTGATTTTACCCTGGCCAGTGGTGCCCGGTCCGCCTACTACGTCGACGCTCGGCGTACGACCATGTCTGCGGAGGGGCAGGTCCTTACGGGAAAGGTATGCTGGGAGGTGCTTCGCGCCAGCGGTTACGAGGTCACTGATGTTGGTGGCCTGACCATGGGTGCGGACCCTGTCAGCTATGCCATTGCGGGAGAAAGCTTCCGCCAGGGAGCCCCTCTCAATGGCTTTTCCGTCCGCAAGCAGGCCAAGGAGCACGGCACGGGACAGCGTGTTGAGGGTGGTCTGCCCAAGGGCGCCCGTTGCCTGGTGATCGAAGACTCCATGACCTCCGGGGGTTCGGCGCTCAAGGCCATCGAAGCTCTCGAAGAGTACGGCGTGGAGTGTGTGGCCATCCTCACGCTGGTCGATCGCGAAGAAGGCGGTCGTGAAAAGGTTGAGGCCGCTGGCCATCCGCTGATCGCCGTCTTCACCGGACCGGAATTGCTCGAGGCCGCCAGGGCCGCAGGACTGCAGCCGGAAAGCTGAACCGGATGCGCCTCAGATAGTCCACATCTCCACAGGATTTCCGTGCGATCTGTAGATTCCGAGGCCCTCAGATTTGACGGAACAAAAACGGGCGAGACCGGCGACAACTGCCAGTCCCGCCCACTTCTTTTTCTCCAGCGGCTTTGCCTCCGGTCTACTTCACCGGATCGAACTGAACCGCTAAGCCCCTTCCTATCGAATCAGTCCAGCAGCCGCAGCGGCATCACCAGGCACAGGTAGTCGATCTCGGGCTCACCGTCGGCTGTGACCGGCTCCATGGTCGCTGCACGCTCCGGCGCCTTGAAGGTCAGGCGAACCTCGTCGGTCGGCATGTAGCGGAGAACTTCCTGCAAGTAGTTCGCGTTGAAACCGATCTCGAGCGAGTCACCCGAAAAGTCGACCTCAAGTTCGTCATGCCCCTCACCCAGGTCGGGCGTCAGGACGTTCAGGTGCACCCGGCCTTCCTCGAACGTGAGGCGAATGCGGTGCGTCTGGTCGCTGGCCACCACTGCCATGCGGCGAACCGCCTGACTGAGCGCCTTTTTGTCGACAATCGCAAAGCGATCGTTGTCCTTGGGGATGACCTGCTCGTAGTTCGGGTAGCTCCCCTCGATCAGGCGGGTGTAGACCTCGGTGCCTTCGGAGCGGAATCCCAGATGGTTCTTCTTGGCGCCGTCAGCACCCTGATCCCAAGCCACCTGAATCTCTTCGGCGTCCTTGAGCAGGCGCTGGACCTGCTGCAGGGCTGCAGGGGGAACGATGAAGTCGGTACTGGCCAGAGCACCCGGACCGGTGTTCACGCCTCGGCGAGCGAGTCGGTGTCCGTTCGTGGCGACCATTCGCATCGATCCGTCACGCAGCTCCCAGAGCACGCCGTTCAGAATAGGCCGGCTCTCTTCAGTCGAGACCGCAAAGGAAGTCCGGTGAATCAGGTCCTGCAGGTTCTCACCTGAAACCGACACGCTCTGCTCAAAGTCCACCGCCGGAAGGGTCGGGAATTCGTCCGCTGGAAGCCCATTCAATTTGAATCGGGCCCGGCCGCAGCTGAGCTCGATCTGATCACCACGGGTCGAAACTTCGACCGGCTGATCAGGGAGTTCGCGAACGATCTCCTGCATTTTCTTGCCGGGAGCAGTGAGGCGACCTGCCTCCTGAATCTCGGCTGGAATCTTCACACGCACCGACACGTCCAGATCGGTACCGCTCATCCAGACGCCGTCGTCCGTGGTCTCGAAAAGGATGTTCGAAAGGACCGGAAGGGTCGTCTTGCTGGGAATGCTCGACGAGACCGAGGCAAGCCCATTGTGAAGGTTCTGGCGGGTGATCTTGAACTTCATCGAGAATCCACTCCGTGGAGGATCGGGATCAGTTTCAACAGTGCCTAATCTCTTTGTCTTTTTTAATAAAAGAAAGGATGTAGTAGTAGAGGGTGTGGGAATGTGGAGCCGCCGGGCGTAAATCGCTTGCTGGTCCAGTTACCAGGCGGGTTTTCAGGGTTTGGGCAGTTGTGGAACAGCAGTGGACAACGTTTGAGCGATGTGAAGAACAAAAAGCGGCTCCGGCGAAAGGCGTGGAGAACCCCCCGGATATCCACGCTCTCCACAATCAGCTGTGGGAACCTGTGGAATGTCCACTCAACTCATGTCGCAGCTTCGAAACCTCGTCCCTGAACTCCTCATCCTTATCGATCTTGTCTTCCACTTTTCTAATGGAATGGATCACCGTGGAGTGATCACGTCCCCCGAACACTTCGCCAATCTGAACCAGCGGCGTGTCCAGCAATTCCTTGATCAGATACATGGCTACCTGACGCGGGACCGTCAGATCCCTGGTCCTGCGTTTTGAGGAGAGCCCCTCCGGCTTCACACCAAAACGTTCTGCTACCCGTGTACGAACAGCGATTGGCGTCAGATCGGCGGGGAGCTTTGGACCGTCGGAACCATCCCTGAGCATGCCTGAAAGCGCGGTCTTGGCCAACTCGACCGTAATCTCCTGGTGGGTCAGCGAGGAGTAAGCCAGCAACTTGATGACCGCCCCCTCGAGCTCTCGTACCGAAGCCGTGCAGGAGTGCGCGATGAAGTCGATGACTTCCATGTCCAGGGTCAGATTGTCATCCTCGGCCTTCTTGCGGAGGATGGCGACGCGGGTCTCGTAGTCGGGCGCCTTGATGTCGGCCACCAGTCCCCACTCGAACCGACTGATCAGCCGATCTTCCAGACCGGGGATCTCCTTGGGGGGACGATCGCTGGTGAGGATGATCTGCTTCTGAGCGTCGTAGAGCGCGTTGAACGTGTGGAAGAACTCTTCCTGAGTCCTGTCCTTCCCCTCAAGGAAGTGCACGTCGTCGACCAAGAGCAGGTCCATCTCACGATACCGACGCCGGAACTCGGCGGTGGTACCGGTCTGGATTGAGTTGACCAGATCGTTCATGAACCGCTCACTCGACACGTACATCACGCGTGATGCAGGGGCCTCAGCCAGAATCTGATTGCCGATGGCGTGCATCAGGTGGGTCTTGCCAAGTCCAACTCCCCCATAGAGAAAGAGAGGGTTGTACATCTTGGCAGGCTTGACCGCGACCGCATGACAGGCGGCGGCGGCGAGCTGGTTGTTGTTCCCGACCACAAACCGATCGAAGGTGTAGCGATGGTTCAGGGCGGGCCGTGAGCGCTCGCTCCTGGGATCGACTGGAGCGTCGGCGGCTGTGGCCCGAGCCGCCGATTCCTGACTGGGCCGCGAGACCTGGATCGGCGGAAAAGAAGTCCGGTCGGGAGCATCGGCCTTGAAGACGATGTTGATGGACTGACCGAGCAACTGCTGGGCGATCTCTTCGAGCGCCGGCCGGTACTTGTCCTCGCAGATCTCCTGATGGAAAGGACTTGGCGCCATGATCAGGAGTTCTTCCAGCGTCAAAGCGACGGCCTCAGAAGTGGCAAGCCAGGTCTGAAAACTCTGCTCGGGAAGTCCCGGGCGGGCTGTTTCCAGAATTCTGGACCACAGTTCGGAGGCGCTTAATTCCATCAGGTCATACCGCAGACGCCATCGAGAAGGACGGGAAAAAAGAAGAGATTTTCGGTCTGGAGGCGCATGCCTGAAGACTGAGGGGGCGGTACGTTGGAGGCTCAATGTGGAAAAGTCAATCGTGCCCCCGGGGCTGCTAGCTCCTGAGCGGTTTTCCACGCCGGGTTGCGGGGTTGACTGCATGGGACGAAGACGGCTAATTTTTCGTGCTCTACCCTTGTCTCCACGATCAGCAGGTGGCCTCACATGAAGCCGACATATCGTCCCCGTAATCGCAAGCGGGTCAACAAGCATGGATTCCGGACGCGCATGGCGACCAAGAGCGGCCGTAAGGTCCTGAACGCTCGTCGTCGTCGTGGCCGGGCACAGCTCACCGTGAAAATTGGCGGCAAGTAACAGGAATGAGCGCGACACGCCCCCCGACTGAGTTGTCGGAAGCGGGCGGGTTGGGCGAGTTCGGTTTTCCAGCCACGGACAAAGTTCGCCGCGGTTCAGAGATCCGAACCATCCTGGATCGGGGGAAGCGGAAGAGAACGGCCTCACTGGACGTCTTCTTCATGCCTTCCCCCGTTGCGCGTCCGAGAATCGGGTTTGTGGTTCCGAAACACGGGCACCGCATCGTTGACCGGAATGTGGTCAAGCGAAGACTCAAAGAGATTGGCCGGCTCGAGTTGCTGCCCATGCTGAGGGTCGAAGGTCAGACGTTGGACATCCTGATACGCGCCAGGCGAGAGGCGTATCAGAACGATTATGACGGACTCCGAGTGGAGCTTGTCCGGGCGATGGAGGGGATCTGTTCAGATGGATCCTGATGTCGATCATCCGATTCTATCGGGTGGCGATTTCACCATGGACCTCTCCCTCGTGCAGATTTGAACCGAGCTGCTCGGCATATGCGTACGAGGCGATAGAAAGACACGGTGCGATCAAGGGCGGGTGGATGGGGCTTCGCCGCATTCTCCGCTGCCATCCGTGGGGAGGTTCGGGCCTGGATCCCGTGCCACTTTCCGGTTCAGGCGACAAGCCGTCACTCGAGGGTGACGCTGAGCAGAACACGACGGACAGGGGATCATGAACACAGAAGTACGTTTTATTGCTGCCATTGGATTGATGGTCCTCGTGCTGGTTGGGACCAATCTCCTCTTCCCGCCTGCGGAGCCTGAGCTCCCGGCCGCCGCCGACTCGATCGGTGCGCCCGCGGGGACTCCATCGGCATTCGACGATGTGAACAGCGGTGACGTGCTTCCAGTTGATCCAACTCCTGCCGCCGCCGTGGGCCAACCTCAGGATTCTGCCGCCGCGATTGCCGGTCCGGCCGGCGCAGCGCCCCGGCAGGAAGTCACGGTTGAGGGTCCGCTGTTCCGCCACGTGTTCGACAACTACGGTGCCGCACTGATTTCGGCCGAGTTGCCGACCTACGCTTCCCTCCGCAGCGCGAACGGTGACGTCCAGCTGGTGCCCGCAGGGACCACCGCGCTCGGCAAGCGACTGGTTGTGGGGAAGGACACTCTGGATCTGTCAAGAATCGGCTTTGAAGTCATCCCCGAGGGTGGGCTTCAGTTGACCGAGGGTGGCGAGCCGCAGACGCTGACCTTCCGCTATCAGACCCCTGGTGGGCCGTTTGGGATTGAGCTCGACTACACCTTCGCGCCTGACGACTACACGATCCATGTGCGGACACGGATCACCGGTCTGGACCGGCCCTACCTGCTCACTTCGCTGGGCGACGGGATCGAGTTCAACGAAGCGGATTCCACCCAGGAAGCCCGGGCGATGGCTTTCGTTTACAACCATCTGAACGAGGGTGTTGAGTCCACGCCCTTCGCCAAAGTGGATGAAGCCGAGCTGGTGCAGGGGCCAATCCTGTGGGCTGGGTATCGCAGCCGCTACTTCCTGACTGCCATTCTTCCGGGCACGAGCGCCGAAGACGAAGACGCCTATTTGGGTGGGCTACTGGTCCACACTCTGGATGGAGACACCCGCGCCCGAGTCGAAGCGTCTCAGACGCTCGGACCGAGCGGTGAGCTGAACTACCGGCTGTACCTTGGCCCGCAGGTTCACGCTCAGCTACAGGCGTTGGGGAACGACTTCGAAGAGGTGAACCCCTATGGCTGGCGTTGGCTCCGTCCTGTGCTGCGTCCGATCGTTTCGGGGATCCTCTGGCTCCTGACCTTCCTGCACGAGACGTTGTCGATTGGCTACGGCTGGGTGCTGATCACCTTCGGCGTCATGATGCGGCTGCTGCTCTGGCCGCTCAACCAGAAGGCGATGCGGTCTCAGATCAAGAACATGGCCGCGCAGCCGTTTGTGAAGGAGATCCAGACGAAGTACAAGGACAATCCGGAGAAGATGCAGAAGGAGATGATGAAGCTGTACAAGGAACACGGCTTCAATCCTCTGGGCGGGTGTCTGCCGCTGCTTCTGCCATGGCCGGTGCTGATTGCGCTCTTCTTCGTGTTCCAGAACACCATCGAGTTGCGTGGGGTTGAGTTCCTCTGGCTGCCCGATCTGGCTGCCAAGGATCCGCTCTTCATTCTCCCGGTGATTCTGGCCGTCAGCATGTTTGCGCTTCAGTACATCTCCTTCCGCTCCATGCCGGAAGGCAACCCGCAGATGAAGACCATGATGTGGGTGATGCCGCCGGTGATGGGCTTCATCTTCTTGCAGTTCCCGTCTGGGTTGAACCTCTACTACGCGACCTCCAACATCGCGACGCTTCCGCAGCAGCTCATGATTGCGAACGAGCGGAGGAATGCCGGCAAGGCCGGCAAGGCCAGCAAGGCCAGCAAGGCCAGCAAGGCCAGCAAACCGGTGAAGCCGAAGCCCGAGGTTGGCGGCCCGACTTCGTCCGCCAAGTCGAGTGGAAAAAATGGAAAGCGTAAATAGGACTCCAATGACTCTCGAGGTGGACACGATCGCAGCCCTCGCGACTGCCCCTGGATTGGGCGCAGTGGCGATGGTCCGCATTTCGGGTTCTCGAGCGTTTCAGGTCCTCGACCAGATCAGTGACGGCGATCGTCCGTCGGCACGGATTGCGTCGCTGCGGGATCTTCACCATCACCAGACGAAGCACCCTGCCGACCAGGCTTTGGTCACCTGCTTTCCTGGTCCGGCCAGCTACACTGGCGAGGATGTGGTCGAGATCTCGGGTCATGGTGGCGCGCTGGCTCCCGCGCTCGTGCTCGATGCCGTGATCGCGGCGGGTGCCCGTCAGGCTGAACCGGGAGAGTTCACGAGGCGGGCTTGGCTCAACGGCAAGCTTGACCTGGTGCAGGCCGAAGCTGTCCTGGACCTGATCGAGGGCCGAAGTCGTGCGGCGCACCGCACTGCACTGCATCACCTGGACCGCGGGTTGTCAAAGCGGATCGATGCCCTTCGCGAGCGCCTGATCGGACTCGAGGCGTTGTTGGTTCATCACATTGATTTCCCCGAAGAGGACGACGCCCCGACACCCCTGAGCGAAGTCAGCCAACGGGCCGAGGCACTGGTTTTGGATCTGGAGGCGCTGGCTGGTACAGCGGCTGAAGGAGTTCTCCTGCGCCGGGGGGCTCTGGTGGTTCTGGCCGGGGCTCCCAACGCCGGAAAGTCGTCTCTGTTGAACGCACTCGCCGGCGAAGAACGAGCGATCGTGACGGATCAACCGGGCACGACCAGGGATGCGATTGAGGTTGAGGTCTCGCTCGGTGGCTTCCCGTTCCGACTGATCGATACCGCAGGGCTCAGGGATACAGACGAGGAGATCGAACGGATGGGAATTGAGGTCGCCGAGAGATATCTGGGGGCGGCCGACCTGGTTCTCCTGTGCAGCGACTCGTCGTCAGATGGTGGATCTGGCATAGAGGTGATTCGTGTTCTCGCCGACCGTACGGAAGCGCCGGTGGTGGTGGTTCGGACGAAGTCGGATCTGGCATCCGGTGCCGATCTTGGAGATGTGGTCGCTGAGGGGGTCGCGGGGACCGCCGCGGTCTCGGCATACTCAGGCGAGGGGCTCGAGGAGCTGCGAGCACTGCTTCCGTCACTGGTGTTTCGCGGACTGGTCGGTGCGACTGAGACCGCTCCGGTGTTGACGCGTGAGCGACAGGCCCTGGCGGCCAGGCGGGCTGCTGAGGAGGTCCGGATGTTTTCGGTGGCTCTGGGTGATGGGGTGCCGGCAGAGATCGCGAGTGCGCACATCAAGTCGGCTGAGACGGCACTGGAAGAACTGCTGGGAGTTGTGACTGAGGATGACGTGCTGGACGCTGTGTTCCGTTCGTTCTGCGTAGGAAAATGATGCCCTTGGATATGGGACCCAGCGAGTTGAAATCTGGTGCGCCGATCCAGAAGGCGTGGCGGATCAAAGGGCGCGTTCAAGGTGTGGGTTTTCGTTGGTGGTGCGTTCGGACGGGTGTCGGACTGGGCCTGGTCGGCAATGTCCGCAACGAGGCTGACGGCGGCGTAGTCCTGTGCGTGGCGGGTTCCCAGCAGGCGCTTGCGAAGATGGAGGAGGCACTGGCTGTGGGGCCGTTGATGGCCCGTGTGGCTAGTGTTGAAGGGGTTGTTCCCGAGGGTCCCTTTCCTGTGGCAGGTATCGAGGTGCTTGGCTGATGCAGATGCGCTATGACGTGGTGGTGGTAGGAGGCGGGCACGCGGGCACGGAGGCTGCGGCTGCCTCGGCCCGGCTTGGTGCCAGGACGCTCTTGGTCACTCCCGACCTGTCGCGGGTCGGGCAGATGAGCTGTAATCCCGCAATCGGTGGCATAGCCAAAGGAGTGGTAGCCCGCGAGGTCGATGCGCTTGGTGGGGTGATGGGTGTGGCGACGGATGCGTCTCGGATCCAGTTCAGAATGCTCAACCGGTCCAAGGGTCCGGCGGTCTGGGGACCGCGGGCTCAGTGTGATCGAGCTCGGTATCCGATTGCGGTACGCCGGGCGCTCGACGCGCTTGAGCATCTCGACCTCTTCCAGGGGCTGGTCACGGGACTACTGATGGAAGGTGAGCGGGTGGCCGGGGTCGCACTTCGTTCGGGAATCGAAGTCCTGGCTGGAACGGTGGTGGTCACGGCCGGGACGTTCCTGCGTGGTCGGATTCACGTTGGCGGGAGTGCGGGACTGGGCGCCGGTCGGGAGGGCGAAGCCCCCTCGATCCAGTTGGCCGAGGCGTTGGAGGGGAGGGGCCTGGAGGTAGCCCGGTTCAAGACGGGGACACCTCCAAGGATCGATGGACGCTCGGTCGATTATTCGGTGATCGAGCAACAGGATGGGGAGGAGGGGGACCACCGCTTCTCCTTCTACTCTCGTCAGGAAGTCCTTCCGCAGCTTCCCTGCTGGATTACCTGGACCGGTGCCGAGCTGCAGCGGATCGTTCAGAAGAACCTGTCTCGGAGCGCGCTCTACGGTGGGGAGATCGCGGGTCGCGGTCCGCGCTACTGTCCCTCGATTGAGGACAAGATTGTGCGGTTTCCCGATGCTCCTCGGCATCAGGTGTTCCTTGAACCCGAAGGACTCGATACCACCGAGTTGTACGTGAACGGTCTGTCCACTTCGCTTCCGGCCGATGTCCAGGTCGAGTTCCTGCGCAGCGTCCCCGGACTCGAAGAAGTGCGCCTGACCAAGGTCGGCTACGCAATTGAGTACGACTACTTCCCCCCCCATCAACTCCGGCACACGCTCGAGGTGCGCGGCGTGGGCGGGCTGTTCTTTGCGGGCCAGATCAATGGCACGACTGGCTATGAAGAAGCGGCGGGTCAGGGGATCATGGCGGGTATCAATGCCGCACTTCAGACCCAGGATCGCGCAGCCTTTGTTCTGGAAAGGGATCAGGCCTACATCGGTGTCCTCATCGACGACCTCGTGACCAAAGGTGTAGATGAGCCGTATCGCCTCTTTACTTCGCGAGCCGAGTTCCGGCTCCTGCTTCGGCAAGACAATGCCGCCGCCCGCCTCGGACCGATTGCCCGTGAGCTTGGGCTTTTGACTGAAGCCCAGCGCGATGCGCTCCAGGAGCGACTCGAGTCGGAGGCGCGGGCTCACGCCTGGTTTGTCGAGACCAACATCTCGCCGGGGTCGATCAACCCGGTTCTTGAGACGGCGGACGGCGATCCGATCCGTGAGTCGGTCCGCGCGATCGAGCTCCTTCGACGCCCGAGGGTTTTTGCCAGCGATCTAATGCGCGCCGATGGAAGTGCGCCGGAGTTTCCGGAGGAAGTGATCGCGGCGGTTCAGGTGGAGGTGAAGTACGAGGGGTATGTCGTCAAGGAGCGCCGGCGCGCCGAAGTGCTTCGGTCGCAAGCGGAGTTTTCGCTTCCAGAGAACCTGCCTTACGCCGAGTTCCGCACGGTTTCGGCCGAAGCTCGGGAGAAGCTGAGCCGCATACGACCTGCTTCGATCGCGCAGGCAGGCCGTATTCCCGGGATTTCACCCTCAGATCTCCAGAGTGTGATGATGGAGGTGCGCCGAGGGTCGTCTCTAGCCGACCCCGATCGGCCCGCAGAAACGAAATGAGGACGTCATGCGTTCGGGGTTTGTACGGGCTCGTGTCGGTGTTTTTGGTTTTTGCGCTTCCAGGTGGTTCGATGGGATCCACGGTGGGGGCATCGCCGGGCGCGGTAAAAGCGAATAACGGTTCTAGTCTGTCCACAGAGCGTCAATCTCGGAGAGAGTTGAGTGCTCCAGTTGATTCCCTGTCCGGCACCTGGGATCTCCAGATCAGCGTCACCAACATCCGAACGCCATCGGACACCTGCTCAATTGGCGGGATGATTGTTATTGCCGAAGGGCCCTCACAGACAGGTGTCGACCGTGGCCGCATCGACTTACGGCGTGTGTGCAGTCAGGAGGGGCGGGCGCGGGAGCTCAGCTTTGACGGACCGATCTCGATTGAGTCGACCGGCTCTGATGCAGCTGCAGATGCAGAGGTTTGGATCGTGACGCCCGAGTGCCGGCTCCGGCTGGATCGCGTCACCATAGTTGAAGATGGGCCGATTGCCTCGGGGTTCGCCACCTGTGCTCTTCAGGCGATGAGGGAGCCCCAGATTCTCGAAGGGTCCTGGGAGATGGTCCGGCGCGGAGTCCGATCAGTGTTTCACGTGAAACACTGATCAACCGGTATCGCTAGTGGGTGTTTCAAAAGTCGTTGCCCCGAGTCGGGATAGCGCTGCTATCCCTCGTCGTGGCGCCTCGCATTATCCTGCGCCTCGACGCTCTGTGTGGTGTGGCACAAGTCCCGTGTCCGTACCGAGGGTGTCGCTGGGCGGCTCCAGGTAGGCGCGACGCCGAGTCATAGCAGCGCTATGGCGAGAAGGAGCAACGAAGCTGGAGCTGATGCAGCGACGCACGAAT
>JBDNHE010000153.1:0-5136 GCA_041688945.1 Gemmatimonadota bacterium | reverse complement strand
TGGGCCCCAAGGGTGCTCACCGTCGCCCCAGAACAGCCCGAATACCGGCCCGTCAACCCGCTTCGACCCTCACCGCTGCCATGCCCTCGACCCCCGGTGCGTTTTTGTTGCTCGCCCACCCCAATCGCTCAATTTAGGTTCAAGAAACAGGACGACAGCCTCAAGACCTTCGACTTCGCGGTAGCGAACCCGCCCTTCTCGGTGAAGTCTTGGTCCAACGGCCTGGATCCAGCGAATGACGAGTTCAAGCGGTTCGAGAATGGGATCCCGCCGGCCAAGAACGGCGACTACGCCTTCCTCCTGCACCTGGTCACCTCGCTCAAGAGCACTGGCAAGGGGGCCATCATCCTGCCCCACGGCGTCCTCTTCCGAGGCAACCGGGAAGCCGACATCCGCCGGAATCTCGTGCGGCGTGGCCTCATCAAGGGGATCATCGGGCTGCCCGCGAACCTCTTCTACGGCACCGGCATCCCTGCCTGCATCCTGGTGATCGACAAAGAGGGGGCCGCGACCCGCGAAGGCATCTTCATGATCGATGCGAGCCGGGGGTTCGTGAAGGACGGCAACAAGAACCGGCTCCGGGCCCAGGACCTCCACAAGATCGTGGACGTCTTCAACCTCCAGACGGACCTCCCCCGGTACTCGCGCAGGGTCTCGCTGGACGAGATCGCGAACGAATCCAACGACTTCAACCTGAACCTGCCGCGCTACGTCGATTCCAGTCAGCCCGAGGATCTCCACGACCTCGGCGCGCACCTGAATGGGGGTATCCCCAACCGGGACATCGACGCCCTCGAAACCTTCTGGGAGATTTTCCCCACGCTCCGTAGCACCCTCTTCCGGGCGAACGGGCGAGCAGGCTACAGCGACCCGCAGCTGGAGGGAACGGCTGTGAAAGCCGCCATCCTGGAGCACGAGGAGTTCCGGGCGTTCGCGGGGCGAGCGAAGACGATCCTGGACGAATGGAGATCGGCCCACGAGCCGCTTCTCCGGAACCTTGATGCCGACGCGCTGCCCCGGCAGGTGATCCGGTCCCTCTCGGAAGACCTGCTTGCGCGCTACGAGGCGCTTCCACTCGTGGATGCCTACGACATCTACCAGCGCCTCATGGAGTTCTGGGGGGAGGTGATGCAGGACGATGTCTACCTGATCGTGGCCGAGGGATGGAGCGCGGGACGGAGCCTTCGGGAGGCGTACGACAAGGAGACCCCGGAGTTCTCCATCCGAAAGGGCCGGAAGACCACGAAGTACGTGGGAGAGCTCGTGCCCGCCCCGCTCGTCATCGCACACTTCTTTCCAGGGCAACAGGACGACATCGACCGCCTCGAGGCCAGTCTGGCCGAGCTCAGCCGGCGGAAGGACGAGTTCGAGGAAGAGCACGGGAGCGACGGAGGTGCCTTGGACGGGCTGGAGGGCGCACGTGGCGTTACCAAGGGCAGCGTGCAGGACCGCGCCGTGGAGATCAGGGACCTCCTCCTGCGGACCTTCCCCGAGGGGAGGCCTGAGCACGAACAGGCGGATGGCATCGGCAAGACCACGTTCGGATCCAAAGAATGGAAGAAGGGGGTCGAGGACGAGGACGGGCTGTTCGAGGAACTGGACGTCCTCTACGACTACCTTCGGCTCACGGACGAGCAGTCCGGGATCAAGCAGGCGCATAAAGAGGCGCTTCTGGCGCTTCACCAGGCCGTGCGGGACCGCTACCTCAAGCTCACCGAGGACGAAATCAAGTCACTGGTGGTCCAGTACAAGTGGTTCACGCGAATCCGGGCCGCCATCGAGGGTGAGGTGGAGCGAGTGACGCAACGGCTGGCCGGGCGGGTAGAGGAGCTGGAGGGGCGCTATGCGAAGCCGCTGCCAGCGCTGGAGCAGGAAATGGCGGCGTTTAGCGCCAAGGTGGAAGCGCACCTCGAGCGGATGGGGATGGGGTGGGGATGAGCGCGGCAACAACACAGCGCACACCGAGGATAACCGTGGATGATTCCGCGGCGGCTCCGCCGGGCTACAAGCGGACTGAGGTGGGGGTGATTCCCGAGGACTGGGGCATGTGGCTGCTTGGTAGCTTCGTATCAATAACGAGCGGAGCGAGTCCTTCCCTCTTCCGCTTCTCTGCCAATGGAACTCCCTACTTCAAGGTTGAGCAGCTCGGTAATGCCGAGAAGTACCTCGGTTCCGGAGACACTCCCTACCTGTTCGAGCTAGGACCTACGGTTTCCGGGGAAAGCGTGGTGTTTGCCAAAAGGGGGGCTGCGATCGCCTTGAACAAGGTTCGGATTCTGAGACAGGCGTCATTCATGGACACGAACCTCATGGCTCTAACGCCGCAGGCTGGGCTCGAGTGCGAGTACCTGTATTACGCGCTCACCCAAATCGGACTCTGGAGATTCGCTGATACCACATCTATTCCGCAGATCAACAACAAACATATTAAGCCCCTCGCCTTCCCACTGCCGAGTGTGCCCGAACAACGCGCCATCGCCAAGGCGTTGTCGGATGTGGATGAGTTGCTCGGGGCGTTGGAAGCACTGATCGCCAAGAAGCGGGCCATCAAGCAGGCCGCCATGCAGCAACTCCTCACCGGCAGGACCCGCCTCCCTGGATTCAGTGGGGAGTGGGAGGTGAAGCGGGTTCTTGAACTTGGGGACGTCGTCACGGGCGGCACACCCCGAACCGACGTCTCCGAGTACTGGGGCGACACATACCCATGGGTGACGCCGACGGACATATCAGGGGGCAGAGACATGTTCTCTTCTGAACGGTGGTTGACCCAGGCTGGCCTGGATGCAGTCCGAGAATTGCCGCCAAACACCGTACTTGTCACCTGCATCGCAAGCATCGGGAAGAACGCGATTCTAAAAACCTCCGGCGCCTGCAATCAGCAAATCAACGCGGTGGTACCCAACGAGACCAGCGATGCAGTATTCCTCTACTACCTCTTTGAGGCGAGCAAGCAGTATCTCTTGGCGAATGCGGGCGTGACGGCAACAAGCATCATCTCGAAAGCTGCCTTCTCGAAGTTGATGCTTCGCGTCCCATTGCTCGATGAACGAACCGCCATCGCCACCGTCCTCGCCGACATGGACGCCGAGGTCGCCGCGTTGGAGCGCCGCCGCGACAAGACCCGGGCCATCAAACAGGGCATGATGCAGCAGCTGCTCACTGGTCGCGTGCGGCTGGTCGAGCCGGAGGTGGCGGGATGAACACCCCGTCTCCGCGTCCGACCTCCATCCGCATCTTCCTGGCCGATGGCGTGCCCGAGGGGCTTCGCATTGTCGAGAAATCCAACTGGACCGGGCGGGCGGTGGTTGCCAGCCGATCGCAGCTCGACCGCGCCCTCTCCCGGGACGAGCTGGGTCAGCCCGGGGTTTACGTCCTCACGGGCCAGAGTGAGGACGGTGCCGCCCGGGTGTACATCGGCGAGGCCGATGTGCTCCGTGACCGGCTCAAGCATCATGCGGCCAGCAAGGATTTCTGGACGCGTCTCGTGGCTTTCACGAGCACGAACGAGGGCTTGAACAAGGCACATGTGCGCTATCTGGAAGCGCGTCTCGTCGGGCTTGCACGGGAGGCGAACCAATGGGAGATGGAGAACGGCACCCAGCCGGCTTCTCCGCCGCTGTCGGAGCCGGACAGGGCCGACGCGGAATGGTTCCTGGCAGAGATGCTGGTGATCTTTCCCCTGCTGGGGATCGATGCCTTCGAGGCGGCCACGAGTCAGGCACTTTCGCCCGTTCCGGGTCAGGGCGGCGGAACCCCCGAACTATACCTGCGAGAGCGCGGCGCGGAGGCCAGGGGCCGGGAAGTCGGAGACGGCTTCGTGGTTCTCGAGGGCTCGAGAGCCCGTACCCGTGAAGTGGATTCGATCCACGACTATCTGCGGGACCTGCGCACCCAGTTGCAGGAGCGTGGGGTGCTCGCCGTCGAGGGCGTGAGCCTGGTCTTCACCCAGGACTTTCGCTTCTCGTCACCCTCCACGGCAGCGGGTGTCTTGGTCGGTGGGAGCGCGAACGGCCGTCGGGCCTGGAAGGATGAGCGCGGCGTGACCCTGAAGAAGCTCCAGGATGCCCGTGTGGAGGCCGGAAGGTGACCGAGGACCAGCACACCGAATGGAAATCGTCCTGGCGAGACGAGTACCTCAAGTGGATCTGTGGCTTCGCGAACGCGCAGGGTGGTGTGCTGGAGATTGGCCGCAACGACGACGGCCGGGTGGTCGGTCTCGACGATGCGGAGCGCCTGATGGAGGAGCTGCCCAACAAGGTGCGCGACCTCCTGGGGGTCGTCGCGGACATCGACCTGCTCGAGGAGGATGGCAAGCGGTACCTGCGGATCGCGGTCGAGCCCTACCCGGTGCCCATCAGCTATCGGGGCGAGTACCACTACCGCAGCGGAAGCACCAAGCAGGTGCTCAAGGGCGCGGCGCTGGACCGCTTTCTCCTTGGGAAGACGGGCCGGCGCTGGGACGCGGTGCCGGTTCCCGGCGTGGCCGTCGGGGACCTCGATGCCAGCGTGCTGGCCCGCTTCCGCGAACGCGCCGCGCGCAGCAAGCGCCTGACGGCGGAGGCGCTGGCCGAGGACGATGCGGGGCTGCTCGAGCAGCTCCGGCTGACCGAGGCGGGATACGTGAAGCGGGCCGCAGTGCTCCTTTTCCACCCGGATCCGGAGCGGTTCGTCACGGGCGCCTCGGTCAAGATCGGCTACTTCGCCAGCGAGTCGGACCTCCGGTATCACGACGAGGTCACCGGCGCCGTGTTCTCACAGCCGGGCAGGGCCCTGGACCTTCTTCTCACGAAGTACCTGAAGGCCGGGATCAGCTACGAAGGGATCCAGCGCATCGAAAGTTACCCGATGCCGGAGAGTGCCCTGCGTGAAGCGCTGTTGAACGCCGTCATCCACCGCGACTACTCGGTCGCGGCACCGATCCAGATTCGGGTCTACGCGGATCGTCTCCTGATCTGGAACCCCGGCGAGCTGCCCGAGGGCTGGTCGTTGGAGAAGCTGCTGGGGCGCCACCCTTCACAGCCCTACAATCCCGACATCGCCAACACCTTCTTCCAGTCCGGTGACATCGAGGCCTGGGGCCGCGGCATCCGTCGGATCTTCGCCGCCTGCCGCGAGGCGGGCACGCCCGAGCCGCGG
>JBDNHE010000152.1:0-7704 GCA_041688945.1 Gemmatimonadota bacterium | reverse complement strand
GTCTGCGTAAACTTCGAGTGTGATTTCTCTGGGGATAACGCGCTTCCGATCATCGCCGTGGACGAGCCGCTCTATCGCCGGCTGCCCGCGTTCATCATCGCGACCGTGGACAAGTTCGCATCGCTCCCCTGGGAGGGGGCTTCGGGTGCTCTACTAGGGGGCGCTGATCGATTCGACGGGAAGGGGTTCTACGGACCAGCTAGTCCGGGTGGCCGACAGCTTGAGACTCCCCTGCCCCCGCCGGACCTGGTTATTCAGGACGAGCTCCACCTCATCTCCGGTCCGCTCGGAACCATGATGGGCCTATACGAGACCGCGATCGAGGCGCTCGTGCTCCGGGATATCGACGGACGCACGGTCGGACCGAAGATCGTCGCCTCCACCGCGACTGTGCGGCGCGCGCGTGATCAGGTTCAGGCGCTCTTTGGCCGACCGCGGACAGAGGTGTTTCCGCCCTCGGGACCGGACCGCCGCGATTCGTTCTTCGCGAACGTTCGCCCAACCGACGAAGTCCCGGGCCGACTCTATCTTGGGATCGCCGCCAAGGGCCGCAATCCAAAGGTCGTGATGCGCCGCACAATGCTCGCGGTCATGGGCGCCGCTGAGCTGGCGTATCGGGACCTCGGTGGGCACAACGCAGGGCCCGGCAATGCGGCGGACCCCTACATGACCGCACTCAACTACTTCAACAGCCTCCGGGAACTGGGCGGTGCGCGTCGCATCATTGAGGAACAGGTCCAAAGCGCGCTCCAGTCCGTGGGGATCGAGCGCAGGCGACTGAACGAAACCACCGGGCTACTTCAGAACCGCAGGGCTCTGAGCCAGGTGGTTGAGCTGACCTCCCGCGTCAGCACGGACAAGGTTGCCGAGGCACGGGCACGGCTCGAAGCCACCTTCGACGAGAAGGATCGAGTCAACTTCGCGCTCGCGACGAACATGATCTCGGTCGGTCTCGATATTCAGAGGCTCGGATTGATGCTCGTGACCGGGCAGCCCAAGACGAATTCGGAGTACATCCAGGCCACAAGCCGCGTCGGGCGTGACAAGAATCGGCCCGGGCTCGTACTAACGCTTCTGAACGTGCACAAGCCGCGGGATCGATCGCACTACGAGCGCTTCCGGCACTATCACGAGACGTTCTATCGCTCCGTCGAGGTACCAAGCGTGACTCCCTTCAGCGCCCGGGCTCTCGACCGCGGGCTCGCAGGCGCTCTGGTCGGTCTCGCGCGTCACTCCGAGGCGGTGCTCGCGCCCCCAGGTGGCCCAATGAAGCTAGACAGCGTTCGGCCAGATCTTGAACAGCGCCTGATCGACATCTTTGAGTCGCGGGTCCGGAGCCAGGGGTTCCAGGGTGACGAACTGGCGGAGCGGCTGCGGAGTGTACGTGCGCGCGTCTCCGACCTACTGGATTCCTGGCTCTACGTGGTGCGCGAGCAAACGAGTGTAGGCGGGTCAGTCCGATACCAGAAGTATGAGGGTGGCGGCGACGGGAAGCCGCTACTTCAGGACATGCTGGAGGACACGTTTCCCAGCGACCACCATCGGAAGTTCCGAGCGAACAGGTCCCTGCGGGGAGTTGAGCCGCAGGTGAACGTCTCGATCTGGGATCCCTACGATCAGCCTGAGGGGGCGAACTAAGATGGGTCGCAGAATGTCCGGGCAGCTTCGCGGCAGCCAGATCATTACCTCCTACGGGCCAGGTTCGCTGCTCGACCTACCGTATGACTCCGCGATCGTTTCGGGGCTGGACGGATGGGGGAGCCCTTCGAAGCTCCCGCGGATCATCGAACCTCGACTCGAGCGGAAGCTGCAGCTGATCGCGGGCCTGCGGACGCGGCCAGCACTCCATGCGCCTCCTCCCGCGCCGGACCTTCCATGGATGAAGGGTGCCAGCATCAGCGCTCGCCGATTCCCCGAGTGGTATCTCTCTCAGCCCGTCGATCAGGGATCCGGGAGCTCCCGCGTGCGGGAGCGACGCCTGCTGCACCGAAAGCGCCTGGACTCGGACCTAAAGTTCGACAACCAGCGCGTTGTCCCGATCCGCTTCGTAAAGGCGTGTCCGAGTGGACACATCGCGGACGTCCCCTGGCAGTGGTTCGTGCATGGTTCAGATGACAATTGCAACCGGCCCCTCTGGTTCGTGGAGCGGGGGGATGGAGATCTGGGAGAGATTCGGGTGCGTTGTGAATGCGGGAAGAGCCGCACGCTGTCGGACGCACTCGATATTGAGAAGCGGGCGCTCGGGAAGTGCTTCGGGGATCGGCCTTGGCTTGGCGGAGACGCTCAACGGGAGGAGTGTGATCTCCCCGCGCGGCTGCTCACCCGCACTGCCTCGAATGCCTACTTCGCGCAGCCTGTGAGCGTGCTGTCCCTGCCTAACCGGGGGTCGGCAGTAACGAAGGTGGTCGCCGAACTCTGGGACTTCCTTTCGATTGTGGATGACCCGGATGGCCTCCGACACGAGAAGAAGCGCCCGCAGATCGCGAGTGCCCTCTCTCCGTTCGATGATGATGAGGTGCTGGCAGCGATCGAGGCCCACCGAAAGGGTGGGGACGACGAGCGACCCGTGAAGCTCGTCGAACTGGACGCGATTCTCGCCTCCGACGATGGCTACGGCGACGACCAGCCCGTCGATCCCAACTTCCACTGCAGACGATTGCCCGACGCCGCCTGGCGCAGCTCATCTGTGTCCGACCCGATTGCGGCTGTGTACCAGTTGCACCGCCTTCGCGAAGTGCTCGCCTTGGTCGGCTTCACCCGCTTCGAAGCAAAGACCCCGAATATCCTCGGGGAATACGAAACCGACGTTGAGCGCGCGGCCCTGGCCATCGACCCCACCTGGTTCCCCGCGGTCGAGAATCGCGGTGAGGGTATCTTCATTGAGATCCGCCCTGAAGCAATCCGGAAGTGGATAGCGCGGTCGGGAGTTCAGGACCGCCTGAAGGGTCTGTTGTCTGGGCATCAAGCCTGGGAGCAGGATCGAAACACGACCCGGGACTTCCCGCAGGGGCCCTACATTCTGCTCCACACACTGTCTCACCTCATCATTCAATCGCTCTCACTCACCTGCGGATACCCGACAAGTTCCATCCGTGAGCGGGTCTACGCCGACCTGGCCGGGGGCAGGTTTGGATTACTGCTCTACACGGCGAGTCCCGACTCCGAGGGGACGCTGGGCGGCCTCGTACAGCAGGCCCGCCACATTGAACAGCACTTGGTACAGGCCCTCCGCATGGGCGCGCTTTGCTCGAACGATCCGATTTGTTCGTACCACGATCCGGACGCGTCACTCGAGCAGCGGTGGCTGCACGGCGCCGCGTGTCACGGGTGCAGTCTTCTTTCCGAGACCTGCTGCGAGATGCGGAACGAGTATCTCGATCGCGCGCTTGTCGTGCCTGTGCTCGGGAGGCGCGACGCAGCATTCTTCGGCGACTTCGGATGAAGCACGCGATCCTCGCCTTACCCCCCAGCCTGCGCTCGCGGCTTCAGTCCGCGCTCGACGCCGGCGCCCTTGAGAGCGCGTCGAAGATCGCGATTGAGGCGGAGCTGGGCCCAGGCGTGGATGCGGAAGGAATCCTCTTTGACCTGCGTGAGTTGGAGGGCATGGGCATCACCGGCCGCGCCACCGCTGCCTGGATCGAGACACTGAGCGAGGCCGTTTCAAGGTGGCCCAAGCCTGATCTCGTGTGGTCGGGTGAGGAGATCGATGGCCTCCATGCCCGAGACACCCGCGCCGTATTCGAGGAGCTCCTTGGGAAAGCCGAGGAATCGCTCTGGATCAGCACCTATACGTACTTCGACGGTAGGGAGGCCTTCGCCACCCTTGCTCGTCGGATGGACGAACGTCCCAAGCTCGAGGTCACGTTGCTAATCAACATCCAACGGAAATGGGGCGACGAAACGCCCGCCGCGCAGCTGGTGCGTGCCTTTGCGGATCGCCTCTGGAAGCTAGGCTGGCCGGGCGACCGGCGACCCCGTGTCTTCTACGACCCCAGGGCACTCGATCTCGAAGGCGAGCCCGCCGTGCTCCACGCGAAGGCCATGGTGTCGGATATCGAACGGGTGCTCATCACCTCGGCAAACTTCACCGAGTCAGCCCTCGACCGGAATATCGAGTTGGGATTACTGGTGCGGGATCGGGCCCTCGGCCTGAGCGTGATTCGTCACTTTCAGGCGCTCATTGAGCGCGGGCTGGTTGCAGCCCTTCCCGGCGCCTGAAGCCCCGCTTAGCCGTCAAGCAGGTCCGTCTGATCCTCGGGGCGAGCTGGTCGAGGAGGTGTTCCCGGCGCCGGAAGCTCACCCGCGAGAAGGCCCTCGACGTCCCTTCGAAGTCGCTTCGCGCGGTCCGAGGTTCGGTACGTGAGCTCATCTCGGACATCTCCGAGGACCTGAGCATGCTTCTTGTCGTTCGCGACCAAGTCCTCAAGGAAGTCGATGTCCTTGTCCATGTAGATGCGCGTCACGCTCTGACTACCTCCGCTGGGACGACTGGTGTTTAGCCGTATCAGGTTGAGCTGAGCGTGGTCCGGAGGCAAGTGTGTTCCTCGCCCCAGGTCGCACCTTCCCCGTAGTATCCGCCCGGGCGCCGGATCGACTCCGTCAGTGCTCAAGCTCGGGATCCCAGACCGGAAGATCGGCATCGCCAGGGTCGTTCATCACGATGCCCACGCTTTGGCGGGCTCGTGTGACGGCGACGTACAGAGCCGCTGATGATCGGGGCGACAAGGCCACACCCTCGCGAACGAACTTCTTGATCGGCTCGGTCGCGAAGATCAAGACGCGGTCGAATGCCAGGCCCTTCGACTCCCCGAAGTTGAGGAAGTCATGGTCATACTTCTTCGCGGAAGCTTTGCTATGGCGCAGACACCTAGGGTTGAAGCGCCGAACGTACTCGTCAACGTGCGCAGGGCGGACAATGAAGACGCCATCGTGCTCAGACTCGGTCGTGTTTCGCGACGTCGTCTTTGGGTAGTCGAGGTTGTCGAAGATGGTGTCCGAGAACCGAGTAATTTCAGGTCGACACCGCCAGCATTCAGACATCTCCTCAATTCCCAAGGCACCCTTCGACTCCCGATCCTTGAACCACTTGATCACGTCGGAGTAGGCGATCGACTTGTTCTTTGCAGATCGCGGATTCGTGGAGAGGACCGCCTGTCGCAGGTCCCCGACCATTAACACCTCTAAGTCCGCAGCGAGCAGCGTATCAATCACGCCCCAGTCGTGGGCCGCCAGATCCTGCACCTCATCGATCAGTACCTCGTTGCAGCAGCACGTCAGCCGTCTCAGGAGGGCCCCGTCGCTTGCTTCGATGAGCTCGAATGCAAGGCGTCCCAGCTCATACGCATACGCTGCCCCTCCGGCGGTCAGGAACCGATCTCTTCCCCTAGCGAATCGGTTCGGCGACTCAAGGACAAACCCACGAACCCTCTCGCCCGGGAACTTGAACGGCAGGAAAGGGCGGACAAAGTGTTGAAGAAGGAACGAGTACCATCCATGCACCGAGATGTTCGGCCCAACTCCAGCTGTCCTTAGCCGACCTCGAAGTTCGACCTGATTGGCATGAGTGTAGGTCACCACCGCGATCGAGGTACCCGCAGAAGCCCCCGCGCAGTGGTCAACGAGAAACCGAGTCTTGCCCGATCCTGCCACTGCAAGGACCAGTCGATTAGCCATGGATGAAGTCGGCTGCCTCACTGATGTAGGGCGGTGATTCGAACTGCTCCTCGCTCAACGCGATTCGAAGCGCCCCTTCGGTCTTGTTTCTGCTCATCCACTTCCCCAGATCTTCCCCCTCAACGCCGAGAAGGTGTTGCATGCGCTTTTCTCCGTTCGCATGGATGATCTGAGGCTCAAGAGTGTGACCTCGTTCAGGTTCACCCACGAATAAGTCGCGATCTTCGCTGAGCCACTCCTCCAGTTCGGCGCGGATCTCCGTAGGATCGGTTCCGTCGTTGTCACGGACGACCGCGACCCGCTTCCCGAGGGCGTGGCACAGTTCAAGGCATCGACGGAAGGAGACTCCCATCACGCTAAGAACGTCGATACCGGCTTCAATTGGTCGCCGACCGAAGCGGTCTACAAACACTCGCTCGAAGACGATCTCGTCGGAGGGACCCTCAACGAGAACCACCCTATCCGCGAGGACCATCCGGAGCGTGTCATGCCCTGGCAACTTCTGAAAGTACCGCACGGTCTCCTTCGAGAGCTCTCGGAAGTTCGCAACGCCTCCCTCAGACAAGAGGTGTAGCGCATCCAGTCCGAGTCGGTTCAGCACGAAGGAGCTGTGGGTCGTGATAAACAGCTGCTGGCCATCACCAGCTAGATCTCGGATCCGCCCCACAAGGGCAGCGAGACTCGTGAAGCTCAGGTGATTCTCCGGCTCCTCGATCATCACGAAAGTGGCAGTCTCAGCATGCCGGCTCATCGCCATGGAAAGCTTGATCGCCGCCTGTTGGCCTTGACCCACCATCGAGAATGGAATGTCACCGACGTGCGGAACCACTGCCCCCTCCCACGATGTGCGGGGCGTCTGATCCATGGCTAGTGAGATGGGTTTGTCGTGCAGAACGCGGTGCTCTTCTTCGATGCGGTCATTCACCGGTCCCAGGGCCTCTGCCGACATCCGTGCTTTCACTTCCCGATAGGCGAGGGAGACCCGCGCTTTCTCATCGTCGGTGAGTTGAGCGTTCAGAATCTGGCGGAGGTGATAGTCGACGCCGCTCGTAGAGCGGAGGGTTGTCGAGTCGATCACCGCCATGACAAGTCCGCGCGGTCTTTGCGTTAGCGAGTGGTCGGCAAACGAACGCCACTCGACTCGGTAGTACTCGACCGGCAGCAACACAGTCGGGTCCGCCGCCCATTGCTCCAGCACATCATGGTACTCGGGATTGGGCTCCACGCGCAGAACGACCCCCGGGCAGGCGGAGGTTGGCACGCGGGAGTTGTTCGCACCGGCGAGATTCTGGAGATCGTCACGATCCCGAAGAAAGACCTCGATTTCAATGGTGGGAAACGCTGCGTCCTCGCCATCCCTTCGGCCCGTAACGAATTCGGCTACGAGTTCAGCATTGAACCAGTGCGGGTTGAGTTCCTCTGATGCCGAACGACCGTTGACGCGCCCAGTCAGCGCGAGGCTGATGGCCTCGAGGAGTGTCGACTTTCCGCTCTCGTTAGCTCCGACCACGACGTTGAATTGATCATTGGGATGGAAACTGAACTCGCGATAGATCCGATACCCGCGGATTCGGACCTCTTCGATCACTTCGTCCTCCTCTTCCAGGGTAGAAAACACCGCCGCAGCTCGGAATCGGGAACCTACACAGAGGCTCATCCCAATCCGACCAGCGGATCGTCATTGCAGCCAAGTCACACGGATGTCTGAACCCGCACCCCACGGCACCTCTACCGGACGGTTCGCCCGCAACCCAATCCTACGCGCGCCTTCCCTGTCTGTCACACCCCATCCACATTCTGAAAGCCTTCGACGATCGGGCGCCCCGGTGATTTGAGACGATTGCACCCAGTCAAGAACCTGCTAAACCGTTGGGAGGCAGGACGCTCCAATCCCCTTTTTGTAGCACCCCGCCCCCACAGCCGCGGCATCCGCGCCTGCCCTACCCCTCCCCCCCACCTCCCCCTCGTCCAGAAGCGCCACATACACCTTCGTGCCAGGCCGAGCCCCCACCAGCGGCCGAATCATGAACG
>JBDNHE010000151.1:0-3922 GCA_041688945.1 Gemmatimonadota bacterium | reverse complement strand
TTGTGAAACGCTCCCACCGTGGAAATGCGGACTACCAAGAATTACAGAAACCATCGATGAAAGTTTTCCACGGCTCAATTACCTATTTGGCACTGCTTTTCTTACTCATTGGCATTACGCCATTTGTTCCTTAATTTGACTTACGACTTGGTGCGCAATTGGGGGTGTGGCGTTACCGGGAATTGGGTCGACCGCGCGGAAGCATTTAGGGTGTGAACAAAAAATGGTCCCGCGCGGTCTTGTCCCATTCTGCCTTCTCGGGCCTGAAACGTCCACACTTGGACCGGTCACTCGTCGAGCTCCCAACTGAACTCACGGGTTGTCAAACACTCCAACCGGTTCGTGGACAACCATGCCCGACTCCCGGCGATGTAGGGATGTGGAAAAGTTTGGATCTAGTAGCTGGCTTGTAATTACCTAGGGTAATTAGGTAGGCTAACTATATGCCCACGGACTCTCAGGAGTTTGCTCAATCGGTTGCGCGTCTCTCTCGACGACTTCGCCAGGAACGCCATTCCGACCTCTCAGCCACACAGTTGTCCGCGCTCGGCACCATCCTTACGAAGGGCCCTCTGACGCCGAGCGCCATCGCCGCGCACGAGCGGGTTCAACCACCTTCTATGACCCGCACAGTCAACTGTCTCGTAGCTGCCGGGCTCGTGAACCGGGACAAGCATCCTGACGACGGACGCCAGGTTCTCATCACGATCTCCGACAAGGGCGAAGACGTCCTCGCGGCTGAGCGCGCCCGGCGCGATCAGTGGCTCGCTCGGCGCTGGAGCGAACTTGAGACCTCCGAACGCAAATTGTTACGCGATGCCACTGCGCTGCTCGACAAGTTGGCTATGTCGTGAGCCATACTTTCAGCTCGCTTCGCGTGCGCAATTACCGCGTCTACGCGGTCGGTTCGCTGATTTCCAACATCGGTACCTGGATGCAGAACACGGCACAGGCATGGCTCGTGCTGGTGCTCACCGACAGCGGCACGGCTCTCGGCATCACCCTAGCCTTGCAGTTGTTGCCCACCCTCCTCCTTTCGCCCGCCGGTGGTGTCCTGGCCGATCGCTTCCCGAAACGCACCATCCTGCGAATCATGCAGGTGATGATGGCTGTACCCGCCGCCGTCTTAGGTGGCCTTGCCGTCACGGGCGCCGTGCAGACCTGGCACGTGTATGTGATCGCCTTCGTCTTCGGAATCGGTCGGGCCCTCGAAGCGCCTGCGCGGCAGTCCTTCGTCGCCGAGCTGGTCGGCCGGGACGAGCTCAGCAATGCTGTTGCGCTCAACTCGGCGTCGTTCAACTCCGGCCGACTCGTCGGCCCGGGTGTGGCAGGCTTGCTCATTGCGACATTCGGTGCCGGCGTCGCCGGCACCGGTTGGGTCATCCTGATCAACGCCGGCAGCTATGCGGCCGCGTACGTGGCGTTGCAGATGATCAACTCGGCACGCTTGCGACCGACACCACTTCTGGCCGCTGGACGCGGAGCGATTCGCGAAGGCCTGCACTACGTGCACTCGAGGCCCGATCTCGTCCTGATCTTCTGGTGCATGTTCTTCCTCGGCGGCTTCGGGTTGAACTTCCAGATCACCAGCGCCCTGATGGCCACCGAGGAGTTCGGCAAGGGGGCGGGAGAGTTCGGAGTCCTCGGCTCCATCCTGGCGATCGGTTCCCTCGTCGGCGCCCTCCTGGCCGCACGTCGGCAGACGCCGCGGCTCCGTTTCATAGTGCTCGCCGGTCTTTGCTTCGCCGGACTGCAGATCGCGTCTGGCCTCATGCCCACCTATCTGAGCTACGCCGTTCTGCTCCCATTCGTGGGACTGTGCGTCATGACGGCGGCGACGACGGCAAACGCGATGATCCAACTGACCTCCGCGCCCAACATGCGGGGACGTGTGGCGGCACTCTACCTCATGGTTTTCCTCGGAAGCATCCCGCTAGCTGCCCCGCTCACGGGGTGGATCGCCGAGGAGTTCGGCGCCCGGACCGCGCTCGTGTCAACCGGAGCGTTCGTCGGTATCGGCATCGTCGTCGCTACGCTCCGGTACCAGCTGCGCTCCGCAGCACAACGCACCGAGATGCGCGTGGCCGCGCGCCAACTGCGTACGAAGACGTCGATACTCAGGGGTAGATCTCAAAGCACAATGTAAGCAACAACGAAATTCGACTCTCATCGTAACTGTTCAGGTCTTTGGCGCGCCTGGTTGAGTATTGCGTGGATCGTGGGGATGCTTTTTGTGTCCGTGAGATTGCGTCTTCCCCCGTTGGCCTGTTCACGTGAACGATTCGTCGGTTCCCGATGCTCCGAGTGTAGAGCGGCTATTGGTGATGCTCGCTGAGCGTGACGCCGCTCTGGTCGAGCGGGATCGGGTGATCGCCACGTTGACTGTCCGGGTTGGGGAGTTGGAGGCCCGGTTGGGTAAGAACTCGTAGAACTTATCGAATCCGCTGTCCTCGGATGCGTTCGTCGCGGAAGTCTTCTGGTCGCAATCCGGGCAAACAGGGCGGTGAACGGGGTTTTCGCCAGGAGCAGCGCCCCGGTCCTGACGAGATCAGGGTGCACCAGCCACCGGTGTGCCACCAGCGCAGATGCGGCTTGGACGATGCTCGAGCGGTCGACGTGCAGGCAAAGCAAGTGTTCGACCTTTCCCCCGATCGGTCTGGTCGCCACCCAGCATCGTGCCCTACAGCGCAAGTGTACTTGAGGCATGATTACGATCGCGGTGTTTCCGCTGCTCCAGCAATAAGCGTGGGGGCAGATGAGACATCAGTAAAGGCCGACAAGCAGCCGACCAAGACCGCAATTCCGAGCGCATACGCAAGAGTTGGCCAGAACTGGCGGGTCACGGGGTATTGGTAACGGCTCTGTCATCAGCCCCAATAGGCACCCGCGTGAGCGCGAATGGTGGGCTCTGAGTCGAGTATTCCTGCCATCGCACCTAACCCCAATACAGCCAGATTTCCTCGGTGTTGGGTTAAGTCTGAAGAGCCCGTTACCAGCACCCCTGGTCAACCGGCGAAGAGTGGACGCTGCATCGCCGGGTGGATGAACGACCAGGGCGCCAACGTGGTGTACCGGAGGAAGTCGAGCCGAGCCGGGTGATACCAATCCAGCACTTACGTTGCGCGATACTACTGTCATACGTTAGTATCAAATGGTGATCCGGTCCTTCCAGGAGGGCAGGACTGAGAAAGTCTGGAACCGTGAGCAGGTTCGCGCCTTCGGGCCGGAATTGCAGCGTGCCGCGCAGAAGAAGCTTCGCCTTCTAAACGCGGCCTCAGAACTGAACAGTCTCCGGGTGCCGCCTGGGAACCGTCTCGAGAAGTTGGCGGGCGACCGAGTGGGGCAGCATTCGATCCGGATCAACGATCAGTACCGAATTTGCTTCGTCTGGGCTGACGGTGGCGCGGACGACGTCGGAATTGCCGATTACCATTGAAGGGGCGCCACCATGACGAAGGCACACGAGCCGATCACTCCCGGCGAGATCCTGCTCACCGAGTTTCTGGAGCCGCTCGGCATCTCCCAGTACCGACTCGCCCAGGCCACCGGACTCCCCCAGACGCGCATCAGCGAGATCGTGCGCGGCAAGCGCGGTATCACGACTGAGACCGCCCTGCGCCTGTCCAAGGCCCTCGGTGTCGACGACCGATTCTGGATCAACATCCAGACCGACTACGACATTCAGACCGAGCGCGACCTCCACGCCAAGGAGCTGGCCAAGGTGACCACTCTCGTCGCCAGCTGACGGGTGGGCACCACTCCGCCGAGACAGCCCGGTACTCCCGAAGCTGGCCCCATGGGCGAAGTAGCGCTTGACTGCGATCTCTTTTGATATCTGGGGTGGCTTGTGAATTCGTCGAATATCCGACGCTAAGAGCGCGCGCGGATAGGTGGCGTGGTTGCGCTGAGTCGGGTCGTTCGT
>JBDNHE010000150.1:0-2010 GCA_041688945.1 Gemmatimonadota bacterium | reverse complement strand
GGTGAGGGCCGCCTGACGGGTGTGATAGTCTGCTTCGTACTCGACCGGAGGGACGTGGCCGAGCGGTCCGAAAAGGCGGTAGTTGTTAAACCACCAGACCCATTCGAGGGTGGCGAGTTCGAGTTCCTCCGGCCCGGACCAGGGCCCGTGCAGGTGGACGAGCTCGGTCTTGTAGAGGCCGATCATCGTCTCGGCCAGGGCGTTGACCTTCTCCGCGATTGAACAGATCGCCGACCACTGCGAGGCGTGCGTCGCCTCCGCCTCCAGCACCAGTCGAACGGCCCTCTCCCGCGTCTCCGGGGTGTATCTCTTTGTCGTCTTCATGACTCCATCCTCTCAAACGGTGGAGTCTCCGGCAATCCCGGCGCGATTCAACCCGCAGGGGGCGTGCTTTCAACTTGTGTTATCTGATAGCGCTAGAAGCGGGTTTGCCGACTATGCGGTAGGTAGTTGCGTTGCGGTTTTGGGCTTGTATCCCGCAGGTTGGGATATGCCGTGCTCTGGTCGGACCAAGCACACTATTTGTAGTTAGGTCTCAGACGTCCGTGGGAGGCCGGTTGGCCCGAAAGGCTATGCCGTTGTCACACCATGTCGGTAGAATAGAGCATGTCGACAAGAGCAACTTCCGTTAATCCCGACCTACTTGTGTGGGCGCGCGACCGCGTGGGCATGTCCCCGGCGGAGGCCGCACATCGCCTAGGGAAAGCGGGCACCGATATCTTGGCATGGGAGGCCGGAGAGGCGTTCCCGACCTACAACCAACTCGAAACCTTGGCTGCGAAGGTATATCACCGGCCTCTGGCCATGTTCTTCCTGCCGTCGCCGCCCGACGAGCCACCTCCCGGCTCAGAGTTCCGCACGCTGCCATCCGGAGTCACGAACGGCTTCTCGCCCGACACCCGCTTCGCCCTTAGGGAGGCGGAGGCGTTTCAGATTTCGCTATCGGAACTCACGGGAGGGCAGAATCCTGCGGAACAACCGATCTGGCGTGAGGTCTCAGGTCGAGTAGGTGAGGCCCGTGCACTCGCGGCGCGGGTTCGGTCATTTTTAGGGATCTCACTGCAGGACCAAACACGCTTTGGGACCAGTCGGGATGCGGCAAACGCCTGGCGAGATGCGATTGAGAAGGCTGGGGTCTTCGTCCTCAAGCGGTCGCTTCAGGAGCGGGAGATCTCGGGTTTCTGCCTCGACGACGACGAGTTTCCAATAATCGTGGTCAACAACAGCACGTCATTCACGCGGCAAATCTTCACGATGTTTCACGAGTTGGCTCACATCCTATTCGATGTGAGTAGCATTACTCGTTTGGACATGTCCTTCGTCAATCAGATGACCCAATCTGCTAGACGTATTGAGGTTTCGTGCAATGAGTTCGCAGCGGAGTTCTTGCTACCAGAGGACCACTTTCCATGGATTGAATTCCGGGAACCGCCCTTTGATCAGGCGATCCAACGAACCGCAAGAAGGTTCTGGGTCTCAAGGGAAGTGGTCCTGCGGCGGCTTCTCGATGCAGAAAGGGTGACGCCAGAGGACTACTCGGCCCAGGTCCAAGTGTGGTTTGACGAGTTCCAAGCTTCTCGGGGTGAAGGGTCCGGCGGAAACTACTACAATACGGTTGCCGCCTACCTTGGACAGAACTTCTTGGAGCTCGCGTTTGGACAATACTACTCCGGCCGAATCGGAATGCCCGAGCTAGTCGAGCATCTTGGGATTAAGGCGAAGAACATGAGCCGCCTCGAAGAGACTGCTCTGGCTCGGTCCTGATGTCCTACGTCATCGATTCGAACTCCATCCGGGTACTGGGCAACTACTACCCTGATCGCTTTCCCTCCGTTTGGCAGAATCTGGAAGCTCTCATCGCAGGGGGTCGTCTAGTCTCGACGCGGGAAGTCTATCGAGAACTAGAGGATCAGGCCGTAAGCGAGCATGTCCAAGAATGGGTCGAAGAGAACAAGACCCTGTTCGTCGTACCGACCTCGGAGGAGTTGGGGCATGTGCGCAGCATTTTCC
>JBDNHE010000149.1:0-1502 GCA_041688945.1 Gemmatimonadota bacterium | reverse complement strand
TAGGCCGATTCATCGAAGCAAAGGGAATCATCATCGACGCCAAGGGACCAGCGGGGCGTCGACACCAAGGACCATCTAGAGGACGGAGAGTTGTTACCAAGGTCTCTTGACTCCGTTGTTACCCAGGTCCCTTACCGGTCAGACTGTGCGGGAGTCGCAGTGAGTCACCGTCCAAGGGAAAACACAGCCCCATGAGGTCTCGCAGGTCCGGCCGTCCCATGCGGCCATGTGCTCCGATCAAACGAAACACCTAACCCGCCGGCTTCGGAGTCCCGAAAAGTCTCGTCGAAGGCTAGCGCGCCGGTCGCGGGATCCAGGGTCACGATCAGAATCCGATAGAGGGTATCGCCCTCCTTCGATGTGACCACGACTCGCCTCCCCCCGGGCTCAATCGAGATCCAATGCGGCCACCAGCGTCCGCCCCAGCTCAATCTGTCGCGCTCTACAGGATTCGACGCATCCGAGATGTCGTACGAGACGAGCCAAGATCCGGACGAATGCGCGTAGGTCTGCAGCCAAATACTGCCCCAAGTGGCAGGTATGCCACACTCATCGGTTTCGTAGTCTGACCACGGGAGGGCGTTGACGAGCTCCGCCGTCGGATCGGCAGTTTCTAAGCCATGCAGTCGGTACAAGGCACAGGTGAACGTGGTCATCATCGCCGTAAGACTGTCGCTGAGCAGGCGTACCTCGGCCGGGTCGCGGTGCTCGTGGCCAAGCGGGCCAGGCTCGAGAACGACGGTCTTGACCTTGGCCAGATCCGACAACCGCCACACTTGGAAGGAAGTCCCGTTCGCCACTCCCATCATGTCCGAGGTCGTACTGACTGCTCGATCGAGGCGCGGGATCGGGGTCACGCTGTAGGCGCGGATCTCGGGGTCGGCTGGGTCTGCGACATCGACGGCACGAATGAAGCCCCCAGAGGTGTCTAGCTCAAGGAGGCCGCCCGCAACAGCGTGTCCGTCACCCTTGTTCTGAAACGTCGTCAGAAGATGGCCGTTCGGCAGACGTTCAAACGTGTGCGGATACGTGTACTCACCGACGGACCGGAATGAATTCGCGACGGCAGGCCTAAGCGGGTCCGTGAGATCGATCACAAAGGTCGCGCCGGCCCCGAACGAATTCACGAAGAGCGAATCGTTGGCGGGCATCATGTGTTCGGAGTGATGAGCACCACCTCGCACCCCCACCGGTACGCTGGCGACAAGGTGGGTATAAGTGGCGGATTGGGGATCGACGTCGAGAACGCCCAGAAAATCGCTGTCCCCCTCGGCCTCGGCACCCGCCCATACAAAGAGGTACGGGCTGCCCGCGGACGTGGCGTCTGCCTCGAGGCCGGCGTCTGTTGCGCATGCTGCGAGCCCCAAGCACAAGCTAACAATGGTCTTTTTGACGCACTCCGTAATGCTCATGATGTCATTGTGGTTGGCCCGATGAATGTCCGGCGCTATCTCCCCCGCCCCATGGCAACCTGCAGGGCGAGCTAACTCCTTTTAGATATC
>JBDNHE010000148.1:0-3699 GCA_041688945.1 Gemmatimonadota bacterium | reverse complement strand
GGACCGGGACGACCAGGCACAGGCCGGCGAGCTGCTGAATCAGTATCCCGAGGACGGGAGCGCGACCTGGCTCTACAGCCGCGCGCTCTGGCTCTTTCGGGGCGAAGGCGAGTCCGATGCCGCCTCCGCCGCCCTCGCTGCCGCGGTGGAGTTCAACCCCCACGTGCCGCCGTACGTGCTGGGCGATCGGAAACTCCCCGCGCGGGCGCCGGAGTTTGTGGGCTTCGGCGACAAGCGGGAGGCCCAGGCCTACGTGATGGCCGACATGGAGCTGTGGACCAAGACGCCGGGTGCCCGGGGATGGCTGCTGCGGAAGGCCGGGAAGGGGAAAGGGCGTAAGCGGCGCTGAGCTGGCGGCAGAGAGATTAATCGGGGACGGACACTGACCAAAGAATACCGAAGGGGTGCGACAGCGGGGGTGTGGCGGTCCCGACGTAGCCCCGGGACGCTCACCATGTATTCTCGGGCCTGCAATCTGCCACCTGTCGTGCATGCGGGCATCGATGCGAGTGGCGACGTCACACACCATGATTGACGTCAATCGATTCAAGCAGGATCCTGGTACTCCAGATGAACTGGAGGAGTTCATGAGCACCAAGAACCTGCCACTACGGCTCGATCCCGAGCTGCATGAGGAGCTGCGGGAGGTGTCGGCGGCAATCGGTTCGACCATGGTGGACGTTGTCCGCGACGCACTCAGGGACTATCTGCCCCAGGTGGCCGAGCGACGTGCGAAGGAGATGGAGGGGAGGCTTGCGCGCCTTCGAGTCATCGCAGGGGAGCGGGGCGGAACGGGTATCTACAATGGAGATCACGATGCGAACGGGAACAGAAGAGCTTGAGCTGGAGGCGCTCTCCCTTCCAGCCGGGGACCGCGCTCGGTTGGCGAAACGCCTCATCGAGAGCCTTGACCAGGATCCTGATGTCGAGGCCGCTTGGGAGAAGGAGATCACTCGGAGGGTGGCTAGTGTAGAGTCCGGCGAGGCCACGCTGGTTGCCGCAGACGATGTGTTCTCGGAGGCGCGCCGCCTGATCGATGCCTCGTGAGCCTTCGTTTCGAAGCAGAAGCAGCTCAGGAATTCTACCGTGCGATTCAGTACTACGAGGCTCGGTCTCCTGGCCTGGGGGCCGAGCTCCTCGCCGACCTGCGCGAGCCGCGCCGGTAACCTCGAAACGTTATCTGACACCCGAGCTATCGGCATGGCGGAGCTTCCATGGCGAGGGTAGGGTAGGTAGCTACAGTAGTCGAAGTCCCTGACATGAACAGGAGAGATCATGGCGTCCCAGCCCCTCACCCGTGAGCAATTGGAGGTAGAGGCGCGCAGCCTTCCCAGGGATGAGCGTGCCCGTCTCGTCGAGGCCCTGTTGGGATCTCTGGATGAGGAGGCCGAGATCGAAGAAGCGTGGCGTATCGAGGTCCGTCGCAGGGATGAAGAACTGAAGTCAGGGGCCGTCGAAGGCATACCGGCTGAACGTGTGTTCGCGGAGTTGGATGAGCTTGTAGGTTTCCATTCTGCCTCGTGTACCGGGTAAGCTCTGATGAGCTCGTGATCCTCGCGGTCATGCACCAACGGCGGCGACCCAATTATTGGCAGGATCGGGTAGAGTCACCGGTGTAGACGGCGTCAGATACCAAACATATCTGGACTCCTCCCTGGGGCAGGATACGCCCCTTCCGCCTGTAGCGCCCTCATATTCATACATGTATACTTTAGTAAGGTATAGATGAACGATAGGTGGAGGCGAGATGGTCATGAGTCTGAGCAGACCCGCACAGATGGTCGGGAGGCACACCGAGTGGGATCGGCTGACGGAGTTCGCGGTAAGCGGCCAGCCTGATGCGACCCTGGGGATCGTCTGGGGTCGGCGACGGGTGGGGAAGTCCTTCCTGCTTTCGGCGCTGACCGAGCAGACGGGGGGCTTCTACTACAGCGCGGTGCGTGGGTCGAGCGCGGAGGCGTTGCGAGAGCTGGGGGATGAGCTCGGGCGCTTCTCGGGCGCTGCGGCTCCACTGGCACTCGACGGATGGGAGGAGGCCATTCGAGCGCTGCTCAGACTCGGGTCGGATCGGGAGCTGGTGGTGGTACTGGACGAGTATCCCTACCTGCTGGAGCACACCCCTGGGCTGGACAGCGTGATTCAGCGCGCCTTCGGCCCGGGGGGAGCGGCCCGGCAGGGCAGTCGGACACGGCTGATCCTCTGCGGCTCCGCGATCAGCGTAATGAGCCAGATTCTTTCGGGATCGTCCCCTCTGCGAGGACGAGCGGGCCTGGATCTGCGGATCTCGTCCTTCGATCTGCGGGGTGCCCGACGGCTGCACGGCATTGACGATCTGAAGACGGCTTTTCGCACCTGGGCGGTGATCGGAGGCGTGGCGGCCTACGCCCGCGAGATGACGAACTCCGAGCTCCCCTCGGGCCCGGGCGATTTCGACCGTTGGGTGTGCCGCTGGGTGCTCTCTCCCTCGGCGCCCCTCTTCAACAAGATCCCTCTCCTGCTCAGCGAGGATCCAGCCACGGCGCGCGCCCGGAAGCTGAACCTCTACCACGCCACCCTCGCCGGCATCGCCACCGGACACCACGCGCATGGGAAGCTGACCCGGTATGTGAAGCTGAGTGGGGCCTCTCTCACCCCGATCGTCGAGGCGCTGGTCGCCGCCGAGCTGGTGACGCGGGTAGAGGACCCGCTGCGCGACAACCGCCCGACCTATCATCCCCACGACCCCCTCATCCGGTTTCACTACGCGATCCTGCGCCGGCACGCGGCCTCTCTGTCGCGGCATGGGGCCGACGTTGCCGGGGTGTGGGAGGCGGTGACACCGACCTTCGAATCCCAGGTGATGGGCCCCGCATTCGAGGCGGCGGCGCGGGACTGGGTGACGCACGGGGGGTGGGCCGATCTGGCCGGGGAGGTCCCGGTCCACACCGGGCCCAGCACCCTGACCCTTCCCGACGGCCAGGAGCAGGAGATCGATGTGGTAGTGGCCGCCGATGACGCCCAGAGCCCGGCCGATCGCAGGGTGCTCGCGATCGGAGAGGCCAAGGCGGGGGAGCGGATCACGGAGCGTCACCTGCGTCGCCTGGAGGAGATCCGCGCCGCGCTGGGAGAGCGGGCCTCGGGGGCGCGGCTGCTCCTGTTCGGGTCCGCATTTTCGCCTGCGGTCCTTGGGGCAGCGGAGTCGCGAACCGACCTGGAGGTTATCGATCTGGAGCGGCTGTACGGAACGGGGGGGTGACGCGGTCCCCCTGTCACCCCCCTGAGGCTCAGCTTCAAGCGGGTTTACTCGTGGGGCCAGCGATCCGGACTCCTGCTCTCGTGGATCACGGCGAGTATAAAGGAACTACTCTAGTCCGAGTTCGGCGCGGAGCTGGGGCCAGGGAACAGCTGCATCGGGATCGCCACGATACTCTTCAAGCCGCTCGGCAACGATTTTGCGCTGATCACTGGCAATCGGTAGGTCGGAGGCCGTCGGCTGCAACGTGTCCCATATCTCTTGGACGAGCCGCACTCGTTCCGGCACAGTTAGGCGTTTGATTGCATCCAGGTTGGGCTTGACCATGCTTCCAATCTGCGGAGAGGTGTCGTTGGACGCCATGTCCAGATATGACCGACCTCTGCGATGGCTCCCGGCCGCGGCTCGGCTTGACACATGGGGGCGAAGTGGGCCACAAGTGAACTAAGCGTGTCGTCATGGACACG
>JBDNHE010000147.1:0-1075 GCA_041688945.1 Gemmatimonadota bacterium | reverse complement strand
TTCAGCTCGATTGAACTGAATTCACCCTCATGAGTCCGACAACGATGGCTTACAGACCCCGTGTTGTTGAATCGATGCTGGAAGCGCAGCTCCGTCGCAACGGCGCCGTTTTGATCACCGGGCCCAAATCCGTCGGAAAGACCACTACCGCTAGAGTGCATTGCGCGTCCGAGGTACGCCTGGACCGCGACCATGCGGCCCGCACTGCGGCGACAGTGGACCCGGCGCTGATCCTTGATGGGGAGAGCCCGCGCCTGATAGACGAGTATCAGCTCGTGGACGGTGTCTTTGAGGCGGTCCGTGGACGGATCGACGACGAGGGTGGGAAGGGCCTGTTCATCCTCACCGGGTCCGCCACTCCGGCCGATCATATCCGTCTTCACTCCGGAGCCCGTCGCATTGCTCATACCTCAATGGGCACCATGTCGCTCCTTGAGCTCGGACACTCGACGGGCGCGGTATCCGTGGCCCGCCTACTGGACGGAGAGGTGCCGGCGGGGGCCTCAGAGCGCACTACTGCAACCGCAGTGGCGGATTGGATTTGTACGGGCGGGTGGCCGGACAACATCGGCCTGAATGTGACGGACGCGATCGAATCGAATCGCGACTACCTGGACGTCCTGGTCAACGTTGATGTAGAACGGGTCGAAGGAGTTCGGCGGGATCCGGACGCGCTGCGACGGCTGCTTCGCTCCTACGGGCGCAACATCGCGACCGATGCCTCCCTTCGGACCATCGGAAGAATGTCTGCCGAACCCATCCCTGACAGTTCCCTCAAGAACTATCTCGCCGCACTCCGACGCCTGTTTCTCATTGAGGATCAGGAGCCCTGGAGTGTTGGACTTCGATCGAGGTCACGGCTGGTCGGGACGCCCAAACGTCACTTGGCGGACCCGTCGCTTGCCGTTGCCATCCTTGGAGCGACTCCAGAACGACTGCTCTCCGATGAAATCGAGTGGATGGGCTTTCTCTTCGAATCACTCATGGTCCGCGACCTGCGAGTCTACGCGGCGCCATCCCGAGCTCAGGTCCGCTACTATCGAGACAGTACGGGCCTGGAAGCCGATGCCATTGT
>JBDNHE010000146.1:0-11321 GCA_041688945.1 Gemmatimonadota bacterium | reverse complement strand
GCCTGATTCAGACCCAGCACCTGAGCCAACTCGGCCTGCGACAGCGCACGCGCCTGACGAAGCTCCTGGAGCGGCAACTCGGCCAACAGCTCCTGGGTTCGGTTATGAATCCGCTCTTGGCGGGCCGGGTCCATCTTTTCTCGAATCTCGCGGAACTTTGTAGCCATCAGACCAAGCCCTCCCTTTCGAGGAGACCGATCGAGGCAGCAACCTCGTTCTGCTCCTCGACTGTCAGCTCATCAAATCAAGCGAGCCATTCGTCGGTGACCTCAACTTCGTATGCCATCTAGGGAATATTCGTCAAGAGGCATACACAGTGCAACGGCGGGATGGGTCCGCCACGGTCGCCAAGCCATGTGAAACGCCCCACACAGCCGCCCGCCGCCCGCATCAGCCCTCAAACCGAAGAAGCGCGTGGCGCCGCTCCGGGATCCGGGACCAGGGATCCAGCTCCACCACCCGGTACAGAGGCGAGTCACCCAGTCGCAGCGTCAGCTCCCGAACCGCCCGAGTCAGCGAGGCCGGAATTGAGCCGCCCGAAAGTGTGCGCCCGGCCTCATCGCGACCATTAGCATCAGCCCGACCGAACAGGTCGGATTGAGCAGTCGCGGCTCCGAACTGTACGAACTCCAGCCGTAGCTTCTCGACCGCGCGGGGCGGGGGAGACAGGGCGATGCGCGAGCGGGTGATCCAGGCCAGGTCCTCCTTTTTGGCCGTCGCTTCACGCAGGACACATTCGACCGTCCATGAACCGCCGCCCTCCAGGTGGCCGGTGACCCGAAGCTCACGGATACTGCGGCCGCGCCGTTCGGGGCGGGACAGGGCTCGATCAAAAAGCCGATCCAGTGCGTGGTGAATGAACTCCACCTGACCGGCCGGGGTGGGGAAGTCCAGTGTGGCGCGGATGGGACGGGGGCGATGCCAGGGTCGGACTGAGTCGATTCGCTCCCCTGAAGCCCAGGCACGGGCGTCTTTTCCATCCTGTCCGAACTGCGCGACCAGGGCCGGTTCGGGGAGTCGGGCCAGTTCACCCAGCGTGGCAATGTTCAGCCGTTCCAGGCGCTCGATCATTGCGGTCTCAACCGGCAGTGCTCGTACCGGACAACCGCTCAGAAACTCGGGGAGTTCATCGTCCTGCACGATGACCGGTTTGCCCGGGCGTGACCGGGCTGCAGCCACCCACGACCCAAACGTCCCCGGCGCCCACCCCGCGCGGGTGGCTGCCACCAGCGGGCGCGGCAGTACCTGAAAGAGGGCGCCCAGCATGTGGTGCACCTGGGAGGGCGGGGAACCGTACAGCCGTCCCAGTCCATCCATTCCCAGAAACACCTTTCCGCGCTCCACCCCGGGCTCCACGATCGGCGAATGCTGGATCAGCGTTTCCAGCACCTCTTCCATGGCCGCGTCGTAGTGGGCCGGATCCGGCTCCAGCAATGTCAATGAGGGGCAGAGCGACACCGCCTGCGAAACCCGCTGGCTGGGGCGCACCCCCGCTGCCCACGCCCGTTCGGAGACCTGCCAGATGGTCTGCACGCTCCCTTCCGTCGGGGCCAGCAGGGCGACCGAAGTGCTGTCCAGATCCGGAGAGCGAACCAGTTCCAGTCGCAGCTCGAAGGTAGGAAGCCAGAGGCAGAGTGAGGTTCGGCTTCCTCGCGTGGTCCGGCTGTCCGGAGTGCGGGTGAGAGCATTCGACGAACTGCGGCCGTTGCGGCGGGAGTGGGCGAGAAGGTCGGACATGGCGGCGGCTCGGCGGGGCGGCGAATCGGAGTTGGACAGAAGAGTCGGGAGTCGGACGGAATGGCCCATTTGGCAGGCACCGAACAAAAACCGTAACCGAAGATAGACCGAAGATCTGAGACGTGCAAATCCTTGTAAGGGGCTCCCCCCCCACCGGGAAGTTCGCCTCGATTTCAGGGCGAACCGATGGCTGAAAGGGGCAGCCTCCAGATCCGAACGAGCCGAGACCAGTAGTCAGTTCATCACATGATTAGAACCACATATCCGGAGCCGAACCACAACACCTTCGGCAGGAGAAGCCCGGGGAACGTTGCGTCCTCGTGGGGGCGGGGATCTTTTGTCGTACTCGGTTGTCACGCCCTCTCTGCATTCCCCGAATACCGGACCCGGTCCATGTCGATGACTCACCCTGGCCGCTCGCGCCTTGCCGCACCTTTAGGCGCTTCCCTCCTTCTTGCGGTGGCGCTGGCCCCGGTCGCGACGCAGGCGCAGGCCAACGGACAGGCGCTGCCCAATCCCGAGGCCCACTTCGGCTACGCAATGGGAACGGCGATGGAGTTGGCCAGATGGGACGAGATCCTCGACTACTACACGCTTCTGGCCGATGGCTCGGACCGGATGGTGGTGGACACTCTGGGGATGACCACGCTGGGCAACCCCTATGTGGCCGTCTGGATTTCCTCGCCGCGAAACCTGGCCCGGTTGGACGAGATTCGGACCGGCTCGGCTGCTCTGGCGGCGGGGCGCATCTCGGAGGCCGAGGCCCGCGAGATCTCCGATCGGATTCCGTCGACCGTGGTGCTGCACCACAACATCCACTCCACCGAGATCGGGGCATCGCAGACCAGCGTCGAACTGGTCTGGCAGCTGGTGTCAGCCACCGGCGGAGTCGAGTCCGAGATCCTGGACGACGTTGTCACCGTGCTGATCCCCTCCGGTAATCCGGATGGACAGATCATGGTGACCGACTGGTACCGGTCCGTGGTGGGGACAGACTTTGAAGAGTCGAACATGCCCTTCCTGTACCATCACTACGCCGGGCACGACAACAACCGGGACTTCTTCCAGGCCAATCTGGTCGAGACGCAGCACTGGATGAAGCTCATGTTCGAGCAGGCTTTTCCGCAGATCTACCTGGATCAGCACCAGATGGGCTCAAACGGCCCGCGCATCTTCGTACCGCCGTATCCTGATCCCATGGACTCCAAGATCCATCCGCTGCAGTGGCAGTCGCTGCAGTTTGTGGGTGGCGGGATCGTTGCCGACCTGCAGGCCGCTGGAAAGCAGGGCGTGATCTCGGGTGAGATGTATCGGATCTGGGGTCAGGAAGGCGCACTGACCGGGCGTCACCACAACGTGGTCTCTCTACTGACGGAGACCGCGAGTTCGAACCTGGCCTCGCCGGTCACGGTGACTCGGGCGCAGCTGGAGCGGTCCCGCAACGTCAATGCCGGTCAGCAGCCCTACGGCTTTGGCATCTCCTTCCCGGATCCGTGGTGGGGCGGAGAATGGACCATCCAGGACATCGTCGACTATCAGATGGTTGCGGCCATTTCGGTCCTGACGCAGGCCGCGCGCTTCCGCGACATGTACCTGTTCCGCCGCTGGCAGATGGCCTCCGAGACGATCGAGCGGGCCGCAACCGAGGGACCGTATGCGTACGTCGTGCCGATCGAGCAGATGGACCCGGCCGCCGCGACCGACATGGTCCGTCGCCTTTCCATGCAGGGCATTGAGGTGCACCGCGCGCTGAATGACTTCGAGGCGGTCCCCGGTACCGAGCCCGTCCCGAATTCCTGGGCGCGGCCGGATGAGCCTGCCGCCACTGGGGCCGATGACGACGACGAGATGGGCGAGGGCGATGACGGTGACGGCGAAGACGAGCATGCTGACGGCGACAACGACGAGGATCACGCCGCCGAAGATGCCGGTCGCACTTTCCCTGCGGGCTCCTGGGTGATTTTGATGGGGCAGAACGGCCGAGCCGCCCTTCTGGACCTGCTCGAAATCCAGGATCGCGAACTCCTCCGCGAATATCCGGACGGCCCGATCCTGCGCAGCTATGACGGGGCGGCCTACACCATGCCGCTGCAGATGGGGGTTGAGGCTGTGCGCATCGACCATCCCTTTGAGGCGTCGATGGAGCGCGTGGCCGAGGTGACCTTCCCGTCGACTACGATTCCGCAGGCCCAGAACTCGTATCTGCTCGACGGTGCGGTGACCGCCTCCTATGCGGCAGCCAACGAACTGATGGCCGCCGGCGTGCTGGTTTCCCGGCGTGGCGATGACTTCGTGGTTCCCGCCTCGCATCCGCAGGCCCGTCCGATCCTGGAACGCCATCATCGCATGAAGGGGCTACCGGTTGAGGTTGATCCCCAGGAGATGGCGGCCGCAGCGCCGATTCGTCGGTCTCGCATCGGACTCTATCAGGGCTGGGGCAATTCGATGGATGAAGGCTGGACCCGCCTCATGCTCGACGAGTACGGCTTCGACTATCAGGTCCTCAAGGGACCCGACGTTGCTGCCGGGAATCTGGGTGAGCGCTTTGACGCCATCCTCTTCCCGTCCGAGATGTCGGTCAACCAGATCGTCGAGGGTCGTGACGCGGAGGACTATCCCGAGGAATACGTCGGAGGGATTGGCGAGGAAGGGATCGAAGCGCTGAAGACCTTCGTTCGAGAGGGCGGCACGCTGGTGACCCTGGACCGTGCCGATCAGCTGGTACTGGAGCACTTCGACGTTCCCGTCGAGAACGCGACCGACGGTATCTCGAGGAACGATCTCTTTCAGCCTGCTTCCATCTACCGGCTGGATCTCGATGAAGACCACGATCTGACGCGTGGCTCGGCGTCCTCCGTGGCCGCCAAATGGTCGGGCGGACGTGCTTGGCAGCCGACGGCGTTCGGTGGGCAGGGCGATGTGGGCGAGATCCGGACCGTGGGCTCGTGGCCGACGGATCCAGATGAGATCCTGATGAGCGGCCTGCTGGTCGGGGGCGAACATCTGGCGGGCAAGGCAGCGATCCTGGACATCGAGTTCGGAACGGGTCGCATCTACATGTTCGGGTTCCGGGTGCAGCATCGAATGCAGACCACCGGCACGCTCAAGCTGCTCTTCAACGCCTTCGTGCCGGTCAGCCCGAGGACGGCTACGCAGTAGTGCGCAGGATCGACGTTTAAATGCCTGATTCACTTCTTCTTCAGATGGCCGTCGCTCTGGCCCTGGGTCTCCTTGTAGGCCTTCAGCGGGAGCGCGCCCAGAGCGAGATCGCCGGGATTCGCACATTCCCGTTGATCACCCTGGTGGGGCTTCTTGCGGCAGCTCTTGCCGACAGCCTGGGCGGTTGGGTGCTGGGAGCGGGCATCCTGTCGCTCACGGCACTTCTGACCATGGCGAACTTCATCCGGATGAAGGAAGGCACGGCAGGGGAGGGGATGACCACCGAGATTGCCGCGATCGCCATGTACCTGATCGGGGCGGCGCTCGCTTCAGGGCGCATGGTCGAAGCCGTGGTCGCGGGCGCGGTGGTGGCATTGCTCCTTCACTGGAAGGATTCGCTGCACGGATTTGCCGCGCGAATGCGAAGTGCCGACTTCAATGCCGTCATGCAGATGGCGCTGATCGCCTTCGTGATTCTGCCCATCCTCCCCGACCAGGCCTACGGGCCGTATCAGGTCATCAACCCCCACGGCATCTGGCGGATGGTGGTGCTGATCGTCGGGATTAGCATGGCCGGTTACGTGGCCTTCAAACTGTTTGGCGAGAAGGCCGGAGCGCCCATGGCCGGCCTGCTCGGCGGGCTCATTTCCAGCACCGCAACGTCAGTGAGCTACGCCCAGCGCAGTGCGGCCAACCCGGCGCGGAGTGCGGCAGCCGCTGTCGTGATCGTTCTGGCATCGACGGTCGCCTTTGGCCGCGTGATCGGCGAACTGGTGGTGGTCGCGCCCGGGGTTGTCGCCGAGACGGTCCCCCCGCTGCTCGCGATGATGGGACTGATGGCAGTGATCTCCGCTGCTCTCTACCTGCGCGGCATCGGCTCCGGTCCCGCTGAGATGGACGACCATGAGCCGCCCTCGGAGCTCAAACCGGCTCTGGTATTCGGTGCTCTTTATGGCCTCGTGCTGCTGGCTGTCGCGTTCGCCGAGGACCGCTTCGGCAGTTCCGGTCTCTATGTGGTCGCCGCCATCTCCGGCCTTACTGACATGGATGCCATCACGCTGTCGACGGCTCAGTTGATGAAGAGCGCGGACGGCCTGTCGACCGAAGTTGGCTGGCGCGTGATTCTGCTCGCCGGCCTGACCAACCTGGCCTTCAAGGGCGCGGTGGTGCTGAGCCTTGGCGCCGTGCCGCTCAGGCGCCGGATCGTCCCGGCTTTTGGGGCGGCGTTGATTGGTGGTGCGGCGATCTTCTGGCTTTGGCCGTAGCGGGTCGTCGGAGGGGCCATCCCTATCCCCCTCCCTCCCGCTCGCCCACCACCTCGCGCCGCCCCACCACGACCCGCCCCGACTTGGCGGACAGCCCGACCTGCCACACCCCGCACTCGGCCCAGTTGGCATCCAGCAGGTCGTCTGCCTTGAATCCGAGCATCTGGATCATTGCGTAGTTCTGCGGATCGTAGATCGCGACTTGCTGCCCCTTCTCGCCGACCGTTGCCCAGAGCATCCCTCCGCACGACATCTCCAGTCCGTTGGTCACCCGCTCAAGCACGGTGCCATAGCCCCGGTTCGCAGAGGCTTTGCCAATCAGGATCATCCGCTCCGGTAGCCAGGTGACGAGCGTCGAAGTGCCCCACATGTCGTAGCGGATCAGTGCGCCCGAGTTGTTCATCAGGGCATGCACCTGATCGAACGGATCGCTCTCGATGTACAGATCCGAGAGCGGATAGACCCCGCTTCGGGACAGCTTGGTGTCCAGAGTTTGCGGCAGCCATCCCCACCCACTCCGGAGCTCCTGTGGATTCCAGGGTACGGGCATGTAGATGTCGATCAGAATGCCCTCCCTTCTACCCACCCGGAGGAACTCTCCGGTAATCCAGGGAATGAAGTCGCGCGTTCCACCAGCCTGGCGTGGGGCACCCAGTTGACTGCCGTCCGGACGAATCGCAAAGACTTCCATCCCCCAAGAGCCCGAGATGTAGAGAAGGTTGCGGTTGGATTCGAGCATGATCGGTGGGCCTTCCGGGAAGCCCGCCAGGGGAATCCGCTCCAGAACGGGCTCTTCCGCCGCGAGTGGGATCCGCCACAGCTCCGGCTCCGTCGCTCCACCGAGGATGTAGAGCGCACCTTCGAAGAACTCGAAGTCCACCGGCGCTTCAATCTGGTTGAGCGCCCATGCGGTGTGCAGGCCTGCGACCTCGATCGGCTGCACGGCAAGTGGGCCATCGGGCGTGAAGTCGCAGCCGGCCAGGAGCGCCAGTCCAATCGCAAGGAGGAGCTTCGCGGCGGGGCGTGATGAGAATTCCGGGGGAGCGGGATCACGCCGTCCGTCAGCCTTCGCCCTCCCACTCATCCTCAGCTCCCCAACGCCCGGATCGAGTACCGAACGATGTAGTTCACGTCGAAGTCGTCCTTCTCCACACCGTAGACCATTCCATCCTGCACGGCCATGATCTGGAGTTCGGCGGGGGTGATGACGGTTCCGCGCGGTTCACCATAGGGACTCAACACCCACCAGGCTCGACCCTCGGCCAGAGGCTCATACTGCCGGATCCACACCTCGCCCGTGTCCGTCACCAGCATCGCGTCCACCACGGGGGTCCAAGCCGGAGCGTAGGCTGCCGCCTCCAGGTCCGCGCGGAGGGCCGGGAGCGTCATGCCTTCCTGAAAGCGTTGCTGCATCGGGAGCATGCCCTCGGCGAGCGCCGTCACTGCGCTGTCGACCCGTTCCTGTGAGAGCGGGACCGGCTGAAAGGGGATCTCGGTATGGAAGAGAGTGTCGCCGGTGACGCCGATGCCGGTGACCCGGACTGCGGCGCCCGCTGGCGATTCGGGAGTCCTGCGGTCGACGACGATGATCCCGTCGTCCACCGGAGTGACCATCGTCTGGTCCCCAAAAGGCTGGCGACCGTATGAGCCGCCCGTCCCTCGCAACAGGGCAAGCACGTCCCGCGGGTGGTATTCCTGCTGCCAGATGGTGCCCATGACCGAGCCATCGGCTGCGAATCGGACCCAGTTCGAATGGGTGAACTCGCCGATCGCGATGGCGTGCGAGAAGGCGGGAACGGACCCCACGTAGGTGCCGTCGCGGAAGGGCCGCCCCGGCCTGGCGGGCAGATCGGTCGGCGCGGTTCCCCGTTCCCCCAACTCCACGGTCATAGAGGAGGTGCCGAGTAGCCCGCCGTCGGAGTCAAAACGGGTGGTTCTGTAGGCCTGAAAGTCGAAAGCCCAGATCGTGTCTCCAAAGACACCGATCAGGAAGACGTTCTCAAACTCTCCAGGCCCCTGACCACGCCGGCCGATGGTTCCATCCGGCTGACCTGCCGGCGTCCAACGCCGGATCGTCTGTTCCTGAGAATGGAATGACAGAATACGTCCGTCTGGGAGGACGTCGATCCTGGTAACTGCGGTGAAAGCGAAGGCCGAGTCGTCGACGGACCCGATTCGCAGATCCGGGCCGTCCAGGATCATTTCATTGAGTTCGAAAGGATCGGTCGTGCCGTCACCCCCGGAAGCTCCAAACCCACACCCGGATGCAAATGTGGTCAGCGCCGCGCAGGCAATGAGGCTCGAAGTCCAAAGGGGGGAGCACCGGGTGGAACGGGCAGGCGAGTGGGGGGCTGAACGCATCAGACTTCCGGGGTTGAAGGAGTGCGGTCAAGCTGCGTCAAAATCTACGCCGTCGAAAGGACCTGCTTTCACCCACCGACCAAGGGGAGCCGCACAACGGAGAGCTCAAACGTGACCCAGTCCTCAAATGAGCCGCCGCCAGACCCGCCAACCTGAGCCGATCATCCGCAGCCAGGCTTGAGGACTTCGCGTGCGCGCTAGGCGTCCGCGGCGATTATGGTGCCGGTCAGCTACCGACTCACGACGCAACAGGACTGTTCATGCCGTTCAATGGCCCGCTTGATCCCGGACCTGCCACCCTCAATGCACCGCATTCCCGCCACAATCCCGGCCGGCGTTCGGTGATTTCCCGCCTGATCCGGGCCGGCATGTTCCTGTCCGCCGCCGGCTGTCTGATGACGGCGGAAGAGGTCAGCGCCCAGGACGGCCCGGCCCTCATCCCCTCCGCCGCTCTGACCTTGGATTACACCCGCAACGTCAGCGGTGGACAGCAGTCGCGTGGCGGCTGGTTGGCGAATCTCGATCTGGGGCTGGAGCTGGACGGCGGCGCATTCGGCTGGAACGGCGGAAGCGCCTTCCTCTAAATGTTCGGCAACACAGGCGCCGCGCCCAGCGAGTGGGTCGGTGATCTTCAGTTCACCAACAACATCGAGGCGCCCGAGGCATTTCGAGTCTTTGAAGCCTGGGTGCGGCAGGAAATGATGGAGGGCCGGCTCTCGGTGCTCTTCGGACTGCGGGATCTGAACGCCGAGTTCTACGGGATGGACGGCGGCGAGATCTTCCTGAACTCCTCAAACGGCATTGGCGTTGAGATGTCGCAGTCGGGTGAGAACGGGCCGTCGATCTTCCCAAACACGTCGTTGACTTTCCGGGTGGCTGCCGAGCTGACAGATGGCCTGCAGATCCGGGCGGCGGTTCTGGACGCGGTCTCGAATGATCCAGACCGGCCCGACGTCACGACCATCAAACTGTCGTCCGAGGAGGGCGCCCTGTTGGTCGGTGAACTTGAGGTCGGAGACACCAGCGACGAGGGGCTCTGGCGAGCTGTCCTGGGCGGGTGGATGTACACCGCCGATGTACCGCCGGCTCGTGGCGCTCCGCCCATCGGACACCCTGTCGTGACCGAGCAGGGGCGCGGCCTCCACCTGATCGTCGAACGCCGAATTGGGACGTTTGGGGATGGCGGTCCGGAGCCTGTCAACGGCGGTGAGACACTTGGCGGTCAGGAATTAGTGAGCATCCTCATCGGTGGTGGGGGGATTGATCCATGCTGCGGTGGGCAGCTTGGGTGGCTGGGGTAGGCCGCGGACGAAGCGTTCAGGATGGGCCGCGTAGGCGTCGGCCAACACGCGGCTGCGCTGCTTCCTGGCCTCGTCGGCGCGGCCGTAGTGAACCACGGCTGGCGTCATGAGGCCGATCCCGGAGTGGCGATGCTCCTGGTTGTACCAAGCGAAGAAGCCTTGGGCCCAGGCGCGGGTGTGCAGGATGGAGTCGAATCGGTCCGGGAAATCTGGCCGGTACTTGAGCGTCTTGAACTGGGCCTCCGAGTACGGGTTGTCCGTGGAGGTGTAGGGCCTGGAGTGTGTCTTGGTGATCCCCAGATCGGCGAGCAGGAAAGCCACCGGCTTGGATCTCATCGAGGGGCCGCGGTCGGCGTGGATCGTGAGCTGGCCGGGCTGGACGCTCTGCTGCTCGAGGCTCTGGGCGATGAGCTGCTGGGCCACGGCGGCCGACTCGCGGTGCTGGATCGTCCAGCCCACGACGTAGCGGCTGAAGACGTCCAGGATGACGTAGAGGTAGAAGTAGGTCCACTTCGCCGGTCCCATCAGCTTGGTGATGTCCCAGCTCCAGAGCTCGTTGGGCCGCGTGGCCAGCAGTTCCGGCCGGGCATAGGCCGGGTGCACCAACTGGTCGCGCCGCTCCCGGCTCTCGCCCTGCTCGGCCAGGATGCGGTACATCGTGCGCTCCGAGGCCAGGTAGCGGCCCTCATCGAGCAGCGTGGCTCACACTTCGGCGGGCGAGCGATCGACGAAGCGCTCGGAGTGCAGCGTTTCGAGCACGGTCCCCAGCTCCTCGACGGTGAGTGCCCGGGCCGGCTTGGGCCGCGGCTTCCTGGGCCGTGGCCTGGACGGTTGCCGACGCCGGTACATCGTCGCCGGTGCCACGCCCAGGGCCCGGCACGCTGGATATGTGCCCACCAGCGGGGTGAGCTCCTCCACGGTCTGCTCGATCATCGCTCTCTGCTCCCCTTGTCCTTCGCGCCCCCGGCCTGGAGCAGCTCTTCCAAGAGCGCCGAGACGTTTCCCTGCACCTCGATCACCCTGCGCGTCTTGACCAGCTCCGCCTCGGCTCGCTCCGCACGCCGAAGCAGCCGCTCGATCTGGGCATCGCGTGGATCCGGCTTGGGCCGGCCCCTCGGCTTCGAGAGTGTCGTCAAGGCTCCCTCGTCACGCCGCTTGCGCCACGTCGACAGGTGCGACGTGTACAGCCCCTCACGGCGCAACAGGGCACCGACCTCGCCCGGCTTCGTGCAGCCGTCCGCCTCACGCAGCACCTCGGGCTTGTACGCCGCCGTGAACCTCCGCCGCCGCGGACGCTCCACCAATTCCGGGTCCGGGCCGACGCGCTCGCCGGCCGCTCGCTTCCGGTCGCCTACGGCGCCCTTCAGCGGGCGCCCGGAAACCTCCTGCTCTCCTGGTCCGTTTCTCTTCCATTCCAACATCCGGCATCTTCCTTGTCGCCCTCATGGCTCCGTAAATTCAGAAGTTAATCTGTCTCACTGGATGTTGGCAGAGAGGG
>JBDNHE010000145.1:0-87633 GCA_041688945.1 Gemmatimonadota bacterium | reverse complement strand
TCTTTCCGACGGATTTGGGCCCGGTGATCAAAACGGCGCCGTTGCGACGGAGCTGCGCTTCCAGCATCGATTCAACAACACGGGGTCTGTAAGCCATCGTTGTCGGACTCATGAGGGTGAATTCAGTTCAATCGAGCTGAAATTGAGGCGGAAGAGCTCAGACGATGGCTACATTGTAGCTCTGGTGATGGCTATATTGCGACCATAATGATGGCCACATTGCCGGCAGGGAGGGGAGGGGCGGTCCGTCCGCGCACTCACCCAGTAGGAGACTCGGCCACCAGTTGGAGTCTCCAAGCGCGTCGTCGCCTATTGCGAGTCCCCGCCCACGGATCAGAAGGCCGGCCTCAAGTTTGTGGATGCGCTCGTCGAGAGCCGCCGGATCCAGGGCGGATCCTGAGAAAGACAAAGCCGGGCCCCTCGGGGTGAGGGGCCCGGCTAGCTGGCGGAGTCGCCGAGCGGCTGACTAGAGTCGCCGGAGACGGAGCTGAATGGACTCGAGGAGCGCCGCTAGGAGTGCTCCCGGTGACTCGAAGTCCTCGCGCTCTAGGCGAACGTCTTCGTCATCCCAACTGAAGGTGGCCTCGTCCTCGTAGAGCCAAACCTCGCCCCGATCAAAACACAGCCGTACAGCCGACTCTTCCTTGGCCATGTGCGGCATCTTTGCCGTCGATTCCTCAACCCTTTGGAATTCCAGATCAGAATCCGCAAAAAGCTGAGTCACTCGATCTCGGCCTTCTGTCTGGAACACCGTAAGATTTGTCATCAGCCTCCTCCTCGCCTTATCCAATCAGCCCACCGCCCCAAGTCAACCAGATTCAGATGGTCTCTTCCCGAAGCTCGCTTCACCCAATCGCCAGCAGCACGGAAGACCGCGCGACCATCGCGGCCCCGTCCAGAACCGATCCGCAGGTTCTGACCGCTGAACACTCCTGAACCTCGACCGAATAGAGCTTGGCCAACTCGTGACTTCAGTCCCGTGGTGGTGATCCTTGCGGACACTCCAGATGTCGCAAGGGTCGATCCGGTGCGAGCCGCATTGGCAGTGGCCGTACCCAACGCAACCGAAGTTGAAGCACCTACAATCTCCCCTCCAAGATAGGCACCACTCTCCTTGTCCACCTGGTCCCCGTATCCACCCAACTCGCGCACCATCGAGGTCAATCCAAAGCTGACGGCATCACCGAAGCCAGCCGCAAAGTTCCCAAGGGTGCACAGGGGGTCGTCTTCATCCGGGCACAGCCCATACGGATCCGAGAAATTCACCGGATCCCCATTGGCGTACCCGTACAGATTCAGCCCACCGGCGAGCCCGATGGGGTCAGGCTGCGTAAACTGGGCCTCCAGCCGAGAGTTTCAAATTCTCGAACGCCAACACACCGCTGCTTCTTCTCTTAGCCGCTCACTTTTTCTGCTTTGACCGTAGTTTCGGCCGAGACCCCCAACCCTAGTTTTCGCGCCTGCAGGTCAGAATCGATGTGAGGGTACCAATCATGAGTGGCGTTCGCTCCGTCGAGACCTCCTTCGGAATACAGCATTGCGGAGCCAGGAAATAGCCCGCCGAAACACCAAAGCCCACGGAGATGGGGCGACGTCCATAATCTTTCACCGGGAGAGGTGGTGACCCTAGCGATTACCGTTGGAGAGATGGAACACGGCGGCTCCTCTGTTCGGGACCTGCCATGCGGAGACCTCACCGCGATTGCCCCCCTCACCTCAAGCATCACTGCGGATCCGACGAATGCAACGGTACGCTGCAATCACAGACCGGTGTGCTCCAAGTCGAATCAGCTGCTCAACTCGACGTTCCGTCTTCTCGTCGGACGCACCAAGGCGGGAAACCGGGCCTCGAAGCGCCGAAGAGAGCCAAGCTGAGTCGGGTACTCGCTCAAGGAAGTTAAGTTCTGCCCGCCGGCAAGCGCACTCAATCCGAAGCGCATACTGCGCAGAATAGACGGGGAAGAGTCGCCATATCCGGGCGTGGGCCGCTTCGTGTACGATCGTGCTAGCAAGTTGCATCGGGTGCATCTCTTCTATTGATCTTGAATCGAGCACACATGCGCCCACCGACGGCCAGAACTCGGGGCCCAACGCCTCCGACACCAGGATCATCCTAAGGTTGGACCTTATCCGGTCCCACCCATGCGGATCATAGCGTGAGATAATCGCAGCTGCTGCTTCCACAGCAGTCCGGTCCTTTTCCACCGAACCCGACCTGAGGGAACGGAGCGAAAGCCCGATTACATTCCCTCCCCGCTGTCCGAGAAGGTCAACATATGCCTTCCTGACCAATCCTAAGCAGCTATGACGGAGAGGCCGCATCACTAACCTCCGCTTCGGTTGGGGCCATCACCTTTGTCTTCGTCCTTCGGTTTGCTCTTTCCGGGCGGTGCGGGAATAACCTGCTCGGCGGCGGGCGGATTGATGATCTGGTCATTCTTCGGGGGCGTCGTCTCACCGAATATACCTCCGATAACGATGGCGCCAATTTCCCCTAGCTTCCTAAGTCGGCTCCTAACCGACCGGACCACTGTCCCGGCGGCCTCGAATCCAGCTTCAACACCCTGCCCAAGGGCATCCGAAAGATTCTTGCCATCGACAAGCAGTGCGAAAGTAGTGAGTGCACCTACACCCAGAAGCGCGAAGGCCGGGCCAGTTAGCACACCCCCATCAGGACTCAGCCCATACGGATCCGAGAAATTAACCGGATCCCCATTGGCATACCCGTACAGATTCAGGCCACCAGCCAGCCCAATAGGGTCAGGCTGCGTAAACTGACCCGACATTGGATCATAGTACCTGTTTCTCCGATACATCAAGCCACCCTGATCCTGCATCCCCCCTACGAGCGATCCCAACCAGTTGTCGTCGGCGCTGTACTCGACCTCAAAATCAAGGAAGAGTTTCCGCCAGTTCCCTGGTGGGTTGGGTACGTTGCACAGGGTTACGGCACCAGCTGGCACGCCGCCCCGGAACAATCCGCGGTGGTTGAAGGAGGGCTGTAGGCCGCAAACAGGGGTCGTCCCTTCGTGCTTCGTCCAAACAGTAAATGGCTGGTCGATCCCGCCCGCATGAGTATAGGCCACTACCCCGTAGTGCTCGTTGGTCCCGGTCCGGTTGTCGGTCCGTACCTTCTCCTCCATCAGGATCTGGTCGCCCGACCAGACGAAGTAGGTCGCGCTGTTCAGACAGGCGGCATTGTACTGATCCTGGCAGATCCCGTCGCCGCCCGAGGCAGAACCACCGGCGTCTCCACCCGTGGGGTAATCGGCATCCGCGTAGACCCCACCAACCCAGGATTGAGTCAGGTTGTTGGTCCCCATGACGTCGTTGGTGTCGTCCTGCCACCGATAGCCGGAAACGATGTCATCGTGATCAAAGTTGATCCCATTCGCTTCCCAGATGTCCATCTCGCCGGATGTCAGGACGTTGTCGAGGATGATCAGTTCGCCCAATTCACCCCAGTAGGACGAACTGCTCTGGCCGTAGAGACCACCCCAATAGAGCTGAGCGCCTCCGTTGCCTGTGGCAATCTCGGTGGGGACCGCTGCTCCAAAGCTATTGCCAGAATCCCGCGTCTTCTCCACGCCGTCGATCCAGACCCTCAACCGGTTGGCCTGAGTCGACTGGCTTCCGTCGAACTGGACGACCACGAATTGTGGCTCAGTCGCACTCGTGTTCAAGCCCGGGAAATTGTGGAACCCCGGATCGTTCGCTGACTCGTTGAAGAGCACCACGCGGAGTTGGGAACCGCTGTTGTCAGCCTCAAACCACCAAATCCGGTTTGGATCTGAACCCCCGTGCAGCCCGCCAATTTTTCTGGACTGACCGATCGACTTGATCCAGAAAGCCCAAGTCATCTTCGCGTTTCCTTCCAAGCCTGTGATCGAACTCGTACGGGTCGCTACATCTTCTCCGTCGCCCATGTCCAAAATCATCGGCGTTGATGCGCCAGCACTCGTTGCTCCGCTCGGAGCGGTCGGGCCGACATCATCCGCACGGAATCTGACCGCAAGGCGTCGACCGAGAGGGCCGTATCTGAACTCCTCAAAGCTTCCACGGTCATACAGACTGAAGTCCCCTTCGATTCGATAGTACCGCTGGCGCACCCGGAGCTGGCCCATGGGATCGTAGTAGTTGCGGATGGCCGTGTTCATGGTCTCGATAACGTTGCCCGCATCGTTCGTTGTGGACTGTTGAACGCCCTGAGCGATCACGTTCCCATCGGCATCCATGCGCTGTTCCATTGAGCGAGGGAACGCCCCTGACGGGTCTCCGCTTTGGCCTGATTGCTGTGCCAGGGATGTCGACTCCAGTCGACCCCATTGATCGTATGAGTAGCCTTCTTCGGTGGTTCGACCCGCCGCTGGATCCACGACCCTCTCGATCACCATTCCAAGAGGACCCATCGTAAACGACTCCGATGTCACCCCGCCGCCGCCGTACCCGTCGGCACGAGTGTAGCTGGACGTGAGCATGTGGCCGAAGCCGTTGTACGTGTACGACTCGTTCGCGACACCGGCTCCAGTCACGCTCGTCCGACGACCAGCGATGTCATACCCGAAACCGTTGATCGATCCGTTGAAATTACGCCAGGTGACCCGTCCCACCTTGTCGTAGTTGGGGTCGTTCACCGTCCCGTTCGGTCCACTGATCAGGTCCATCCGCTGTCTATCGTCATACTGCCACGTGTAGACGGACCCGTCGCGGTCCCGCAGGGTTTGGAGCGTGCCGAATGCGGGGTGATACGTGTAGCTCACTGAGTCCGCGACGTTCGCAATCGTGTCGGGGTACTCAATGGACTTCAATCGCCCGAGGGCATCGTAGCCGAAGTCCGTACGGTACTCGACCCAATCGTCTAGCGTGGTTTCGCTGCCCACTCCATCACCGGGCTTCCAACCACGAATCTCAACCTTCTCGAAAGACATGGTCCCGTCGGTGTTGTATTCCCGGGTGACCTTGCCGTCCCAGTTTTCCGCATATGTAAGGCGCCCCATCCTGTCGTAGCGGAATTTCTCGGTGCCTCCAGTCAGGACGAGCGAGGTATTCACTGACGTGTTAGTTGGGAAGTACGGGAATACGCACGCGGTGTCACACGCCGCTGGCAGGACGTCCATCGAGTCGACGTGATTGGCCCAGCCGCTCTCAACGAAAGTCTTGCTTCCCACCGTCCGTGAGACCACCAAATCCCGGGCGTCATACGTCATGGTGACATCGTCGCCCCGGCGGTTGGTCCGAGACGTGGTGTTTCCGGCGGCGTCGTAGTCGAAATATTCGGTATGGCCCTTCTCATCCTTTTCCCAGTCCACACGCCCGAAGCCGTCGTATCCCCGTTCAGTGACCAGCGTAAGCGCATTCGTGGTCCCTGTCGTGGCTCGCGTGACCTTCCATCGATCACCAGCACTATTATAGGTGGTGGTCACCGAAAGAACGCCGATTGAGTCGCTGGACTCAGTGGCCTGCAACGTTGGTCGCCCGAGGGTGTCGTACTCCATTCGGGTTTCGCTGAACTGCCCGCTGTCATTCAGATAGTTGGTGCGTAGCGTGTCCTGTCCAATTTGATTCTGGAGCGAGGTGAACAGGGTTTCGCCCAAGGCATCTTTCACCTCCTTCACATTCCCCAGTGAAGTGTCATAGGTGTAGGTCGTCGTGGCGCTCCCGGGTTCCTGGGCGGTCAAAAGTCGACCGCGATCCCAGGTGTATGTGACATCCTTGGCCGGATCGACGCCCCCCGACGCGCCGAATTGGCGTTTCAGAAGGTCACCGTTGCCGTCGTACATGAATCCCTGTGTGGCCAATGATTCGTCGGTAATCCGCGAAACACGGTTCCAGTTGGGATCCCACTGGTAGGTAGTGGTTGCTCCAGTCGAGGAAAGAGTGGTGGATTCGACCCGACCCAGCTCATCGTAAGTCGTGCTCAGGGAATCGCCGATGGGATTGAAGGTCCCAGTAGGCAACCGTGGGTGGGCCGGGTCCTCATAGTAGACAAAGGTTTGCCAACTCTCGGGGTCCCGGATTCGCTCGACGCCCCACGCCTCGTTCAGCCAGAACTCGTTCGTCTGAGCGTAGTAGACGCCGCTGCCCGGCCACGTCTCAATGGTGCCGGACCTTGGGCCATCCAGAACTACCACGGGCTCCGCGACGGCGTACTGCCAGCCCTGCGCTACGTGCCCTGTGTAGGTGTAGTGCTTGGTGTCACCTCCGTTGACGGTTGCCGAGTCCGTTACGCTCGCTGGAATACGAAGTCTCTGACCTACACCCTGAGCATAGCTGATGGTGGTCAGTCGGCCACGCGGATGCTGCACCGTCGCAAGCAGCGCCCCATCGGTATACGTCATCGACGTCGTTAGCGCGCCTGGTAGGGTCAATGACGTCAGGTTGCCGCCCGTATGACTGAGGGTCACGTCACTGTAGAGACTGCCGGGACTGGTCGGATGTCGACGCCGAATTCGGTAGACCACGCCTCCGGAGTAGTCGAAGGTGTAACCCGTGACTTGCCCCGAATGGACCGGGAACGAGACAGAGGAGATTTGACCCCCGGAATGCCCGACGCTGGTTGTGGGCCCACCAGGACTGCTGAAGGAGGTGGGGAGGCCATCCGACGAAAAGAAAATGGTGTCGCTCCCCACGAACGTCACTCTCGCATACGTCGAACCTTGCTTGATGATCTTGTCCTTCTGATAGCTCCTGGAAGGTTCCCAAACGTCACTGGTGCTTGTCTCTCGATAGACCTCATAACTCCCGTCGGGGCCCACCCAGAGGATCTTGTTGTCGAAGCTGCTGTTCGGGCCGTAGAGGCGTTCGTTCGCGGAGTGACTCCAACCCGGACCTAGATCATTGTCCTCCCAGTTGATGATCGGGATCGTGTCGTAGACCGTCGTCGGTGAACCCGGCACCCCCCCATTGATCTCGCGGGCCTCGACAATCACCTCGTACAGGTCAGTCTCCCGGATCGCGCGGTCCGCCATCACCATCCGATAGGTCTGATTCAGCGTAAGCCCGCTCGCTGAAACCGTGTAGGTCTCCGCGGTCTCGGTGGTCGTTCCGCGGTTGATCAGGAGTTTTAGCTCATAGGAATCGGGCACCGACCCTTTAGGCGTGAGGCCGATGCCGACCCGAGTCTGTCCGCTGGCCAGTGCGCTGTTGTAGATGAGATTCAGCCCGCGCTCTTGACCAAGCGTCTGCATCCCGGGCAGCGGGACGACCATGACCACATCATCGCACTGCAGTGCAACCTGGCCGGTGGCCAGGTTGAGACACTGCGACCGATCGAGGTGATCCCGAGGGCCATAGCCCTCGAACGTCAGGAGGTCTGGAGATACCACCACCTCGACTACGGCAGAATCATCCCCGAGTGTTGGATTCAGTGCTGTCAGTTTGATCTCCGACTCAAGGCCGCCCGACTGTGGTGCCGCAAAAGTGACGTTGATCGGCTGAGCGACATCGGCGACCAAGGTCACGCCGGTTGGTTCGGAGCAGCCGACAAGCCGCCCGCAGTCGACTTCGAACGTCACTGGTGCCCCAACATCGGACAGCACCGAGAACGAAGCAGTCTGGCTCGTTGAGCCGGCCGCGACCGTGATCGGAGTGGTTACCGCGCTGACGGTCAGCTTCGGGCTGTTGACTGTGATGACGTCACTGTCGGTGCCGGTCGCGATCCCGCCCTTCAAAGTCGCGCGGACCGTGATCGTCTTGTTCCCGGTGGTTGGATCGGAAGGGATGTTGAGGAGGACCGTCCCGCTCTCCCCTCCCGGGACGACGACGCTACCTTGATTCTGCGTCAACGTCGTGCCATCCCGATCCGCCGTAATATCGTACTCCGCATCAAAGGACAGGTTGGGAGCGGTGATCGTGTAGGGGACCGTCTGTCCGGCGCCGCCTGCGAACATCGGTGATTCCGGCGTGCCTGCGACGGTCGGAGTAAAGTCGTGGACGGTGACGGATACCGTGTCCGCACCTCCGGAGAGGGGGCCCGCATTGGGTGACGGCTCAGCGATAAGGATAAACTTCCCGGTTGTCCCAGTCGTGACCGAAGTCGACACGTCCAAGTGGGCGGTGAATGGGTCGATCTGCTCCGAACCATCCACGCTGGTGGGGTTCACCGAGCAGGTCCCGATCCCACTCGTTGTTTCACAGCGCAAGTAGGCGATCGTGTCCACATCTACCAGGTAGCTTAGATCCAGATCGCCTCCCCGCTCCCGGACGTAGGCGTCCGGCCCCTGGATCTGCGTCGTCCATTCGGTCCCTGTCAGATGTACGGTTGCCCAAGCTGTGTCAGCCGTCGCCGCCGAACCATGAAGCACATACAACCCCACTGTCACAGAATCGCCAGAGAGGGGGAGATCAACCAGCACGTTCTCATAGCCGCCCAGGTATGGAATGTTGAGGGTACCCTGAATGGACGCGGCACATGCGTCAGACGTACCAACTAGACAGTCCCCCGTATACGGAGCGGGCTCGGCACCGGTGTTCCTGACGAAGAAACGGACAGGGAAGTCTTTTGTGCCTCGCGCTGCGGAGTAACTGACGGGATTTGGCGTCACCTCCAAGCGGTAAGGGGGCGCGTACGTCGTCAGCTCGGTGTCGTAAGCGCTCGAGGTGTTTCCGCCGGTATAGGTGGCGGTCACAGTCAGAGTCGCCGTCCCCGAGCCCCCCGATGGGAAATTGACCTCGTAGGTTACTCGCCGTTCTGCGTAGGGCCCAGCCGGCGTCCAGGACGCCTGATTGTCGTTGTAGGTGTTGAAGTAGTCCGGGGCGATGAAGCAGTTCGCCCCAGACACACCCGTAACCGAGCAGGAAGTCGAAATCGATGTCGCGTAGTCATTCGCCACATTGAAGGTGTAGTAGAGCGTCGACGCCTGATCATTCCTGACATAGTAGTTGTCGTAATACGTCATGTCTGACCTGACCGTCCCACCCTGCGCAGCCAATTCCTGTCCACCGCTCGCCATCACCAGGGCGAGAAAGACAAGCAGTGAATTGAGTGCCGAAGCAATGCGGTTACTGAAGCGTTTCATCGAATCCGTCCTTCATGGGAGTACATAGACTTCCCACTTGTAGGACAGGATTCGTGCCAAATACTACGGCGTGCCTAAGTCGTTGTTTTACAGCCCCTTACCCACATCAGCTTGCGGATGAATGGGTCAGCTGTGTCAGAACGCGGTTCAGCTGACGACTCGTGTGAGACCACGTCACGCCGGTCCCAGACGTCGGTTCATTCGCGAACTGGCGAGGCGGGTTCCCAATATCTCCGGCTCAGTCCTCGATATCCGGGAATAGCTCCGTCATGCAGCTCGGGCAGATCCCGCGAGTGACCGCTAGGAAGCCTGCGCGGCCGAACTGACGATCGCCGGGGCGAACGCAGAGGCCACCGACTGACTTCCCAACCCCCTCCCTGACTACGAACCCCGACTCATGCGCGGACCGAGGCGGCCGCCTAAAACAGCCCGACGGCCTTCCCGTCCTCGACGCCCATCCTGGTCGCAGCCGGCTCGACGCCCAGGCCCGGCATGGTCATCACCGCGCCGGTCTTGGCCACCACAAAGCCCGCACCCGCCGAGGGCACCACCTCGCGCACCGTGATCCGGAATCCGGACGGGCGCCCGAGCAGCGCCGGATCGTCCGAGAAGGAGTACTGGGTCTTGGCGATACAGACCGGTGCGGTCCGCAGCCCGGCATCCTCCAGCTGCTGGATCGACTTGTTGGCCGCGGCATCGTAGTCGACTCCGTCGGCACCGTAGATCTGGGTGGCGATGGTCTCGATCTTTTCCTTGAGGCCCATGTCGTCGGGGTAGAGCGGCTTGAAATTCGCCTCTCCTGATTCGAGCACGGCCCAGACCGCATCAGCCAGCTCGAGGCAGCCGGATCCACCACCACCCCAGGGATCGGCCTCGACCACCTGAATCCCGGCAGCGTTGCACAGATCCATCACGGCCTGCACCTCAGCCGAGGTGTCGGTGGCAAAACGGTTGAGCGCCACAATCGGGGGCACGCCAAACTTGCGGATGTTCTCGGCATGGGCCTTCACATTGGCGAACCCGCCCTTCACCGCTTCGACGTTCTCTGTGGTCAGCTCGGTCTTGGCGACCCCGCCATGCATCTTGAGGGCACGAACGGTGGCCACGATCACAGCCACTCCCGGCTCCAGTCCGCCGAAGCGGCACTTGATGTCAAAGAACTTCTCGGCGCCCAGGTCGGCACCGAAGCCGGCCTCGGTCACGACCACGTCGCCGAGGGCCAGACCCACCTTGGTCGCCGACATTGAGTTGCAGCCGTGCGCGATGTTCGCGAACGGTCCACCATGGATCAGCGCCGGCGTGCCGCCCAGCGTCTGCACCATGTTCGGGTTGACCGCATCCTTGAGCAGCATGGTCATGGCGCCTGACACGCCCAGGCCTTCTGCCCGGATGGGCTCGCCGGACTTGGTGTAACCCAGGATGATGCGGTCGATGCGGGCCTTGAGGTCGTCGAGTCCGTCGGCCAGCGAGAAGATGGCCATGATCTCCGAGGCGGCCGTGATCACGAAGGCGTCCTCGCGGGGGACGCCGCCGGTGCGGCCGCCCAGCCCGATCACGACGCTGCGCAGGGCACGGTCGTTCATGTCGACGGCGCGGGGCCAGGTAATCTGGCTAGGGTCGAAGCCCATGGTGTTGGGCCGATACATGTGGTTGTCCAGCATGGCGCTCAGTAGCGAGTGAGCCGAGGTGATGGCGTGGAAGTCACCCGTGAAGTGCAGGTTGATCTCTTCCATCGGTACCACCTGGCTGTATCCACCGCCGGCCGCTCCGCCCTTGATCCCGAAGATGGGACCCAGGCTGGGCTCGCGCAGACAGAGCACGGGGTTCTTTTCACGCAGCGTCAGGGCATCAGCCAGTCCCACGGAAACGGTCGACTTCCCCTCACCCGCCGGTGTCGGACTGATTCCGGTCACCAGGACCAGCTTTCCGGGGCTTCCACCCTTCGCCTTCGCGATCTCGAGCGGGATCTTGGCCTTGTGGTGGCCATAAGGGACGATCTCGTCCGGGCTCAGCCCGAGCTTGGCCGCAATTTCCTGAATGGGCCGGAGTTCGGCTGCCTGGGCGATATCAATGTCGCTTTTCATTCGCTTTCCGCGTTCTGGTTGTTGACCATAGATCGACGAGCCCCTGCAGGAACACAGGGGTCCGGTTCACATCGAGGGTTTCCGAATGGACGGCAATCCTGCGCCCGATACTCCGTCCCTGCAAGGGATTGGAGGCTAGACCTTTGCCAAGGCCTGCTCCAGATCGGCGATCACATCCTCGGGGTGTTCGATTCCCACACTGAGTCGGACGAGCGCGGGAGTGATGCCCATAGTCAACTGGGCATCTTTGGGGATGTCCGAGTGCGTCATGGTGCCCGGATGCTCCGCAAGCGACTCCGTCCCGCCAAGACTCACGGCGAGCTTCACGAGTTGCAGCGCATTCAGAAAGCGGAAGGCCTCCGCCTCGCCGCCGACCAGTTCGAACGAAATCATCCCGCCCGGGGCCAGGCACTGCCGTCGGAATATGTCATGCTGCGGGTCGCCTTCCTCGAGGTGCCCGAGGTAGTTCACCCGTCGCACGCCGGGGTGATCGCGCAGGAAGTCGGCCACGTAGCGGGCGTTCTTCATCTGGCTGGTCATGCGCAGCTTGAGCGTTTCAAGACTCCGCATCAGCAACCAGCAGGTCCACGGCCCTGCCATTGTCCCGAAGATGGTCCGCATGGTTTTGACCTGCACCATCAGTTCCGAGCGCCCCAGGCACGCCCCGGCTATGAGGTCGGAGTGCCCACCCACGTACTTGGTCAGCGAATAGAGAACCAGGTCGGCGCTGTTCTTCAGCGGATGCTGGAAGACGGGCCCGAGGAATGTGTTGTCCACCGAAACCAGAGCCGGACGTTCTTCCGTCCCGCACTCGGCGGCCAATTCCGCACAGGCCTGGATGTCGATCAGCGTGTTTGTGGGATTGGCCGGAGTCTCGACGTGAATCATTCGGACTTTTCCACGCAGTCCACGTTCGTCGATCAACCGACGCATTCCCTCGACACCCTCTACCGCGGGGAAGCCGTGCACCTCTACGCCCCACTCGGGCAGGATTTTGTGGAACAGGTATTCCGTTCCGCCATAGATCGGCTCGGGAAACACCACTGCATCGCCCGGCCGAACGAAGGTCAGGACCGTCGTGGTTATCGCTGACATTCCGCTCTCGAAAGCAGCGGCCGCTTCGGCCTCATCCCAGAGGGTGAGCCGGTCCTCCAGAATCTCAAGACCGGGATTGTTGAGCCGGGAGTAGATCAGCCCCATCTCTTCATTGGGGCCCTGTTCGCGCAGTCCGTAAGCGACCTCGAAGAACGCCTTGCCTTCTTCGGCAGTCTTGAAAACGAAGGTCGAGGTCTGGAAGATCGGCGGTTTTGCTGCCCCTTCGGACCATTCCGGCTCGTATCCAAAGCTCATCATCAGGCTTTCGGGGCGCAGTTGCTGGTCGCCGATCTTGCGGTGCTGGTGTCTGTCCCACATGGCAGGGGACTCCCTTACGGCCGGGCGGTGCGAAGCGACCCGCGCGGCACGACGGCCTGGAATGACGCGAGGGTACAGCCGGACCTTGTCAGCAGGCTGGCCGCGGAGCAAGTCGGGAAATACCCGTTCCCTACCCTTCGCCTGATTCCAACGCCTCAGTGATCCAGATGCCCGTCTCGTCAGCCCTCGAAGCCCGCCAGGATTTCGAGCACACGATCCATATCGGCCGGCGTGTGATCTGCGTTCACCTGGCAGCGAATCTCCTCGTCGCCCTGGGGCACCACCGGATAGGCCAGGCCGGTCGCGAGCACGCCGTTGTCGAAGAGGTACTTCACCATCGCCTTGGTCTTCTTCGTATCGCGGATCATGAGCGGCACCACCGGATGGGCGCCCGGAATGGTCTCGATGCCGATCCGGCCCAGGCCGTCCTCGAACCGCTTGGTCATGGCCCGCAGATGGGCCAGGAGCGCGCGACCTTCTTCCGAATCGGTGACCTCAAGAGACCGAATGCAGGCGTTGGCTTCGCCGGGTGTGATGGGGTTGGAGTAGATGTACATGGGCGAACTCTCGCGCAGGAAGCGGATGACCGATTCGCTGGACGTCACGTAGCCGCCATTCACGCCGAAGGCCTTCCCCAGCGTCCCCACCAGGATGTCGACCGGACCCGACGCCGTGTACTCCTCGGTGCCGCGCCCCGTGTCGCCGAAGGCACCGACGCCGTGGGAGTCGTCGACCAGCAGGACGACGTTTTCCTCGAAGTGCTCATCGAAGCGATTGCACAGATCGCGGATCTCCTTGAGCGGGGCATGATCGCCGCGCATGGAGAAGATTCCGTCCGTGACGACGATCGCGCGCTTGGCCTTCCCGACCCATTCCTGCAGCGACTTCTCCAGCCCGGCCACATCATTGTGTCCGTAGATCCCCTTGCCCACCGGACGCGCCAGCCGCATCGCATTGATGATGCAATTGTGGTTCAGTTCGTCGGAGATCAGGACCGTTTCGTTGGTCACCAGTGAGACGATGGTCGAGACGACGGTCGCGTAGGCCGAGGAAAATGCCATCGCCGATTCGCGTCCGTGGAAGGCGGCTAGCCGCTGCTCGAGCCGAGTGTGTACATCGTAGGTGCCACTGATGAAGCGGACAGCGCCCGGACCGGCCCCGTACTTGGCGGACCCGTGCTCTTCGGCCTCAATCACATCATCGCGAAGCCCCAGTCCCAGATACGAGTTGGAGTTCATTCGGATGAAGGGCTTGTCGCCCTGACCCTCCAGAAAGAATCGGGGACCATTCTCGCCAGTCGCACGCGCGACTCGGTTGACGACAAGTTCCGAAGCCTTGGCAGTCCCGGCCGATTCGAGTCCGGCCACATGGGCGTCGAGGGCGGTGGTCAGGCGATCGAGCGGCATGGCGCGTTCCGGAGCTGGAGCATGAACGATGGTGGAGACCGCAAGCTACGATGCCGAGGTGCGTGGCTAAAGGGGGCAGGCCTGGCTGGACATGGTCTCGCCCCGGATCGACGTCAGATTGAGAAACGTCTTTCCAACGACATCGTGAGCATGCATTTTGCATGCACTATGAAAACCATGACGATACGAAACATTCCAGAACCCGTTCTCGATGAACTCTCGGCGCGCGCGTCTCGAACCGGACGGTCCCTGCAGGAGTATGTCCTGCGGCACTTGGTAGAGCTGACGGCCCGCCCGGATCGCGAGGTTGTCCTTTCGCGGATGCGGGCCAGGCTTGAAGCAGAAGGAGCCCGGGTGGAGCCGAGCGAGATCGTTTCGTGGATCCGCGAGGATCGCGACCGATCGTGATCGTTGTCGACGCGTCGACAATGACCGCGGCCCTGATCGACGCAGGCCCGGCCGGAGCTTGGGCCAGAGCTCAACTCGCCGAATCAGACCTGGTCGCTCCGGAGCTCCTGCCCGCTGAGGTCACCAGTGCACTCCGGAAGGCTGAACGTCTCGGTCACGTCGACGCGGACACCGCGGAAGGCGCCCTGACTGACCTCGCGGACTTTCGGCTCGAACTCTATCCCTGGAGTCCTGTTGCGTGGAGGGTCTGGGAACTGCGCCACAATCTCACTCCCTACGACGCCTGGTACGTGGGCTTGGCTGAGCTGCTCGACCTGCCCCTGATCAGTCTTGATCATGGAATTGCCGCCGCGCCCGGGATCCGATGCGTCGTGCGTCTCGGTCCGGGCGGCTGAGCCGGACCGACTGAGTTCAATCGCCGGACCGCTGCTTCAAGCCCCTACTCTCAGCCCTCCGGGCCCTCGGGCCAGTCCTATTTCGGCGCCTTTGGATCGGCCTGCGCAACACCCAGGCGATCTGATCTGACCTCGGCGTCGATGAACTTCTCGGGTTGGACCGCCGAACCCGCCAGGCGCCGCAGATAGGCGAGCTGACCGACATGCGTGAGAGCGTCCGACAGCGGGCCCTGAATGAACTGTTCGGTGGCGATGCCAGTCGCTACCCCCGATGTGAAGCACTCCCCGAGCCGCTCTACCTGGGCATGGAATCGCGCGACCTCTGCGTCGAAATTTTCCAGGGGTTCGAGTTCAAACGAAAAACTCTCGCCATCGAACTGCGTGCAGGAGAACCCCATCAGGTGGGTCATGTGCTCGATGAGCTGCCGAGGCGTGCGAGCCTGGTGCCCAAGGTCGAAGTCCGAATAGCGGTCGGGCGCCCCTCGGACCGCCTTCTGCGTTCGGTAGGCGATGGCCGCGAGCATGTGCCGCAGCAGTTCCCTCTCCCTTTGATCGATCATCGTCCTGATCCCGCTGTTGGGTTCGTCTTCCTCGGAGCAATCGGCCTGAGAGGACCCGGTGATCAGTCGGAGGAGTCCTTCTCATCCGGCGGGCGTCGCATCGCCTTGAGCATCTGCTTCTGAAGCATCTGCCCAAAGAACGCGATCATGACTCCCGCGATCACCACACCGTTCCACTCCTGGCCACCCTGCCTGACACCGATCGCAATCGTCAGAAAGCCGACGCCGGACACGAACAGCCCAGCCACACCCTGCCATGGCTGACCTTTTACGACCACAAGGAAGGACGGCACAAGCAGGAGGATCGCTGCAAAGACCCCGAGAACACCGGCAATCAGTTGGATGACTCACCTCCGGGCTGCCTGGAATCGGGCTGCTGGGAATCAGGCTGCTGGGAATCAGGCTGCCTGGACTCCGGCCCGCGGTCCAGACGAACGTCCATCGGCTTCATTGCCAGAGACGTAGTAGTGTCTGAACTGAGCGTGAATCCTGCATCGAGCAAGGCCTGGCGGGTAGCGATCATGGCCGCGGTCCGAACCGCCAGGAGATCGCCACCTGCGAAGGTGTTCACCCACAGATGGGCACGGACCTCGACCCAGGCGCCCGCGAACTCGGCCAGCTCGACACCCGGCGCCGGCTTCGCGATCACCCCCCGCGTAGCCGAGACTGCCGCCTCAACCACGACCATCGCGGCCTCCGGATCGTCCCCGTAGTCCACTCCGATCGTGAACGAACCGCGACGCAGTCCGTCCCGCGTGAAGTTCATGAGCGGCTGTCTGAAGATGCTGGCGCTGGGCACAAAGATGTCGCACCCGTCGCCGGTTCTGATATGGGTGTCGCGCAGGTTGATCGACCGCACCACGCCACGGATCCCGCCGCTCTCGATCAGATCACCAACATCGAAGGACCGACTGAAGGCCAGAAAAACCCCGGCCAGTAGATTTTCGCCGATGTCTTTGAAGGCGAAGCCGAGGATGACGGCCATCACACCGCCGGTCGCCAGCACGCTGGTGGCGATCGCAGTCAGGCCCAGCATGTGCAGCGCCATGACCACACCCAGAAGCGCCGACGTCCACCCGATCAGACGCCGGACCAATACCGCGTAGCCACCTGCGCGCCCCGTGCGATCAAGAAGGCGCGAGACGGCGAGCGCCACGAACTGACCGGCGCCGAGCACGATCAAGAACGCGATCGACGCGCCCAGAATCGCGGGCGCCTGCGCCGCGAGGGCCTCAATGGCGTTGTCGAACGCCGGGCCGAGACTTTGCATCCGTCAGACCTCGTCGCTGGCGTTGTTCAGCGAACCGCTCGGTCCAAGCCGTACAGAAGAACGTGCTCGACGTCGGCCGTGTCCCGGCTGGTCCCCACTACGTAGTCCACACCGATCTCGGTGGGGTGGAAGTCCGCCGGCATCTCAACCACGGCTGTGTGGACACCCTCGGAATCGAACACGTCCCAGAGCCACGGACCTTCTCCGACCACGGAGAATCGCTGCGACCAGACTTCTCCGTCAGGCCCCGAAACCAGAGACACTACGAAGGGCAGCGCACGCCCCTCGGGGATCACGGCGTACTGGGCTTCCACGAAGGCGCGGGCAGGTGCGTCGTCGGCATTATTGGCCAGGTCACGTTCGCGAGCGGTCGCAATGGCGGCATCGGCAGGCACTGTCGGACCGGCATCCCAACGCACGATGCGCAGCAAATCGCCGTCCTCGTCGTAGGACCGAATCTCCGGATCGGAACCCTGGGCGATGTGCACCCGACCGTCCGTGGTCACCGCGCCATCCGCCGATCCGCCGAAGGCCAGAACTGCGGCTCGCACGCTCGTCCCGGCCGTCTCAACATAGGTCTCTGGCCCGTCCCAACTACCGTATTCGACCGTGCGGTCGGCCGCTGGGTCATAGACGACGAAATGGAGCGGACGGCGATAGAGGCCCTCTGGTGTGTCGACTCCGAATCCGTCAAGGATGGGGAGCAGCATTCGGCCGCCAGGAAGCAGATCGACCGTCCAGGCCGCACTCACGAATCCGCCGCCCATTGGCGTCGAACCCACGAAGCGGCCGGTCTGGTCAAAGCGGTTCAGAACGTTTCTGACTCCATCCCACGCCAGAATCTGACGATCCGCACTGTGCGCCAGTTCGATCACGCTCAGGAACTCGCCCGGCCCCTCGCCATGGCCACCCCACGCCGCCAGGAACTCGCCGTCCGGTCCGTAGACCCGGATCTCGCGAGAGCCGTCGTTGGCGACGAGGATTCGACCGTCGCCCAGCGTCGCAACGTCGCGGACCTGAAAGAGCTGGTACTCGGGCCCCTGAGCGAGGTCTCCGATATCGACCTGCGGTACGGTGCTGACATGCCATCGGCCGGGCTCGCCAGAATTGGAGGCGATGAAAACACCCATGCTGTCGTCGACAGAGACCGTCGAGAGCGCCGGTCCGTCACCATTACCGGCACACGCGCCGGCAGCCAGAGCTCCAAGAATCAGGGCGGTCAGGCCGCGGCAGCCGGGGCGGATCACCTGGCACCGCCCGCAGCCAGCTTCCGGCGCAAATTCTTCAGCATGTCCACGGTCATCGCCTCGACGTCATATTCGTGCTTCCAGCCCCACTCGGCGCGTGCCGCAGAATCGTCAATTCGATTGGGCCAGGAATCCGCGATCCCCTGGCGCATGGGGTCGATGTCATAACTGATTTCGAATCCCGGCACATGACGGGCGATCACCGCAGCCAGCTCCCCGGGGGCCAGCTGCATGGCCGTGACGTTGAATGCGTTCCAGTGGGCCAAGCGGGCCGGATCTGCCTCCATCACTTCGATTGCCGCTCGAACCGCATCTGGCATGTACATCATGTCGAGCCTGGAATCCTCGCCCAGGAAGCAGGTGTAGTTCTCCCCGCGGGCGGCATGGTAGAAAATGTCGACGGCCCAGTCGGTGGTCCCACCGCCGGGAGGCGCTCCGTGCGAGATGATCCCGGGAAAGCGAACCCCGCGCACATCCACGCCATATTTCAGGTGGTAGTAGTCGCAGAGAAGTTCGCCGCTGACCTTGGTCACCCCATACATGCTGGTCGGGCGCTGGATCGTGTCCTGGGGCGCCGGACCAGACGGGGTGCTGGGGCCGAAAGCGGCGATCGACGACGGGACGAAGACTGACAGGCCCTGTTCACGTGCAACTTCAAGCACGGCGATGAGGCCGTTCATGTTGACGTCGTAGGCCAGCCTGGGATCGCGCTCCCCAACCGCGGAAAGAATTGCGGCCAAGTGGTAGATCCTATCCGCCTCAAACCGCATCGCCGCCGCGCCGGTCGCGCGGGCATCGGTCGCATCCAGAATCTGGAAGGGACCATCGTCGACGCCGCCTGCAGGGGAACGTATATCTGTGGCCAGCACGCTCTGCGACCCATGGAGTGCACGGAGGGCCGGAACCAGTTCCGAGCCGATCTGACCGCCGGCACCGGTGACGAGAATTCGCTTCAAGACGTAGTTGGGCTTAGGTGCACGAGCGGGGGTCGACCCCCGGCGAGCGCGGAATATAGGGGCGTTGGGGGGCAGATGCGACGAGCCCGGGGTGGCGCCGCTGAGCACCGTCCCGTCACCCGCCGCCCGGTGGCTCCACCGCCCGAATCCGAACCCGAGCCAGCCCCGGACCCACCACGCCCAGAATCCGCGCGGCTCCAAACGACAGATCGATCAGTCGGTCATCGGTATCCACGAAGGGTCCGCGATCGTTGACCTTCATCACCGCGCGTCGGCCGTTGTCGAGATTCTCGACTTCCACCCAGGTCATGAGCGGCAGTGACCGATGTGCCGCCGACATCCCGTACATGTCGAAGATCTCTCCACTTGCCGTGGGCCGGCCATTGAAGGCCTCGCCGTACCATGAGGCCATTCCAACTGCCTCGTATCCGACGGGAGAGTCCAGCACCTGGTACTCGACACCGAAGACCTCATAGAGGCGGCCCGCATCACGCAGGTTCTCGGGGTCCTCGCGCAGAGGGCGGGCGGGTGCGGCGTTCGCCGGCGGTGTGTCGGCGGCGGCGGGAGAGGATGCCGCAGTTGATGTGGGGCGTGGAGTTGAAGTGGGGCGTGGAGCCGAGGTGCGGCCCGGGATCGGGCCCGGGGAGAAGCCGTCATTGGGAACGCTGCCCGAGGGATATCCCACGAGGGAACATCCCTGCAGAACCAGCAACAATCCGAGTGAGCACGCCGTCAGACTTCCCTTCACTGCCCCATCCTGATCTTCATGTGACTCGCCTGGGCCATAGTCGCCTGCTCGGCCTGCGGTGGCAATGAAGATGAGACATGCAAAAGGGTGTCCCGGTTCCGTCAGTCCGACACCCTCCCTCCGCCGAACATCCGTCCCCGGGAACACCCGAAGCCTTCATTCCTTCTCTGATTGAAGGATAGAGGCCCCGGGGTGCCGGGTTCTGTCGTGCAGGGGACGGAAGGTGTGTGGGGAAATACCCCGTACGCCGAATGTCAGACGTCTTCGGTTACCACAAGCCCTTCGGCTTCCAGTCGGGCCTTGAGTTCGTCGACATGCTCAAGCCCGCGCGTCTCAAGATGCATGACGATCTCCACGTCTCCGACGGAGATGTCGGCAAAGGCCCTGCGGTGGGCGATTTCGAGCACGTTTGCGCCCAACGAGGCCACCAGTCGGGCGAGGCCGGCAAGATTTCCGGGATGATCCGGCACCTTGACCTTGAGCCGCACCAGTCGGCCGTCCACCACCAGTCCCCGGTCGATGATTCGAGCCAGGCGGTTGATGTCGATGTTGCCGCCCGAAAGGAGCGCGACGACCCGCTCACCTGGCTTCGCCTGGACACGACCGCTGGTCAGGGCCGCCAGTGAAACGGCACCGCCGCCCTCCACCATCGCCTTCTTTCGCTCCAGCAGAAGCAGAATCGCCTGGGCCGTCTCCTCTTCGGTCACTACGACCAGGTCATCAACCAGTGCTTCAATGATCGGAAAGGTGTTCTCTCCGATCCGCTTGGTCGCGATGCCGTCGGCGATCGTCCGATGGCTGGTGATGTTGACGATCTCACCGGCTTCTCGTGAGGCCGTGGCGGAGGGTGCCGTCTCGCTCTCGACACCGATGATGCGAACGCCCGGTCGCGCAGCGCGGATCGCGATGGCGATCCCGGAGATCATTCCGCCTCCGCCGACCGGCACAATCACCGTATCGACGTCTGGCACCTGCTCCAGAATCTCGAGACCCATGGTCCCCTGTCCTGCGATCACCAGCGGATCGTCGAAGGGGTGGATCATGACCAGTCCCTGCTCGTCGACCAGCCGGCGCGCCTCGACCGCCGCATCGTCAAGCACAGAGCCGCGCTGAAACACCTTGGAGCCGAAGCCCCGTGTGTTCATGACCTTCACCAGCGGGGCCGTTTCAGGCATCACGACCGTGCAGGGGATGCCCAGACGTTGAGCGTGATAGGCCACGGCCTGGGCATGATTGCCGGCGCTTGCCGTGACCACGCCCACCCGACGCTCTTCATCCGTCAGGTCGAGCATGCGGTTGAGTGCGCCGCGGTCTTTGAACGATCCGGTGCGCTGCATGCCCTCCATCTTGAAGTGGAGGCGACAGGACGTGACATCCGTGAAGGCCGGGGAGCGCGGACATGGCGTCAGAACCACGTCGTCCTCGATCCTGCGGCGCGCCTCGCGGATGTGCTCGACGGTGATCGGAAGCGAGCCCGAAACGGCTGTCATGTCGGTCAGGCCTTCCGGTACATACCGAGCCGGAGTGGCGGCTCTACCCGGGCGAAGAACTGCAGCTTGTTCTCATGCCCAACCACGATGGTCTTCTGGACATGGCGCGTCTTGGGGTAGTCGATGCCCTGCTCATTCTGAACGTAGAGGGATTCACCCTGGCCGAGACCTGCGACCAGGCCCTCGATCGCCTCGATCATCTCATTGAGCATCGCCTGCTCGGTCTCGTCCTGAACAAAGCCTTCTGCGGTGGGCGCGAAGGAGTGCTCGCTCAGCTTCTGCCAGCCCTGGAACTCCTCGGTCGGAACCGAGAAGTCATGGTTACGGCGAAAACCGATCTCGTTGAGGGCCTTGGAATCGAAATTGAGTTCGACACTCAGTACCGACGTGCCATAGCGTTTGAGAATCATGGAACGAGCGCCTATTCGAAGTTGAGCAGTGCGGCGAGTTCGTCGGGCGAAAGCTCACCCGCCTTCTTGGTGCCCACGCCACGGGGCGACCTCGAATGAAGGCCACGCTTGCCCGCACGTGCGGTGTCCTCGCGCGGCGCACCAGCGTAGTCGAAATCGGCCAGGTGCTCGCGGCTGAGCGACCGACCAAGATGATGCTCCACCGACTTCAGGTGACCCAGGTCCCCGGCCGTCACAAAGGTCACGGCCGTACCAAGAGCTCCGGCGCGACCCGTACGGCCGATCCGGTGCACATAGTCCTCGGGATCGAGCGGGACGTCGTAGTTCACCACATGGGTGATCCCATCCACATCAAGCCCTCGCTGCGCCACGTCGGTGGCCACAAGGACACGCGCCTTGCCGTCCGTGAAGACCTGGAGCGCCCGCTGACGCTCCTTCATCCCACGATCGGAGTGCATGACCGCGGTGCTGATGCCCTCGCGCTGAAGGTGGGTTTCGAGCACATCGGCCCCGGCTTTGGTCCGGCTGAAGATCAGCACCGAATCCCAGCCCGGCTCTGACAGGAGTTGGACCAGAAGGTCCGGCTTCTTTTCCGGCTTGACCGAATAGACCAGCTCGGTGATCCCGTCGGCGGTGGTGCCGGAAGGCGTCGCCTCAATCCACTCGGCATCCTTCGTCAGGCGAAGGGCCAGGTCGTGCACGCCATGCGGCATGGTCGCGCTGAACAACAGCGTCTGCCTGTCGCGCCCGATGTTCCGCATGCAGTCTTCAATCTGCGGACGGAAACCCATGTCGAGCATTCGGTCGGCTTCATCCAGGATGAAGAATTTGACCTTGTCGACCTTGGCGCTGCCGCGCTGGAGATGGTCGATGAACCGACCGGGCGTCGCGGCAATCACCTCGTAGCCCTGTTCAAGGGCCTCGTTCTGAGGGCCGTACTTCACGCCACCATAGATGGCCGCCGCACGGATGCTGGTGCCCTTGGCCAGTGCGATCGTGTCGTCGGCGACCTGCTGAGCGAGCTCGCGGGTCGGCGCCAGAATCAGTACCTGAAGTCCGGCCCCGGCGGTAATCCGCTCCAGGGTGGGGATCATGAAGGCGCCGGTCTTGCCGGTTCCGGTCTGGGCGATGCCGACCACGTCCTTACCCTGGATGCAGACCGGGATGGTCTTTTCCTGAATGGGCGTGGGGATGGTCCAGCCGAGGGCTTCTACTGCCGCCTGCGTGGCCTCGGAGAGGCCGAGTTCGGCGAAGGTCTTTCGAGCGGGTGTGTCACTCACGTCTTTGTTTTCCTTTGAGTCTTTTCTGTTTTCCAAGCACGAATCTACGGCAGGCAGGCGTCAGGGTATAGCTTGAGCCCTATGAAACATCCCGTCACCCTGCTCTTCGTCTGCCTCGGGAACATCTGCAGATCGCCCCTCGCGGAAGGTGTTTTTCAACATCTGGTCCGCGAGGCCGGGACGGCAGATCAGTACCACATCGAGTCCGCAGGGACCGGAGCCTGGCACGTCGGCAACCTGCCGGATCCGAGGTCACGGGACGTCGCCCGGCGCGCCGGCATCCCCCTGGAGAGCACCGCCCGCCAGGTCCGACCCGAGGACTTCCACGACTTCGACTTCATCGTGGCCATGGACCGCGAGAACCTGCGCAATCTGGAGCGGCTGCAGCGTGAACACGGCGGCGATGCCCGAATCTTTCTGCTGCGTGATCACGATCCGGAGCCCGGCGATGGCGAGGTCCCCGACCCCTACTTCGGCGGACCCAGCGGCTTCGACGACGTTCTGCAAATGGTCTATCGAGCGTGTGCTCAGCTACTGGACGATATCGAAACCGGGGCGCTGGACTAGCCATTCATGGCTCGACCTTGGGCGGTTTATCATCCCATCGCGGGACGACCCCCCGGAACCTATCCTGACCGACGTTGCCCCTCAGCAAGGGACTGGTCGAATTGGGGGCATGGCGATCGAAAATGATGTTTGTCCCGAGACCTCTGTAGCCAAGTGGCCACTTCGCATCGACCATCACGGCGAGCGCAAGCAACCTATCTCGTTCGGATGGGGCGAAGTGATGGGATTCCGACCGGAGCGGCCTGTCTTCAGCCTTGTGCACGAACCCGGCCCTCGTCTCCACACCCAGCTTCTCAATCTTTTCGAGCGCCTCTTCACAAACACACGGGAGAATGAGGAATTCGGAAAAATCTCCATGAATGAAGGCCGCCAGTCGATTCCGGTTGTCCGAGAACTGATTCCCGGTACCCGCAAAATCGTCTACATAGACAATCGCCCCCGCACCCAAATGCGTGGTCAGTTTTGCCATCCTAAACTCGCTATGCGAGTCGCAGAACTTAGCCTTCCGGCGCGTCAAGTTCGCATGATTACGCAGTTCGTTCAGCATGACGTGACTGCTACTCGCGGTCTCGTCCAACGACGTGTAGATAACCCGCTCAGGACCGATCCCGTCTTCGGCCAACGCGGCCAGAATTTGTTGATTCTTATCAAGCGCGATCCTCACGGCCTCATGCTTTCGAATGACTTGGATCGAAAGTATCAGCCGGAGCAATATGCCGCGCTCGGCCGACGGGAACTGCTGGAGCCATGCCCATAACGCGACAGGCGTGACGGGCTGGGGTTCATAACCCCTCAGATGGAAAAGCGCTCTCGCGAAGAGGAGAGGTCGTGGACCCGCCACCTAGGCGTCGCCTTCATCCGTAGGCGGATCTCCCCCCTCGAGTTTACCTATCAGATCCTCAACAAAGACTAGCACTTCCTTGAGCTTCTCCAGGATCGCCTCGCGGCCATCCACGGCGAACTCAACCTTGTTGCTGACCATGGCCCGGATAAAGACATCGGAGGCATCCTCGGCCTTCCTTAGTCTACGAGTTTCCTGAATGAAGCCGTCGAACGCCTCCCGGGTCTCCAAATCAGGATCAACAATGTAGTCATGAAGCCGACGCGCCACGGACTCCCCCGCCCCCGACTCTTCGCCGGCCTCAAACGCTTCGGTGATCCGGCGGAAATGGATCACGCTCTTGATATTCCCGTTCCTGTACTTTCCGACGAGCGCCTGGGTAATACCGTCCCTTCCAAGGTCCCGAGCGAGTTCTGGGAGCTTGTCCTCCGCAGCCTCGAGCACGGGATAGGCCTCAACCCAAAAATTCGAAGGCACACGCTCCTTGGGGTCGGCCGCGAGCGACATCTGTTGGAACTTCTCGGGGAAGCTAAGAATCCTGCGGCAACGCTCGATCTGCGGCTTACTGAGGCCCGTGAGTTCCTGGAGCTTGCTGGCATCATCTGTTCCCAGCTCTGCCATCACGCTCTTGAGGGCGTGCGCGGTAGGCATCAGATCCCATTGCTCTCGGAACTGATGGATATTGAACATGTAAAGCAGCGCCGCCATGGAGTCCGGCGGTGCAACGATATTCGCCGGGATCTCGATGTCATGCCCTTCCTCGGCGAGGCTCAGGCAACATCGGTAGCGCCGCTCACCGTCGACGATGGCGAAGCGGTCCTGACCCGGCAGTCTGTAGACGACCAGCGGGACCAACACGCCGTGTTCCACAATGCTTTCCCGCAACCTGGCCAAGGGCTCCGGGTCGAACAGTCGCCGCGGATTGTTGGGGCTTGGTTTTAGCTGATCCGGGCTTAGCTGTACCAGTTCGCCGCGGGGTCTCAGGGGCACTGGACTCGGGGCACCACTCTTTTTGCCGAATACCATCGCTCGCTCAGCTATTGGAGATCAACAATTCGTACGCGTTTCGCCGATTACCAGCGAATCCTGCGATGTTACGGCGAACACGTATCCTTTGGCTAGAAAAACCTTCGCCCAACCAGCGCCCTTCTGGTGAATCGGCGTAGGTGACGACGAAAGCGACACCCATCGTGGCAAATGACTCAAGCCACCTCCGAAGTCGAACCAGATCCTCGTCAGAGAACTCTCCGGCGTGGTATTCTCGGAAGACCCGGCGGGTCGAAACGCGATAGGGCGGGTCCATGAAAACAAAATCGCTCGACTCCACTCGTCTGAGGACTCGATCGAAGTCACCACGCACCAGCGCGGCTCTACGAAGGACCCGGCCCACATTCCTGAGCGTCACTAGGCTCGGCGGTGCGGTTGTTTTCCGGCCGCCATAGGGCACATTGAATCGGCCCGCGCGATTGGTGCGAAACAGTCCGTTGAAGCACAGTCGGTTGAGGTGAAGGAATCGCGCCGCCCGATCAGGGAGTTGAAGGGACGCCGGGTCGAGCGCCCGGATCGCGTAGAAACTCTCGCTGTCCTCGCCCCATTGGGACATGGCTGAGTGAACCGACTTCGCGGATCGTTGAATGGCGCGATACGCGTCGATCAACTCACCGTTTACGTCTCCGAGCAGAGCCTCCTTCGGTTCGATATCGAAGAAGAGACAGGCGGATCCGGCGAACGGCTCGACATATCGCGTGCAGCCCGAACGCTCCCAAAACGGTCGAAGCGTAGGAATCAGGCGCCGCTTGCTCCCGGCCCATCTCAAAATCGCGTTGATACATCGCTCCCTTCCAGAGTCCCCGGATCATAGCGTCCTGTTCCCGCCGGTGGCCAACCCACGACAGTGGTACCGCCCACGCCCGAACTGAACATCACCCAGCGAAGGCCGCGACGATTCGGTCGACAGCCTCCTCGATCAGTGAGTCGGACGTCGCGTAGCTCAGTCGCACAAAGCGCGGATCACCGAAGGCCTCACCCGGCACCATGGCTACTCCCGCCTCTTCCAGAAGCCACGAGCAGAGTTCCTGGGCGCTCTCGCGACCAGGCCCAAAGGCAGAGTCCACCCGAAAGAACAGATAGAAGGCGCCGTCAGCCTGCAGATAGGGGAACTGCGGCAGCTTCTCGGAAAAGAGCCGAGCCACCAGATCGCGGCGCCGCTGGAAGGCGACCCGCATCTCGGCCACGGAGGCCTGGGTCCGGGCACCGTCGGTGTAGGCGGCCAGGGCTGCCATCTGGGACGGGGTCGCCGCGTTGGAGCTCACATGGCTCTGAAGCGAGGTCATCTCCCGGGCCACCTCGGTAGAGCTGACCCCGAATCCGATCCGCCATCCGGTCATGGCAAAGCTTTTCGATGCGCCGTCGATCAGCACCCAGTCGCCAAGGCTGGTCGAGGGCAGGTCCAGAATCCCGGGGGCACGCGGCGAGTCGCCGCCGAAGTAGATGTCGCGGTAGATCTCGTCCGAGATCAGCCAGACGCCGTTGTCCCGGCACCATTCTGCGACCGCCTTCAATTCACCTTTCGTGTAGACCGATCCCGAGGGATTGCCCGGGCTGGAAAAAATCATCCCTTTGGTGCGGTCAGTCTTCACCCGATCGAGATCGGCGGGGGTCAGATTGAAACCTCGTGCCTCGTCACCAGCCACCGGAACGGATGTCGCCCGGGCCAGCGTCAGAACCTCGGGATAGCTGGTCCAGTACGGTGCAGCGATCAGCACTTCGTCGCCGGGTCCGAAGAGCGAGAAACAGGCGTTGAAGAGACTCTGCTTGGCGCCGCTGGAAACCACCACGCCCTGCCAATCCACCTCGCGGTCAAAGGTCCGGCCCAGATAGGAAGCGATCGCCTTGCGCAGCTCGGGCATGCCGGCGGTCGGCGTGTATCGGGTCTTTCCGGCCCGGATTCCCTGGATCGCTGCATCCGAGATCCACGCAGGCGTGTCGAAATCCGGTTCGCCCGCGCTCAGGTTGATAATGTCCCTGCCCTCGGCCTGAAGCTTCTTGGCGAGAGTGCTGACGGCGATCGTCGCCGACGGACGGAGCTCTGCAATATTCGGGCTGCGCTCCACGGGGACTCCTCAATTTGTAATGCGGTCGCTGGTTTCCTGGAGGGCCGGAATATCGGGAGCCTTCCACCTGACGATCAAGGTAACCCGTGTCGGGAATGTCCGTTGCCCCGGGCGGGCGGGCTGAACACCTTTGCATCCTCATGATTCAGCTAGACCTCCATTTCGACTATATCGATCCGGCATCCTTCGTCATGAAGCGCCGCATTCGAGACGTGGTGCGTGCACTCGGCCTCACGGTGAGCCTGATTCCGTGGGAACTCCGTTTGCCCGGTGAGGCGCCCATACTGGCAGACGACCCCCTCTGGGTGGCGTGGTGGGATACGCTGGCGCCGGCGGCCGCCGAAGCTGGCCTGGTACTCCGCCAGCTCGGGCGCGTGCCTGCCACTCGCAAGGCCCATGAACTGGTGATGCATGCCAGCGCTGCCGGCGAGGGAGACGGCGGCTCCGCGGACTCACTGCACGAAGCGATCTTCCGCGCGGCGTTGGCAGAGTCGGTTGATATCGCGCGGGTCGACGTACTGGTCGGGCTCGCTGTGGAACTGGGTATGGATCGCTCCGAGACTCGAGCAGTGCTGGATGTAGACCGCTATTCGAGCGACGTGGACCGGTGCCGCCAGGGGGCGATCGACCGTGGCGTGACCGGAGCCCCGACGCTGGTGATTGGGGAATCGCGCATGGAGGGTGTTCACGACGCCGCCACGATCCGCGAGTTTGTGACCGGATCAATGGACATGGAAGGATGAAATAATGGCTGGATATCAGAGAAAGACGGCTTTCGGCCCGAAGCAGGTTCTGGCGTTGGCTGAGGAGGTTCTCCCGGAGCTGATCGGCGTAAGTCGGTCCAAATCGGGCGGCCACAGCGCCACCTACACGGGGAACGAAGGGACGGTGACCGTGACGGCGCATCGTCATGGACCCTACACCGACGTCGTCGCCAACACCGACCGTCTGCGCACTTCGCGGATGGATTACGAGATCCAGCGCTTCCTGAACCGGCTGCCGTACGAGCCCGGTGATCAGGGTGGCCCGGGATCGGGACTGCCGGGCTGATCCCATGGAATCTTTCGAAGAACTCTCTCTGTCGCCCGACCTGGTCGAGGCACTCGCTGCCGAAGGCATCGAGACCCCGACCGCTCTGCAGATCGACGTCATGCCCGTGGTTTCGCGCGGCAATGATGTGGTTGCGATCGCGGGGCCCGGAGCGGGCGTGCTCGTCGCGACCGGCGTGCCGCTGCTCGGGCGCCTTGAAGCCGAGGGTAACAGCCCTGTTGCGCTGATCCTTACCGCCATGCCCGCCCGTTCGGTGGGGATGGCCCAGGCGCTGGGTCGTTTCACTCCCGGCTCGGCTCACCGCGTGGCGTCGCTGGACGGAAACTTTGCGCTCCCTTCCCACGCGTCCGTTCTGGTGTCGACCCCTGCGCGTCTCCTTGAAGAGATCCGCCAGGGCAACCTGACGGTGGAGGGCGTTCAGGCCGTCATCGTCGATGATGCCGCGGGACTCGAAGTCTCGGGCATGCTCGGTTCGGTCGAGACGATTCTGGATGCGGTTCCGTCCAGCGGCCAGAAGATCATGATCGCCCTGCCCTACACCCCGGCGCTCGACGCCCTGGCGAACAAGCACTTCAAGAAGGCCGTGAAGGTGCCCCCGGGCGCACAGGGCATCCCGACCTCGCCCGACCGTGGGCAGGTCAACGCCTGCCCGGTCGAGGGCTCGGCCGAGGACACGCTGCTCCGGGCGATCTCCGACTCCCTCGACCACGACATTCGTCATGTGGTCGTATTCGTTCGCAGTGAGGACAACGCCGCTGACGTGGGCGACCGACTCACCTTGCGCGGGTTCATGGCGGGCCGCCCGGGCGACGCCGACGCTCCCGTGTGGATGGCGGTCGATGCGCTCGAGGCCAGGGCCGCCATTGAAGCCGCAGCTGATGGCACCGTGGCCCTGGTGAGCCTGGATGTCCCGGCCGACGAAGATGAACTGGATCGCCGGCACGGGGCCGGCCGTGGTGGCCTGGTGCTGGTTGCCCCGCGCGAGTTGCCGCACCTGCGTGCCATTGCACGTCGGGCGGGCTACGCGGTCGGTACCAAGCGATACCCAACCTCAACCGGAATCCCCGGCACGCTCGGTGTGCTTCTGGCCCAGGTTGACGAGGTCATCTCCAGCAAGGACGTGGACGTCTACCAGACGGCGCTGGACGGGCTCTTTGCCCGGCACGGGGCCCCGTCGGTCGCGGGGGCTCTGCTCGCCCTCCTGCGCGAAAAGCCGGTGGCGCCAAAGGCACCGGCATCGGAGGCGCCTGAAAGTGACCTGGTCCGACTCTTCATCAGCATCGGTTCGCGGGACGGCGTCGGCGCCGGCGACCTCATGGGCGCCATCACCGGCGAGTCGGGCGTGAAGGGAAGCCAGATCGGCCGGATCGATCTGAAGGAGTCCTTCTCACTGGTCGAGGTCCGTAAGGAAGACGCCCCGGTCATCATCAAGGCGCTGAACGGTCACACCATCAAGGGCCGGGCTACACGCGTTGACCTGGACCGGACCGAGCGCGGCGGATCTGACGGATCTGACAGTCGCTCCGGCGGAGCCCGCCCGAGCGGTGGACGTCCGGGCGGATCGGGTGGCGGCAGACCGAGCGGCGGCGGCAGACCAGGCGGATCGGGTGGCGGCAGGCCCGGCGGATCGAGCGGCGGCAGGCCCGCCGGCGGCCCGCGGCGTTCAGGCCCGCCAAAGCGCGACTAGGCAGGCTGGTCTGAGGTACAAAAAAGGAGGCCGCGCCCCGAAAGGGACGCGGCCTCCGCCTTATTCAGACCAGGAGGCGCCTAGTTGATGGCGTCCTTGAGGCCCTTTCCGGCCTTGAAGCCCGGGGTGTTCGAAGCTTTGATCTGGATGGTCTGGCCAGTACGCGGGTTGCGACCGGTCCGGGCCTTCCGGGCCTTGGACTCGAACGTGCCGAAGCCCGTGATCTGGACGCGGACACCGGCTTTCAGGGCCTTTGCAATGATCCCGTTATCGGTCGCGAAGATCGCATCGATGGCACGGGCAGCGTCGGCCTTGGTCATGCCGGCGCTCTCGGCAAGGGCGTCCACGAATTCGGACTTGTTCATCAGGTTCTCTCCTGGTGGAAAGTGGGTTGAAGGTTGCGACGATTTCGCCGCGGGTGTCGCGAGAGACTGAAATCGGCTTCTCGACCGAGCCCGGAATCTCAATTGCCTGAAACGCCGCATGAACTAAGGCAAAACGGCGTCCAGCGAGTGACAGGATCGACGATACCCCGCCCCTGACCCGGCGTCAAGTCGCTGCTGTCCGAAATCCCGCGTCATGTCTAGCTTTCATCCTCGTCCTGCGGGTCCGTGAAAAAGCATCGGAGTAAAACTTGGGTCTGTCGATCTTCATTCGCCGCTTCGTCATGGCCCTCCTGTTCCTGGCCCTGTTGCTGGTCGGTGGAACGCTGGGATATCTCCTGATCGAAGGGTGGTCATTCGGTGACGCGTTCTACATGAGCGCCATCACTGTGACCGCTGTCGGATACAACGAGGTCCATCCGCTCTCGGACGCGGGACGCGCTTTCACCATGCTCCTTCTGGGCGGTGGGCTGACCTTTATGGGAGTCTGGTTCGCGCTGATCACCTCACTGATCGTCGAACTGGATCTCACACATGTCTTTCGGAGTCGTCGAATCGTGAAGTCCATCAACGCACTAAAGGATCATGTTGTTGTCTGCGGTGCAGGCCGGACCGGCCGTCAGGTTATTCACGAACTGGAAGGCGCCGGGGCACCCTGGGTGGTGATCGAACGCGACGGCGAGCACATCGAGAAGCTCCTGGCTCATTATCCTGCCGGGCTCGTGATCACCGGCGACGCCACGGACGACGAGATCCTGCTTCAGTCGGGGCTGGAGAACGCCAAGGGCCTGGTTTCCTGCCTGTCCGCCGACACCGACAACCTGTTCGTCTGTCTCTCGGCCCGCGATCTCGCGCCCAAGCTGACGATCATTGTTCGCGCCTACGAGGAGCAGTCGACGGACAAGCTGTATCGCGCCGGGGCCACCCACGTCGTGAGCCCCAACGTGAGCGGCGCCATCCGAATGGCCTCGGTGTTGCTACGACCGTCTGTCGTGTCATTTCTGGACATTGCAACGCGCTCGTCACAGCTGGATCTGCGCATGGAGCAACTGGCGATTTCGAGTGGCAGCTCGATTTCGAGCAAGCGCCTGTCCGATGCGCGCATTCCGCAGGAGACGGGGCTGATCGTCCTTGCCACCAGCAAAGCGTCGACCGGCAAGGACGATTTCGTCTTCAATCCGTCGGCGGACACGCGACTGGATGTGGGAGATCAACTGATCGTTCTGGGGACCGTCGAGCAGATCGCGAAGCTCAGGGCCTACGTCGGTTGACCCCGTTCTGGCGCGAGACGAGTGCGCCGTCAAAAATCGATGGCACATGAAAAAAGCGCCCCGGAGACCGCAGTCTCCGGGGCGCTTTCGCTTCGAGGCGATACCGGACTTGCGTCAGGCGACCTCGGCCTCACACTTCCGTCCCTTGAAGAACGACCAGGCGAAGTAGCCGACCGCAATGATCAGTCCCCACTTCACCAGCATCGCCATCACCGCGAAAGCCGTCATCAGCATGGGCAAGAAGAGCGCAGCAAGCAGCTTCAGAACTACCAGCCCAACCACTCCACTCACCGCCATTGCTCCGAATCTCATCGTCTCTATCTCCAGGTCCATTTCGGTATCAAAAGCCTCTGTGTCCCCCTACGGAGCAGATGTATTTTGAGTTTCGCACAGTTGCTCTAGAAGCCGGTTGAAGAAGTGGCTCGCGAACTTTCGATACACCACACTGGCAGTCCCCGCGGATGTGACAAGCGCCGCTCCCTGACGGAGAAGCGGCGCCGATCTCAACTCCAGGGGCGGTGCCCGGGGTTACTTGTAGCGGTAGGTCACCCGGCCACGACTCAAGTCGTAGGGGGAGAGCTCAACCTTTACACGATCACCCTCGAGAACGCGAATATAGTGCTGCCGCATCTTCCCGGAGAGGTAGGCGAGCACTTCGTGCCCGTTCTCCAGCTCGACCCGGAAATTCGCATTGGGGAGCACCTCATTCACCGTGCCCTCGATTTCGATTGCTTCCTTCGCCACGCAGCCTCGACTTGTTGTTTCGTACGTTACAGACCATCAACGTAGTGGACGTACGCACCTCAGATCAACGCCTTCCGTGTTCCCATGCCCCCACTCCAGTTCACCCGAGAGCAGTCGGAGCAGCTCCGCCTGAGCTGGCGGGCGGGTGCCATCCCCAACTGTCCCGTGTGCGACCGAGCCATGACGTTGACCGTTGTTGAGCCCAAGGAAGGTGTGCCCTATGTGCGCCGGCGGGACTGGCTTCTGTGCCCGGGGTGCAAACGCTCGCTGATCCTTGATCGTCCCCGCTCGGACCGTGCTGATCCTTGACCACCCGCCCAGTTGCCATCTTCCAGGGAGACCAGCTTCTTCTGAATGGGGGGTGTCTACCGACGAAGATTCCAGCCGGCGCAATGGACCCTCCACTTGGAGCCCTGGACGCCGCGCCGCCCGAATCCGACCATAGTCTGACTGTAATGGAGTGGCCGGAATCCGAAGCGATCCCGCTTGGATATCAGACCCATTCACTCAGATCAGCATTCTCCCTTCTGGGCCCGGACCTGGGCCTGGTGGGACGGGCCGCCCACCTGCTCAGGTGGCGCCGGACCGATCAGTTTTGCGGTCGCTGCGGCGGCCGCAATGCGCTGTCCGAGGACGGACGCTTTGTTCGGTGTCCGTCCTGTTCCCATCTCCGTTTCCCCCAACTCGCGCCTGCGATGATCGTCCTGATCCATGACGGTGACCGAGTGCTTCTGGGCCGCGGGGGGCACTACGCGCCGGGGATGTATTCGACGCTGGCCGGCTTCGTTGAGCCCGGAGAATCGCTGGAAGCATGCGTCCAACGCGAGGTCATGGAGGAGGCGGGAGTGCGTGTCGCCGACGTCGCGTATCAGGGAAGCCAGCATTGGCCCTTCCCGCACTCCCTGATGGTCGGATTCCACGCACGCTGGGCCTCCGGAGAGGCGCGCTGCATGGACGACGAACTTGAGGACGTTGCATGGTTCTCCGTGGACGATCTGCCCCGAATCCCCCCCAGGGAAAGCATCGCGCACCAGCTCATCACCAGTTGGGTGGAGTCACGTCAGACGAAGATCTGATCTCGCCGAGTTGCTGGGGCGCCCCCCGGGGTCGCAATATCTCCGACAACATCTTCGACGGGTGCCACGAGTCCCCGTCCGATCAAGCTTCTCGTTGCCCCGAGCGCCAATGCACCTCGCAAGCAAGAATCCCGCCCTGCCCCGCCTCTTTGCCATCGCGTTTACGACGGCCTCATGCCTGGTCGGGACCGCGATCGCTCCTGCACCGACCCAGGCCCAGACCCCGGGTCGCGAACCTGGAGTGGTCGAATTCCGCGTGGGGGCACGTGCCGCGGGGCTTGGCGCCGCTCAGTTGGGGGTTGCCGATTCGGATCTGTTTCTGACCCATGCTGCCCTGGCGGGATCAGGTGGTATGCAGGCGGGGTTCAGCCGCTTTGGCAAAAACGGCACACACATGACTCTGACGTCGTCCCGTCAGTGGTTTGGCGGCAAAATCGGGCTCGGCTTCGGGCTGGAGGCGCTGGAGTATCGGGGCGGCGCACCGGGCTCGCGGGCGGGCGGACTCGATCCGTTCTTCGGAGACGGGAGCATGGGTATCTCCGAAACTTCGGCGGCGCTGGGCGTGTCGTCTGACTTGTTCGGAGTCGATTTCGGCGTGACCACCCGACTGATCACTTCGCGCTTCGACGCCTCAAGAAAGACACACGCCACCATGGACATCGGCGTTACCCGACGGGCCGGACAGGTGAACTTGGCGCTTACCGTTCGCAGCCTTGGCCCTGAGCGCACGATTTCTGGCATCAAGGTCAAGCCACCAACCGAGGTGGTGCTGGGAGGTGGCTTCTATGGCCGCCCGGTCGGGATCCTCGACTTGGGGATGGCCGCCGAACTGCGGCGCCGGGCCGATGGAGAGTTCCTGGGCGGCGGTGGGCTGGAGCTCGGCTACTACCCGGTCAACGGCCGCACCTTCGTGGGCCGCGTCGGGTTCCGGAATGTCCCCGAGGGTGACGCCAAGCCGTTCAGCGTCGGCGGATCGTACTGGGGCGATGACCTGGTGCTCGAATGGGGCTGGCACCCCATCGACGGCAACGGCGGCGTGCACACCTTTACGCTGGGCTGGCGCTAACGCGGAACGAAGAGGCCGACCCCCGAAAGGCTCGGCGAATCAGTTGCGGACCCGAGCGCTCCAGAAGGACGGGTCCATCTGGCTGAAGCCGATGTTGTCCACCACGACCTCGCCCTTGTCGGTGCGATCGAACACCAGGCGTACCGCCCGGATCTGACCGGCGTTGATCCCACCGAAATCGCCGACTGGAATGTGGAAGCTCTGCAGGACCATCTCCGAATGGACCGCCGCCGCTTCCTGGTCCGGCCGCCGCAGGATCCGGATCTCCAGCGGCTCGCGGATCGCGCCGTATTCCGACAAGGCCACGCGGGCCGTCCGTCCCGAGGCGTCTTCGATCTCGATGCTCAGGTCCACCGGGGTCACCGGTGCGTCCTCTTCTTCGGCTTCGTCCTCGTCCTCGTCTTCGTTTGCCTCGGCCTCGTTCTCCCGGGATGCGGCATTCTCGTCATCTGCAGCCTCATCCTCATCGGGATCCGCACGCGGGCGCGGCTCCTTTCCAGTGACGACGAGTTGCAGATCAAGGGACGATCCGGACCCAAGGTCCATCCCGCTGGCCATACCGGACGGAATCGCCAACTCCAACTGCGCGGCTGGCCCCACGCGATCGCCCGGACCGGCAATGTTGTTGTTCCAGCCCAGCCAGATGGCCTGGTTCTCCTGGGTCGAAGAGGTGTTGCCCCGATTCTGCGAGCGCAGAACCATCTTCCCCTCCTTCCACGTGGCCAGGCTGTCACCCCGTATCCGAACGCCTTTCATGCTGCCGGTCGTGACGTCGATGTCTTCCTCGAACGTCGCCAGCGCCTGGAACGAGGCATCCTGGAACTGGGTCACGTACATCGTCTTCGGCAGCCACTCGCCAATCACGCGGTGATCCCGGAAGATCGGGCGCCAGCGGTCCTCGCCCTTGAGTGTGATCTCAAGGAAGGAGCTGATGTAGAGCTCGGCGAAGCGACGTTGTTCTTCGCGATCGACCAGGTAGCGCAGATCCAGACGCCGGGCCGAGCGCGGACCGTTGTCGAACGAGTTCCAGACCGTGTTCCACTGCCCGTGATTTGCCCGGTACATGTAGACGGCCGATTTGAAGAAGTCTCCGCCGTTCGGGTAGGTGATCCGATTCCACTGACGAAGACCGTGAAAGCTGCTGACGTCACCGTCATGCGAGCCGTGGAAGACCAGGTAGTTGATGTCTTGGAGCGGCACATAACGGTCCGTGGGAAGGTACTGACCGTCCACCGGCGCAATCGCCACGATCGACTTCAGATTGAAGTTGAAGTCGAAGGTCAGCGAAGCATCGTCAGGGTAGTGCGAAAGCCGGTTGAAGGACGCGGCGTGTGCGACGGCCTCCCCACCGCGGGAGTGCCCCATCACGGCCAGGTTGTCCATGTCGACCATGCCGTAGAAGGGATTCTCGGGATCCTCGTTGAAGCCCTTCCATGCCTCCAGATGCTTCAGCAGCATCCAGCCGCGCCCGTCGTTCTCACCCCGGATGCCGCCGTTAATGAAGTTCATGTCGACGGAAACCAGAATGAAACCGCGACTGGCCAGCAGCTCACCCAGGTAGTCGTAGCCCGGGTCGGAATAGTCCGTTGGGTCATGGTTGCCGTGGACGACCAGCACGAGAGGAAAAGTGCCCTCCCCTTCTGGATACCAGACGCGTCCGTTGAGCGGGAACCCTTCAGTTGTGAAGCCCCAGTAGTCATTTCGACTGCGGGCCTGGTCACCCAGTTGAACGAGCTTCGAGGCATCCACGGAATCGGTCACGATGGTGACTGAATCCCTGTACTCGGGGCGGTTGATGTCATTTTCCGAGCCGTAGAACATGGTCCTCACCGCAAAGGAGCCGGGTTCGGCCGGACTGGGACCGGAGATCTCCTGATGGCTCAGGACGATGTCCGCATCGCTTTCCGACATGATCATGGGGGCATAGCAGCCACCCAGAATCAGTGTAGCCGCGGCAGCCAGGAGCAGTTGCTGCCCGGGCCCGCGCGGGTGTCCACCGGATCGCTCTCCGACATGGTTGAATGTGGAGATCGAACAGGTGGGCTCGGTATTGTGTGACGGCGTCATCGGGACTTGGGTAGCGGGTCCGGTCCATTCGCTCGCGGCGACTTTCGGGCGAGAAGCTACGGAGTACCCCCGCGCCCGCGCCAACCCGCCCGCCGGTTGACCGGGCCGCAAGATCCACTCGACCGCACGATTTCCGCCCGTGCAGCGTCCCTGAAAGCATCCTCCCTGAGTGTGACACCGGTGGGGGGACAGGGTTATCGTTTTGGGTTGTTGCGAACCGTCGGGTCCTTGAATCCGCGTGTCCGTGACGCCTTCCCGAGCTCGGACCCATCACGGGCGAGCCCCGAAAACAAGACAACAAGCTGGAGATTTCATGACCAACCGCATCGCCACCGTCGAGACGAATCACGGCACCATCAAGATCGAGCTCTTTGACGATTCCGCGCCGAAAACCGCCGAGAACTTCGCATCTCTGATCGAGAAGGGATTCTACGATGGCGTGGTCTTTCACCGTGTAATCAGCGGCTTCATGATTCAGGGTGGTGATCCGGACGGCACCGGTCGAGGCGGCCCCGGATACCACATTCCCTGCGAGTTCGGCCCCGGACTCGGGCACACCGACGAAGGAATGCTTTCCATGGCCAACGCCGGCCCCAACACGGGCGGCTCGCAGTTCTTCATCACGCTGGCTGCGACCCCGTGGCTGGACGGCAAGCACGCGATCTTCGGCAAAGTGGTCGAAGGGATTGAAATCGTTCGGGAGATTGGCGGTGCGCCAACCGGCCCAGGCGACCGCCCGATGAACGAAGTCCGCATGGAGAAGGTCACGCTGTCCGCGGACGAGTAACCACCCGGATCGGCAGCAGATCAGAAGGCTGTGAAACGGCCGCTCCGGCATTCCGGGGCGGCCGTTTTTTCTTCTGCCGGCCGGTGGGCTCGCAGGGGCGGCCAACCTGAGCTGTCAGTCGCCCTGGAAATCGTCAGTCGTCCTCGCGCGCCAACTGCACGGAAGGCGTCTCGCCGTGCCAGCGAAGCGTCACACGCCAGGGCCGGCAACAGACCTCACAGTCCTCGACGTACTCCTGGTCCTCACCGCCGCCCGCATCGACCAGGACCTCGACGGTCTCTCCGCAGTAGGGACATGCGGCATCGACCGAGCCTTCGATGACGCCGTCGCCGAGTGGGAAGTCTTCATCGAGGGAATCTGGGAAGCTGACCATGAGGGGCGGTACCCCAGGCGGATGAAGGGGTTGCGTGCGGGTGGCCGATCAGGCCATGGGATCGCCCGGGGTGCCTGATAGAGCCGCAGTAGCAGTACTTGGTCTCGTCGCGACAACCTTGCTGGGTGCAGGGTCCAATGGCGTCGCAGTCCAGGGACTGACCGCCAGGGTCGCGCCCGAGTTTCCCGCATTCCAGTGGAGCCCGTCTCTCGGATTTGCCGACCAGGATTTTCTAGGTGGATCGGCCTCCTTGGGCTTTGGCCGATACGTGCTGTTGCGGGGCTCGTACCTGTCCGCGTCGGGCATGCCCACGGCGCTTTCCGCCTCGGGCTATACCGGGGTCGGAGTCCGAATGATCGAAAACTCGGTTGACGCCTCCATCCTGTCGGCTGAGGTGCAGTTGCGCCTGGGCTCCGGGAAGGTCGCCCCACTCGTGTTTGGCGGTGGCGGGATCATGGATCTGAGTCCGGAGGGCCGGGACGAACAGCGTCAGATCATTGCCAACTATGGAGGCGTCGTCGACTTGCGACTCCTTCCATGGCTGGATGGTCAGCTCCTCTTCAGGGAGTATCGATTCCGACTGGACCGAAGCACGATTGCCGGCGCCTCAGCCAACGGTATCCAGTCCATCGATCCAGAGCGTAACGACCTGAAAAGCTCCTTCGCTCTGTCGGCCTCCGTCGGCGCCCGAATCGGCGGAACCCGCCCGAGCGCTCGCGCAGACCGGCTCGACATGGACGTCGGTGGGGCCCTGACGGGTGGCGATGGCCTGATCATCCCGGTTGAGGTCACCGCCAGCGTTCTGCGCTTCGCGGATGCTCTGGCGATTGGCGACCAGCCTCTCGACCGGAGGACACGGCAGAGATCGAGTCCCTCAGGCGGCAGGTCGAGGAGCTCGCCCGAATGATTCGGGAGAACTCCAGGGCCGCGCCCGTCATCGTGACGACGAACGCAAACTCGAGTTCGGGTTCGTCGATCTTCGGATCCGGTCCCCTGATCCAGGGTGCAGACCTTCTTGCCGGACCCATGACGGTCAGGGATGGAAGGATTGGATTCGGGGCCAAGGCCGGCCTTCGCTTCTCGAAGGTCTTCGGGGATCGCCTGACCCCTTACCTGGCTGTCGAGCTCGGCAGCGCCCGGGTGAAGGGCAGCCTGGGGGACGGATCGTACTCAGGTTCGGTCACTTCCCGTGGCGTGGGCGCCGGGGTTTCTCTCGGTCTCCCAAGGATTCGGGCTGTGATGCCTGCAGTGAGCGTCGGGGTAGTCAGCCTGAACGGTGGCGTCTCGGGAGATACGCCGACCGAAGACGAGCTGGTGAACAGCGTCTACGGCGGACTCATGATGGGGACGCGCGTTTCGCTGGATGGGACGTGGCAGCGACGGGCCGGATCCCCATGGCTGTTCTCTGGCTCGTTGGCGCGGACATGGGCGGGTGCCCGTGGTGGATGGGCAGCGCAGGTGGGGCTCCGGTGGGTCCGGCCGCTCCGCCCCGGACAGCCATCAAATCAACCGCAGAATTGAGATCGTCCTCCACGGTCACTGACCGTCTCTTTTTCCTTTCGCGATCCCATCTCCGGGATAGGCAGATAGAATGTCCAATAGTGAGCCATACACTTCGGCGGTCTCCGAGGAAAAACAGAAGTCAGGGTCGTCCGGCAAGTTTCGCATCCTGATCTTCGCGGTGCTGATCGTTTCAGCAGGAGTCGCGGGGGTCGTCTGGCGGACGCAGGCGATGGCGCTGGAGCGAGCCAATACGGCTCTTGAGCTTCAGGGGTTCGCCCTGCTGATAGGGCAGGCCACCATTGAGGCCGAATACGACAACCCCGAAGCGGCCCGGGCCGTGGCGAGCAGGGCGTTTGACGGCATTGTGGCCTACGGGATCCTCCACGGTGATCTCCCCGCGAATTTCGCCAGGGTGCTCGAGTCCCGGGATGGAGTGATCACCGGACTCGCCCAGGTGCACAGGGAGGCGAGGGACACGCTCGCGGCCCTCTACTTTGCTCTGCAGCTGCCCCCGGATACTCCGAGGACCTCGGCCGACATCATTGCCGGGATCGAGGCCGGGCGGGGAATGGCTCGTCCGCATCGAATAGAGGCCTCGGCGACCCCCGATTCCGCCACGGACACCGTGATCACGCAGCCCGGGGTTCGGGCGGATACGACCGGTCTCCCGAGTGGGAGCCGCTGACCGACGACACCGCCGCGCTATCAGCCAAGGCTGGCAAACACACGAGTCACGTAGCGGTTGAACAGTCTCTGTGCCGAGACAGAAACATTCTCGATCAACTGCTCCGCGGCCCACCAGTAGTGCTTGCGCTCAATGTGCTGCAGCCCGGGATCAAAGTTGGTCCACTTGTTGATCTGGGTGTTGGCGTCTCGAACGCGACCCGCTGCTGAACCGGGATCCCACGAGAACTGCTCGGCCAGTTCGTTTCCGGTCAGCCCAAACAGGAGATCGGCTGGCCGGTTCATCTCGTAGTCGTGCGAGATGTCCCCGCCCACACGGGTCGCAAATGAATAGCTGGGCAGGAAGTGCCAGCTGGCGATCGGGATCCCGTCCCAGAGGTCGTCCCAAGCCCACATGGGTTTGGGGCGGCTCCAGTGGGAGATGTCCTCGCGATCCCTGCCCGCGATGTACTGGACGGCGGTCAGTGGGGGAGCATCCATCCCTTCGTTCAACTGAATGCTGCCAACGAACATGGTCGTTGAGTCCGACTGCGTGTCCATTGAAGCCCAATAATACCAGCGGTCGAAATCGAGCAGCGAGTATGTGAGTTCGTACTCGGGCTCGCGGCTTGGGTCCAGAGACGTCAGGTCGCGACCGAGGGCCGGCCGGAAGATTTTGGAACGCGGAAGGTCGATCGTATCACCCATCTGCGCGCATCGAATGCCGTGCCCCAGATCCTGCGCGTAGAGGATGGGGTGCGAGCCACCCTCAAGGTGCAGGCGGCCCAGCACTGGATCCGTCCCTGTGGACACGCCGACGCCGTCACAGAGGACGAAGCGATTGTGATACCACGTCTCCACAGCCATGACATCGAGCGTCTCGCGATCCACGCGCATGTGCAGGCCCTCGTTGTCTCCGTCGTGATGTGAGGTGCGGACGATGACCTCACGGACGGGATGGTCGTAGTCCCGCAGGTGATAGACCGTGTAGGTGAGGTAGTAGCTGTCTGCGGTTATGGCGGTGAGCTCACCGTAGATGGCTGCATTTGAAGGGAAGTCGCGGGATGCGTTGGAGGGATTGTCTCGCGGATCGTCGTTTCCGTCGAAGTCGATCGCCACCGGCATGTCCCACTCGGGATTGTGGCCGAGCAGCTGGACCAGCACCGGCGCATGCCTCTGAACCAACCACTGCCGCCAAGCGAGGGTGTCGTCCCGCGAGGGCTGGGTCAGGACCGGGATCGTGCCCGATCCGGGCAGGATCAGCTCGCCCGTAGCGCCCGCCTCCCAGTCACTGCGGAGGGAAAAATCGGTATCCCCGCCGACCACGCGGGCGTTGATCGCGATCAGCACTTCGATGGCAACCGCCACCAGAACTGTCCCCGCGACCACCACACCGATCGCCATCACCAGCATCCGCAGTATTCGGCGGACCAATGATGCCGCCGGGGCAGTGTCCTCGTCCTCGGCGGATGAACTTGGGGAGGGTTCGGACTCGCTCCCGGCACGGCTTTCTTCCATGGTCAACCTTCACCCTGCCGCCCTCCACCGGTCAAGCGACCGGCCGGCCTCCATGAGCCACTGCCCCGTCAGATATCGCGTTGAACCGAGGCAAGGTGGTTAGCGACTGAGGATCCACAGGACTCGGTCAGATGGCCTGGAACGTCAGACGCCCCGCCCTCGAAGTCGAAGGCGGGGCGTCCGGGCGTTCACACCGCAACAGCGGCGTTCCTGAATGGACCAGGATAGGACCAGGAACCGACTAGCGCGTAGCGGGTCGCTTCAGGACGACATCCACGGGCCCACCTCGCCCAGTCGTCAGTTTCCCACGCAGTTCGCCGTTGACCAGGTCACCGGCAAAGGCGAAACCGCCGCCAGCTCCCCGGCCACCGGCTCCGCCACGACCCGCTCCACCGGCCCCGGCACCAGCTCGGCCACCGCCGCCCGCAGGAGGCGTGAAGACAAAGGAGAATTCGACCTTCATGGCCTCCACCTTGCCTTCAATATCCATCTGCATCTCGCGGCCCTGCATCATCATCATCTTAGCCTCACCGCCCAGAGTCGCTCCGTCCTGGACGAAGGTGAGGGTGATGGTCTGAGCGCCACGGGGGCTTTCGAACTCGAACTCCCAGTCGCCAGCGACCTGAGCCATCTGAGCCGAAGCGGGAATGGCCATGGACATTGCCAAAAGCGCCACGGCGGGCGCAAAGGACCTGAAACGCATCGGAACCTCCATCAGAGAACGACGTCCGTGACCCGGACGCTGGACCAGGGTTCACCTGGTAATTGCTGGTGTAGTGTGGCAAAAGTCCCGTTGTATTCGGACATGGGACTTCTGCCACACTACACCAGGTGGACGCCCGGAGGGGGCTAAACGTTAGATGGTCCGGACTTGCTCAGGGCTTGGGACCTTTCCGCTTGGCGGCGTTCTTCTTGACCACCTCTTCGATCTTGCCCAGCAGACTGTCGCTACCGGCCTCGCTGGCACCGAACAGGCCCTCCTCGTCGATGTCGCCAGCCTCAAGCCGTTCCATCGCGCCATTCAGGTTGAGCCACTTGTCGAAGCGCTCGCTGATCTTCAGCACCGAGTAAAAGAGGCGAGGTCGCTTCCCGCCGCCCGAGATCATGTCGATCACCAGTGCGCCGATGGAGAGCGACACAAGAACAAAGTCCTTGGCCGCATCCATAAAGAGCTTCAACTGGAAGATCGCGAAATCGCGAGCGACAACTTTTCGTGTGGTTTCAATCATGGTTTTGTTTGCCTCGACAAAGAGGCAGGACGAGGAGGCGCCGACCGAGCCGGTCGGAGGCAAACTACTACGGCGCGGGCCCTCCTGCAGATTCACCTGGGGTCATCATCCGGGGCCGTTCCACGTCGCCACCTCGAAACGGGCCCCGAGCACACCATCTTCCGTGCGGGCCCGTCAATGCATAGTCTAGAAGCCTGTTGAAAAAGTGGGGTGAGCCGCGTTACGAGCGCCATGGGGCCAGATTCGAGGCGGATCACCGAAGGCATAGCCGTCAGCTACGTCGAGGCGGTCCAACGACGAAGATGGCCCCATGCCGCTCGTGGGCACCGCCGCGTGAGCGGTGGTCCGAAGGGCGAAGGGCGGTTCGGCGGTCCATGTGCGTCTCTCCTCCTCAACGTAGCTTTCGCTACGACTCGTCGTCGTTCCTGCCCTGAACACACCGAAGACCCCTTCGCGCGGCCGCACCCCACTGCTTCAACAGCCTTCCAGGTCCGGGGCACTCCCTGCCCGAAACGGACAGTTCGGACTCAGCTCGACTCTCCGTCATTCGCAATGAGATCGACCTGACGGACCAGCGGCTGGTCGAGCTGTTGGGTGAGCGTAGGCGTCTGGCGAGTGCCGCACAGGCGATCCGCGCAGGTGCGGGCCGCCCCGGGTTCGATCCACCGCGGGAGGCGGCCGTGCTCAAACGCGCCGCCCAGGCCGCGCGGGAGATGGGGCTGCCGGCAGAAGCGGTTCGGGACGTCTACTGGCGGGTGATGGCGCTGTGCGCACCAGAGGCCCAGGGAGGCAGTACGGACGGGTGAATGGGGCACCCCGTAAGGCCAGGCGCGACCTGTCACCACCAGGAACTTTCGCAGCGGCCTCCCGTAGCATCCTTTCACCCTTTCAACCTTCGAGGGATCTCGGCGGTCTTTCGTTACGCAGGTCGATTCTCAGGCAGAGCAGACTCAGACACTCGACGGAGCCCCATGCGGCTTGTCCATTCGTCCGTTCTCGCCCTGACCGCTGTACTCCTCACAGGGAATTCAACGGAAGGGGTGTCTTCACGCTCCATGGAGCGTGCGGGTGAAGTGCGGGATTCGGCGTCGGGTGAAGCAGCGCGGCCGCTCTCCAGACTGGCGGTGAATACGCCGATTCGGACGACCCGGATTCCGAGCCGGACCGGCGGTGTGCCGACCTACTCCTTTCCCGGATGGCTCACGGCGATCAGTGCGCCGGCGGCGACGGTGCAGCCGGGATGGTCACCCACGCCGGGCGATCCGGATCTGGATTGGGTCGACTTGGAGTCAGGGCTACAGGAATTCGGCACCTGGCCGGAGCCGCGCGAGTTTTTTTTCACGCGGGTCGCCTACAACGGCTTCGGTCGGCGAGGATTTTTTGGTGGCGGGGGCAGCCGCTGGGCGACTGACTTCCCGAAGGCCGACCTGCAGTTCCTTGTGGTTCTCAAGCGGCTGACCAACATCGACGCCTACGACATTGAGAACGCCGTCCGCCTGGATGACCCGGCCGTCCGGCTCTACCCCTTCCTCTATGCGCTCGAGGTCGGATCGATGGCGCTTTCGGAGCCGGAGATCTCTGGACTGCGGGATCATCTTAACGCCGGCGGCTTCCTGATGATCGACGACTTCTGGGGCACTCGGGAGTGGGCACAGTTCGAGTACCAGATGCAGCTCCTGCTGCCTGGCCGGGTGATCCAGGACATCCCCGCCGACCATCCGATCTTCAACACCGTCTACCAGATCGACGAGGTGCTGCAGGTCCCCGCTCGGGGCCGCGGCATCTACGGACGGCCTACGTACGAACAGGATGGGTACGTGCCCACCGTGAGTGGGATTTTTGACGATTCGGGTCGTTTGATGGTCATCATTAATTGGAACACCGATCTGGGCGACGCATGGGAGTGGGCCGAGGACCCGATGTACCCGGTCGAATATTCGACATACGCATTCCAGGTCGGCGTAAACACGATCATCTACGGCATGAGTCACTAGTGTATCGAAAGTGTCTGGGGCATTCGAACGCGGATACATCCGGCCCTGCGTCGTTGCCCCGGGGCGGGATAACGCTGCTATCCCTCGTCGTAGGGCCTCGCAGGATCCGGCACCTCGACGCATCAGGTGGCTCGCGAACTTTTGATACACGACACGAGGAGTAGTTGGTGGAGTCGATCTTTTCCTTTCTGTTCAAATACCGCCCCATCCTTTTTCAGGAAGGCGAGATCGTATTGGCCACACCATGGCCGGTGATGGTGGTGATCGCCGTCGCCTGTCTGGTGGCCCTGGGCGCGGTGATCACGTACGGAAGCGAAAACGGAAAGACGACCCGAACGGACCGCGGCATTCTGGCCGGATTGCGGTTCCTGGCCCTGGCCGTTCTTACCTTTGCATTGCTCCAGCCGACCCTGGTCCTGACGTCGGTGGTGGCCCAGAGAAACTTCGTCGGGATCCTGCTGGACGACTCCCGTTCCATGTCGCTTCCAGATGATGATGGGAATCCTCGGCGCGATTTCCTGGATCAGAATTTCGGGCCTGAAGGCTCCAGACTTGTCGAGGAACTGTCGGAGCGCTTCTCCCTTCGCTTCTTCCGCTTCTCGGACAATGCCAACCGGATCGCTGACGCGTCCGGCCTGAGCTACAACGGCACGCGAACCAGCCTGACACGTGCCCTGGACCAGGCGCGCCAGGAACTGTCGAGTGTGCCGCTTTCGGGGCTGGTGGTTCTGACCGATGGTGCCGACAACGGCGGCGACCCTCTGGCCGGGGCGCTTGTGCCTCTGCAGGCGGCCTCTATTCCGGTCTACACGGTGGGGCTGGGTGCCGAGGCACTCACTCCCGATCTGCAGATCGGCCAGATCGAAGTGCCGCGCATTGTCCTTCAGGGGTCAACGCTGGTGGTCGATGTAGTCGTGACCCATCGGGGCTATCGCGGGCAGACCGTCAACGTGGTGGTCGAAGATGGCAATCGACGCATCGCCGATGAGCCGGTCACACTGGAAGGCAACGGCGAGCCGACCATCGCCCAGATCCGCATCACCCTTGAAGACACCGGGCCCCGTCGCCTGCGCTTCTCGATTCCACGTCGGGACGAAGAGACCGTCGCACAGAACAACGCCCGCGAGGTGTTGGTGGACGTTCGGGAACGGCGCGAGAAGGTGCTCTACTTTGAGGGCGAACCTCGCTACGAGGTGAAGTTCCTGCGCCGGGCCATCGAAGACGACGCCAACATGCAGGTGGTGGTTCTTCAGCGTACAGCCGAGGGCAAGTTCCTGCGGCTGGGCGTGGACGACGGCGACGAACTGGCCGGCGGCTTTCCGCGCACTCGCGAAGAACTCTTCGAGTATCGGGCCCTGGTTATCGGGAGCGTTGAGGCCTCGTTCTTCACCGTGGACCAACTCTCGATGATCGCCGACTTCGCCAGCCGGCGTGGTGGCGGGCTGCTGTTTCTGGGAGGGCGTAGAGCCTTCGCAGAGGGTGGTTTCGCGGGCACCGCGCTAGAGGACGCCTACCCAGTGCTTCTGGAGGAACCCGCGCCAGATCCCCGCGCCGCCTTCACCGAGGTGAAAATACGCCCGACCAATGCCGGACGTGGCCACCCGGTGGCGCAGATCCTCCCCTCCCGTCCGGCGGAGGGAGCAGCCGAAGACGCCGCTGAGGACGGGGCGCCGGTCGATCTGGACGATGCCTGGGCCAGCCTGCCCCCGCTCTCCACCATGAACCGGATCGTCCGCACCAAGCCGGGTGCCACCACCCTGCTGACGGGTGATGCCGACGGGGAGGAGCGTGTGGTTCTGGCCTATCATCGCTACGGTCGCGGAAAAGTCCTGGCCCTTCCGGTGCAGGACACCTGGATCTGGCAGATGCACTACGACATCCCGGTTCAGGACACGCGCCACGAACTGCTCTGGCAGCAGCTCCTGCGCTGGCTGGTCGATGGCGTTCCTGATCCGGTTTCGGTGTCACCAGACCGGGAGGCGCTCGAGCCGGGCGAAGTGGTCACGCTCCGCGCCATGGCCCTCGACTCGGCCTACCTGGAGCTGAACTCGGCGACAGTCACCGCCACCGTCACCTCTCCCTCGGGCCAGGTCTTCATCGAGCCCATGGCCTGGACGGTGGAAGAGGACGGTATCTACACGGCCCAATTCACACCGACGGAAGCCGGGATTTACGCGGTCGAGGTGGAGGGGCTACAGCAGGAACTGTCGCTGGGAACCGGCTCGACTTTCTTCCAGACCGGACCGAGCACCGAGGAGTACTTCGACGCGGGTCGTCGGACCAACCTGCTCACCCGTCTGGCCGAGGACACCGGCGGCCGCTTCTACACGGTGGACAATGTGAATCGACTGCCGGAGGATCTTCGCTTTACCGGCGCGGGTGTGACGCTGACCGAAGAACGCGACCTGTGGGACATGCCCTTCCTGTTCCTGCTGCTGATCGGACTGGTCGGTGCGGAGTGGGGATTGCGGCGTGTGCGGGGGATGGTCTGATGGCGATGGATTCGATGACGATGAATCCGATGGCGATAGAGCCGGTGGCCACGAATGCGACGACGTCGCGCTCGGGATCGCGGATTCGGAGGCTGACGGCGGGTCTGGCGGTCGCAGGAGTCGTGGCGCTGGCCCCCACCGCGGGCGGGGCGCAGGAGACCCACCTGGTGACCGTGGTTGGCCTGGGTGGCGGCCCGGAATACACCGCGACGTTCTTCGGCTGGGGTGCCACCATCACCAATGCGGCCCGGGATCGCTACGGCATTTCGGCGGCGAATTCGATCCTGCTTTCCGAAGACGAAGGCGATCCCGCACCGTCTGCCGGAGAAGCGCGTCGAGAGGCGGTTCAGGCCGCGATTCGTGATGTCGCCCGGCGTGCCGGACCGCAGGACCGCGTCCTTATCGTTCTGATCGGCCACGGTTCGTTCCGCGAGGACGAGGCCCGCTTCAATATTCCCGGCCCCGACCTGACGGCGGCCGAGTGGTCGAGCCTTCTGGACGAACTCGGGGGCCGACAGGTAGCGCTGGTGAACGCCGCGTCTGCTTCCGGGCCGTTCGTGCAGATGCTCGCTGGCCCCGACCGGACGGTCATCTCCGCGACCAAGACCGGCCGCCAGAGAAACGAGACCGTCTTCGGCCAATACTTCGCGCAGGCCTTTGAGGGCGATGCGGCCGATCTGGACAAGGACGGCGGCATGTCGCTTCTGGAAGCCTTCACCTATGCCACTTCGGAGGTCGCCCGCCACTACAGCGAAGGCAATCTACTGCAGGTGGAGAACGCGGTCCTGGACGACAACGGTGACGGAGTCGGGTCGGAAGAGCCGGCGATTGACGGTGAGGACGGGGCGCGTGCCGCTTCCTTCATCTTCCTGCCGGTCCAGGCCCTGGAGCTTACGCCAGAAATGCAGGCCGACTCTGTCCTGGTCCGACTGATCGGCGAGCGCGCGGCTTTGGAGCGTCAGATCGCTCAACTGCGCTCTCGTCGGGCGGAGATCGACCCCGAGACCTACGACCTTCAGCTCGAAGATCTGCTGGTTGAGCTCGCTCTCAAGAATCGTGAAGTGGATACGCGACGCGGCGGGGGTGGCGGTTTATGAGGCTGCCCCGCCCCACCGCCACGGTTCGCCTCGCCCTCGGCGTGGGACTGCTCGCCGCCCTGCCCCTTCAGGCTCAGGACGAACGGGCGCGCGCACGCGACCACTTGTACACCGGCGCCTACGATGACGCGATCGCCGCCATCAGTCCGCTCAGTCGCGACGGATCCGGTGCACCTGACGCGGTAGCCCTTCATGTGCGAGCGCTGAGGGAGACCGGTCGCTACGACGAAGCGCTCGGGTTGCTGGGCGGCCGCAGCGGTTCCGCGCCATCGATCGGACTGGAGCGACTCAAGGGTGAGGTGCTTCTGGAGGTTGGTGAGTGGGAGCTGGCAGAGGCCGCCTTCGGTCGGTCCGTTGCCGGCGTCGCGCCCGATGCAAACACGGCCCGCCTCCGCCTTGGCGAACAGGCGTTTCAACGCGGTCGCCGCGCCGAGGCTCACGAGGTCTTTGACAGCTTCATCGATATCTACAACGACGGCACGAGTCTGGGCGGCGAGGACTTGATGGCCGTCGCCAGGGCCGTGACCTGGCTTGGACGCGAGCGGCCCGATCTGTTTCAGGATGCCCTGCGCGCCTACGACGAGGCTCGGGCCGCAGCGCCGGCCGATCCGCGCCCGCTGATCGCCACCGGAGACCTGTTCCTCTCCAAATACACCAGTGTGGAAGCGCACGAAGAATACCGCGCCGTGCTGAGTCAGAATCCCCGCCACGCCGACGCGCTCGTGGGCGAAGCCCGGGCTCTTCAGTTCGACGGTGCAGGCACGGCTCTGGCCACCGCTCAACGGGCGCTGGAGACCAACCCGAATCATGTGGGTGCGCTGACCTTCATTGCCGAACTCCGAATGCAGACCGAGAACGTTCCGGCCGCCATCGAGCTAGCCGAATCGGCGCTTGATGTGAATCCGCGGAGCCTGGAGGCCAAGTCAGTACTGGCTGCCGCCTGGTACATCGCCGGCAACCGCAGCGAGTTCGAGCGCCTCAGGGACGAGGTCCTCGCACTGAACCCCGTCTACCCGGACCTGTTCACGCGGGTGGCCGAGATTTCAGTCGACAGTCGTAAGTATGAGTCGGCCGTCGAGATGGCCGGGCGGGCGATCGCCCTCGACTCCACGGCCTGGGATGCCTGGGGAGTGATGGGGATGAACCAGCTGCGGACCGGGCACATGGTCGCCGGCCGCACCGCCGTCGAGAAGGCGTTCGCCGGCGACCCCTACAATCCCTGGTTCAAGAACACCCTGGACCTGCTCGACAAGATGGACGACTTCTCGTCGGTCACCACCGAGCACTTCGAGATCTGGATGTACGGTCCCGAGGCCGCGCTCCTGGGCCCCTATGCGGAGGAGCTGGCTGAGGAGGCATTCGCCGCTATGAGCCAACGCTACGGTGTTGAACCCCCCACTCCGATCCGGCTCGAGATCTTTCCCAGCAGCGCGGATTTCTCCGTGCGTACCCTGGGCCTGACCGGGCTCGGCGCCTTGGGTGTGAGCTTCGGCAGCACCCTGGTCATGGACTCGCCATCCGCGCGGGATGCCGGCGAATTCAACTGGGGCTCGACGCTCTGGCACGAGATCGCTCACGCCTTTCACCTGGGAATGAGCGATCACAATGTGCCGCGCTGGTTCAGTGAGGGCCTGGCCGTCCGCGAGCAACGCGTCGCCCGCCCGCAGTGGGGTCACCGCGCCACCATCCCCTTCCTGCAGATGTGGGCCGACGGGCAGATGCCGCCGGTCTCGCGGATGAACGAGGCTTTTGTACGCCCGGCCTTCCCCGGACAGGTCGTGCTGGCCTACTACCAGGGTTCACTGGTTTTCGACTGGATCGAAGACAAATGGGGGATGCAGGCAATTCGCGACTTTCTGAACGGCTATCGAGTCGGGCAGACCACCGCCCAACTCACATCAAGCGTCCTCGGGATGGATGACGAAGCCCTCGATGCGGCCTTCGAGTCGTACGTTCAGGAGCGCTTCGGGCGAGAGATCGCCGCCACCACTCAGCTTCAGGGAATGGCCGACGCCGCCGGGGATCTGGAGTCGGTGGTTCAGGGTGCAGGCCCTTCGGTGTCTGCTCTGCGGTCGTCGGCGCGAGCTTCTCCCGGCAGCTTCCCGGCGCGAGTCGCTCTCGCCTGGGCGCTCTTGCGAATTGAGGATTACGCCGGGGCCGAGGAGAACTTCCGTGCTGCGCAACGGCTCTTTCCGGAGTATCCCGGACTGGATGGTCCGCTCGCCGGCCTGGCCCGTGTGCACCTCGCACGAGAGGAGACCCAGGAGGCCGCGGATGCGCTTCGTGCCCTCGGGCAGTTAAACGAGAGCGCCTTCGACGTTCGACGGCGGGAGGCCGAACTCCGACGCGAACTCGGCGACGTGGAGGGCGAGATTCGGGCGTTGTCACTCGCGCTCGAAGTCTTCCCCTACGAATTGGCACTCCAGCAGCGCCTCGGAGCCCTCGCGATGGAATCCGGCAACACGGCGGTCGCAGTCCGGTCGCTCCGGGCAGCCGTCGCACTGGAGCCGGTAGACATGGCCGAGGCACAGTTCCAGCTGGCCCGCGCCTACCTGGCGGCGGGCGATCGGCCGGCAGCACGGTCCTCAATTCTCCGGGCCCTCGAGATTGCGCCCTCATACGGGGCCGCTCTCGAACTGCTCCTCGAGATCCGGGGAGGTGGGGCATGATGACCTTCGGACTGAGCCGACTTCTGGCGGGTCGTGGCGGTCTGGCCGCGATGGTGGGAGGCACGATCACCGTCGGATTGCTGGCGACGACGCTCTATACGGCAGGTGATACGGCATCGACTCCGGCCGATGCATGGTTGCCCGCGACAGGAGTCGCCTGGGCCTCCGGCCCCGATCTAGTAGGCTGGGGCGAGGTGGCGGCCTCCGGGCTGCTCGGCTCGCCCATGAGGCAGGTGCTCACGGCGACCTCGGTTACGCCCCTCCCGCGCATCGCAACTGCACTCTCGCGGCAGGAAGAGGCCCAGTATGACGGGTCCTTCAACTTCCTTCGTGTCCAGTTTGACGTTGGAGGTTCCGGCTCTCTTCGTGGCTTCGGCGGCGGCCGAGGACGGGAACCCGACTGGGCTCACGACTATCCACGCGCTGATCGCCACTTCCTGGAGATCCTGAATGAGCTGACGTATGTGGCTCCGACTCCCGGGATCGGCAAAGTCCTGCGCATGGACGATCCCGAGATCTTCAAGTTTCCGGTCGCCTACCTGGTCGAGATCGGGTCATGGCGCCCGAGCGCGGAAGAGATCACGAATCTTGGGGACTACCTGCTCAAGGGTGGTTTTCTGATCCTCGACGACTTCCGCGACGGCCAGTTCTACCAGTTTGAGAGCATCATGACCCGGGCGCTTCCTGGCTATCAGATCATGGAAGTCCCGGTCGACCACCCCATCTTCGACTCGTTCTTCCGCATCGAAGATCCCTACGCGCTGGCCCCTCCCTACGGACGAGGGAATCCCGCATACCTGGGCGTCTTTGAAGACAACGATCCCTACGGACGCCTCATGGGGATGTTCAACTACAACCAGGACATCGCGGAATACTGGGAGACCTCTGGTCAGGGTTGGTACCTGATCGACATCGAAAACGAGGCCTTCAAATTCGGCGTGAACTACGTCGTCTATTCAATGACTCACTAGTCAATGGCTCACTAGCTGGAATGAATCCGGGACCGGGCGAGACAGCTCGGAACCTACTTACTAACAACCCGGGCACTTCGAGCGTCACTAGTATAGTGTGGCAAAAATCCCGTTGTATTCGAGTGTCGCAGCATCTGCTCCAGCGTCGTTGCTCCTTCTCGCCATAGCGCTGCTATGACTCGGAGTCGCGCCTACCTGGAGCCGCCCAGCGACACTCTCGGTACGGACACGGGACTTCTGCCACACCACACTTGTATGCTCGCATGCTCGGCCGCCGGATGGACTCGGCTCACCCAAAGGGGGTTCGCTTGACCGAAGATTTGACGCAACCGACCGCTATGCCCAAAGAGGACGACGTCGCACTCGCTGACCGCATGAGGGCGGGACGGGAAGCGCTCCTTACCGAGATTCGCAAACGGATCATTGGTCAGGAAGAAGTCGTCGAGCAGGTGCTGCTCTCGCTGTTCGTGGGAGGCAACTCGCTTCTGGTCGGTGTGCCGGGGCTCGCGAAGACGCTTCTGATCAAGACCGTGGCCGACGTCGTGGACCTGAGCTTTGCGCGCATTCAGTTCACGCCCGACCTCATGCCTTCGGACATCACTGGCACCGACATCATCCAGGAAGACGCCGCCACCGGTCGTCGCCAGATGCAGTTTGAGCCCGGACCGATCTTTGCCAACATCGTGCTGGCCGACGAGATCAACCGCACGCCGCCCAAGACGCAGGCCGCGTTGCTGGAAGCCATGCAGGAGCACCGGGTGACCGTGCAGGGAACCACATACACCCTGCAGGAGCCGTTCTACGTGTTCGCCACGCAGAACCCGATCGAACTGGAAGGCACCTACCCCCTGCCTGAAGCCCAGCTGGACCGCTTCATGTTCGAAATCGAGATCAAGCATCTCTCCGAAGAAGAGGAACTTGAAGTCGTCCGATCGACCACCGGAATCGTCGAACCGACCTTTGAGAACGCCGTGACCGGAGCCGACCTGATCGCCTTCCAGCGGTTGGTCCGGAAGATCCCCGTCCCCGAGCCCGTTCTACGCTACGCAGTGTCTCTGGTCCGGGCTTCACGCCCCGGCGAGAAGGAGACCCCGGACTTCGTGAAGAAGTGGGTGGCCTACGGGGCCAGTGTTCGGGCCGCTCAGTACCTGATTCTGGGTGCGAAGGCGCGGGCGCTTACCATGGGCCGGTTCACCCCGTCGTTCGAAGACGTTCGGGCGCTTGCCCAGCCGGTTCTGCGGCACCGACTTCTGACCAACTTCCACGCTGAGTCGGAAGGCCGGTCGTCGTCAGAGTTGATCGACATGTTGATGGAACATGTGCGTCCGCCTGCGTCGGGGATGTGATGAGGGCTTGGGCGTTTCGATGCTCGGTTGAGACGGCCTCCCCCCCCCTGGGTGGGAAGCTCGGTCCGGCTGGTGTGCACACCCATGGCGGGTTGGGACGCATATGAGACATGCCCGCGCGCGCGCCGGTGCCGGCGGCAGTGGCTCACAGTTCCTTGATCCCAAGGTCCTGGCCCGGATCGACAACCTGGAGTTGCTGGCCCGGACCGTGGTCGACGGCTTCCTGAACGGGATGCACCGGGCGCCGCACCTGGGTGTGTCGATGGACTTTGCCGAGCACCGCGCCTACTCGCCGGGCGACGACACCCGGCACCTGGACTGGAAGCTCCTGGCCCGCACCGACCGCCTTTACGTAAAGCAGTTCGAGGCGGAGACCAACACCAATCTGGTGGCGCTGCTCGATGTGTCAGCGTCCATGAACTACCGCTCCGATCCGGAAGGTGTGACCAAGCTGGACTACGGGCGCTTTCTGGCTGCGTCCCTGCTCCACTTCTCCCGCAAGCAGCGCGACCGGGTGGGACTGATCACCTTCGATTCCGATGTGGTGGACTATGTGCCGCCCTCGGCCCGCAACCTGGACCTGGCTCTGCACACACTCGCCCGGGCGGACGCCGGCAACCCGGGACTGCTTCGCCCTTCGATGCTGACCGCGGCCGACCGCCTCGGACGGCGGGGCGTGGTCGCGGTGATCTCAGACCTGTACGAGGACGTGGACGAGGTGGTGGGCTCGATCCGACTGCTCGTAGGACGGGGGCACGACATCGTCGTCTTCCACCTGCTGGATTCAGCCGAGGTCGAGTTTCCCTTCGATGCCAAGACGGCCTTCGAGGACATGGAGACGGGCGAGCAGCTTCCGGTGGTGCCTGACAAGCTGCGCGAAGCCTACCTGACGCAGATGAATGAGCATCGGGCGGGACTGGAGAAGAAGTTCTCGGGCGATCGGGTCGACTATGTGCCGCTCGTCACCAACCAGCCCCTGGATCTCACTCTCTTCCGGTATCTGACGATCCGTGGGAAGAAGGCGAGGAGGCGCTGACCATGGCCTTTCTCGTTCCCGCATTCCTGGCCGGGCTGCTCCTGGTCGGCGTGCCGATTCTGGTCCACCTGACCCGCAAGCAGAAGTCGAAGGTGGTCCTGTTCCCTTCGCTGATGTTCCTGCAGCGGGTGCCGTACACCTCGGAGAATCGGCGCCGGATTCATCACTGGTTCCTGCTCGCGCTTCGCGCCCTGGCCATCCTCCTCCTGGTAGCGGCATTTTCACGTCCCTTCTTTGATCGGAGCGACGAGGTTGCCCTGAGCGGTGGGGGTCCGACCGAACGAGTGATCCTGCTCGATCAGTCATGGTCCATGGGACTGGACGACCGTTTCGAGGCAGCTCAGGCTGCAGCCCGGACGGCCGTCTCGAATCTTGGCCCTCTGGACCGTGCCAGTGTGATCGTGTTTGGACAGAGCGCTTCGGCGCCCGCGCGTTCCACGGCCGATCCTGCGCGTCTGCGTCAGGCGGTCGATACGGCCAGCGTGTCGTCCGAAGCGACCCAATACGGCCCCGGTCTCAAGCTGGCCCAGTCCATCCTGGACGGGACCGATCTGCCGGACCGTGAACTGGTGGTGATCTCCGACTTCCAGCGAAACGGTTGGACTGGCGAAGAGGGCGTCATTCTGCCCCCGGGCACCTCGGTGCGCACGGTCAGGATCGGCGAGGGCGAGGCAGTTGCCAATCACGCGGTGGCCGGCGTCACACTGTCCCGCGAAGTCGTTCAGGGCCGTGAGCGCATCACTCCCACGGCACGGCTGACCCGACTCGGTGGTGAAGAAGAACTGCAAGTCGAGGCCTCCCTGGTGCTCGACGGGCAGGTCCTGCAGACCCGCCAGGTCACCCTTCCGGCCAACGGCGCGGAGCTGGTCACCTTCCAGCCGTTCACGCTTAGTGAGCGCCACACGCAGGGGACGATCCGCATTACGGCAGACGCTTTGCCCAGCGACGACGAGTTTCACTTCATCCTGAGCCCCGGCCGGGCGCTCGGCGTCACCGTTCTGGGTCCGCCGTCGCAGGGCAATTCGGGCGACCTCTATCTGAGGCGCGCGCTGGAGATATCGGAGGGCAATCGCTTCGACGTGCAGTCGGTCGCATCGATCCCGTCGGCCGAGGCCCTGGCTCTGCGCAACGTCGTCGTGCTGACGGACCGCCGCTTTCCGGGCGGCGGCGAAGGTCAGCGACTTCGCGAATGGATTGAGAGGGGCGGCGGCCTGCTCCTGGTGGCCGGCGAGCGCGGCGGTTGGCCGGCCGAGTTCGCTGACATCTTCCCGGGCGAACTGGGCCGCATCGTCGATCGTGAGGATGGCCGAGGCGAGCGCCTGGGTCGGATCGCCTTCGACCACCCGGTCTTTGAGGTCTTCCGCGGTCCCCGCACCGGCGACCTTACCGGCGTCCGATTTTTTCGAGCCAGAGCTCACACGGTCGAAGAGTCCGACTCGATTCGAGTGATCGCCCGTTTCGATGACGGCTCACCGGCCCTGACCGAGCAGCGGGTCGGTGCAGGCCGTGTTCTGGTCTGGACGTCAACGCTCGATGCCTTCTGGACCGATCTGGCTCTGCAGCCGGTATTCCTTCCGCTGGCCCATCAACTGGTGCGCTATGCATCAGGGCGCAGCGATGCGGTTGCGGCCTTCACTACCGGGCAGGTTCTGGACGTTTCGGACTCCCGCGCGATGGAGACGGCAGGCCTTGGTGAGGTCGCCGATGCCCTTGCAGCGGAACAGGATCGGATCGCATTCGCTCCATCCGGGAGCACCCGAAACCTCGGGGGAGCGACAGCCGGATCTGAGGACCGATTCCTGACGCTGACCGAAGCAGGATTTTATGAGATCCGTCCACCGGGTGCGGACGACGTCCGTCCGGTGGCGGTTGCAGTAAATGTGGAACGGGCCGAGGCGGATATCGCCGGACTCGACCCGGAAGAATTCGCCGCCACGCTGGGATCAAGGACGGGTGACAGTGCCCTTCCTCCGGGTGAGGCGGAGCGTGCGCTGGAACTTCGGCGCGCGGATCAGGAACAAAGACAGAGCTACTGGCGCTTGCTGCTTCTGGGAGCGTTCGTGATTCTGGTCATCGAAACCGTGGTGTCCAATCGTCTTTCACGGCGGGCGGCGAGGAGAGGGAAGCATGCGCAGGCAACAGGCTGACCCGAGCGGAGGCGAACGCCTCAGACAGATCCTCCGACAGGTTCGGACGCGCTGGCGTATGAAGCGGGTCCTGAAGGGTGGCGCGGTTGTACTTGCCGCCGCACTCATCGCGATCCTGGTCACGACTTTCGGGCTCGAAGCGACTCGCTTCTCGGCCACCTCGGTGATCTGGTTCAGGCTTCTGGCCTGGAGTGCCGTCGCCACCCTCTTCGTTGTGATGGTGGTTCGCCCCCTGCTCAAGCGAGTCACGGACGAGCAGATCGCCCTCTATCTGGAAGAGCACGAGCCGTCGCTCGAGGCCGCCATCATGGGTGCGGTCGCGGCGGAGAGCTCCCGGGAATCTGCGCCTGAATCGGCGGCGCTTCTGGACAGTCTGGTTCAACGTGCGATCGATCGTGCGCGTTCGATTGAAGATGGTCGGCGCATCGATCAGCAGGGACTCCAGCGGGCCTCCGGCGCTTTGGCCACCGTTTCGCTGGTTGCGCTTCTGCTGCTGCTGTTCGGTCCGGTGGACCTGCGGCGCGGCGCGACCGCCCTACTACCCACCTCGAACGCGGCCGCCATCAATCCCTATTCGATCGGCCTGATGCCGGGCGACCTGACCATCGCACGCGGGTCTGATCAGCTGATTTCTGCCCAGCTCTCCGGTTTCAGTGCGGAAGACGTGACGCTGTTCACGCGCTCCGGCGAGAGCGACATGTTGCAGCGCCTGTCGATGTTCCCGAGCAATGATGAGGGCGCCTGGGATCTTCTGCTGCTGGGGCTGACCGAAGAGACTGAATACTTCGTGGAGTCTGACGGGGTGCGCTCGCCGACCTTTACCATCGAAGTGGTCGACCTGCCCTACGTCGACCAGATGGATCACATCTACAACTTCCCGCGCTACACCGGGCTTGATCCGCGAGAGATCGAGGATGCCGGGGATGTGGCGGCGTTGGCGGGGACGCGAGTCGACTTCTCCATCCAGACCACTATCCCCACCTTGGCCGGCCGACTTCTGGTTGATGGGGCCGTCGTGTCCGATCTCGAGGTGAATGCCGACGGCACGCTCAGCGGCTCCCTTCAGGTCGCCGAGCGAGGCTACTACCAGGTGGAACTGGCCCTGGGCGACGGGCGCTTCATCGCAGGCTCCCCGGAGTACCGGATTGACCTGCTCCTGGACCGGTCGCCCTCAATCAGTTTTTCCAAGCCTGGGCGGGACACGAAGGTCTCTCCCATCGAGGAGGTGTTCCTCGAAGTTGAGGCCGACGATGACTACGGGATCGAAAACGTCGAGCTGATCTACTCGGTCAATGGCGGCCCCGATCAGACCGTGAACCTGTTCACGGGCACGAATCGTCCACTCGCCGACGTTACCGCAGGCCACACCCTGTACCTGGAAGACTTTGATGTCGAACCGGGCGATCTGGTGTCCTACTACGCCCGCGCCCAAGACCAGCGCCAGGGTGCCGGCGAGGACGTCGTCTCGGACATCTACTTCATGAGCATCGAGCCCTTTGGGCGGGACTTCCGCGAGGCGCCACAGCAGGAAGGCGGTGGTGGTGGTGGCGGTGAGGGCGGCCCCGAAGAACTTGGGCTGAGCGAACTCCAGAAGGAGATCATCGCCGCGACCTTCAACCTGGTTCGGGATCGCGATCGCTACACCGACGTCGAGTTCTCGGAGAGCGCGACCAGTGTTGCCCTGGCCCAGGGCCGCGTGCGTGAGCAGGTGAACACGCTAGTTGAGCGGATGAACAATCGTCAGGTCACCGAGGACGAAGGCTTCCGCGTGATCGCCGAGATGCTCCCCGAAGCTTTGGCGGCGATGGATACCGCACGAATCATTCTGCAGAGCGGCGAAGTCCGGAGAGCGCTCCGGCCCGAGCAGCAGTCGCTTCGTATTCTGCAGAAGGCCGAGGAGACTTACGAGCGCTACGTGCAGCTGCAGCAGCAGGCCGGCGGTGGTGGCGGAGGCGGACAGCCGAACGCCGAAGACCTGGCCGACCTGTTCGAGCTTGAGCTCGACAAGATGCAGAATCAGTACGAGACGGTGCAGCGTGGAGAACGGCAGCAGGTCAACGAGCAGGTGGACGAGCTTTTGGAGACGCTCGAAGAGCTGGCTCGTCGTCAGCAGCAGGAGGCCGAACGCCAGCAGGCCCGGGCCCAGCAGGGGTCAGCTGGAGGCAGCCCTTCCGCGGAGGCTCAGCGCGCACTGGCCGACCAAGCCGAAGAGACGGCCCGTACCCTTCAGCAGCTGTCACGAGAAAGTGGCGATCGACAGCTGGCTGAGGCGTCCCGCGAGCTTCAGGCAGCGGCCGACGCCATGCGGCGTTCTGCGGCGAACGCTGGGAACACAGGTGCAGCCGAAGCCAGCCGCGCGCTGGACCGTCTGGAGCAAGCTCGCAATCAGCTTGAGCAGGACCGTGAGGACCGACTGGAAGAGGATTCTCAGGCCGCGCTCGACCGTGGGCGCCGCCTGGCTCAGAAGCAGGAAGATATCACCGAGCGTCTTCGCGACCTGCCGACTGATCCGGCTGAACGGCAGCAGGCGATTCGGGAGATGCAGGACGACAAGACCGACATGCTGAGCGAGATCCAGGATCTGGAGCGGACGCTGGATCGGTTGGCGTCTGACGCCCGTCAGCGTGACGCTGAGGCCGCCCGCGCATTTACCGAGGCGGCCGAAGCCATTCGTGAGCCCACCCTGCCCCAGCGGATTGCCTGGTCACGTGGTGTGATCGAGCAGCGCGAGGAGGCCTACGTTCGCATCTTCGAGGAAGGCATTCGGACCGATCTGGAGAAGCTGGAGAACGCGCTGCAGAACGCAGCCGGCGCGGCCGAGAGATTGGCGGAACAGGAGGGCCTTGGGGAAGCACTGGACCAGGCCCGCGATCTGGTTCGTGGCATGGAATCGCTCGATCGCCGCCTTGAGTCCCGGACGCAGGAAGCCCAGAACCAGCAGGGTCAGTCGGGTGAGGGTCAGCAGGGCCAGGAAGGTCAACAGGGCGGGGGTCAGCAGGGTGAAGGCCAGCAAGGTCAGCAGGGACAAGGCCAGCAAGGTCAGCAGGGCCAAGGTCAGGGTCAGGGTCAGGGTCAGGGTCAGGGTCAGGGACAAGGCCAGCAGGGTGGCGGCCAGCAGGGCCAGGGTGGCCAGAACGGCAGCAATCCGCAGGGTGCTCAGGCGGGCGGAGGTATGGTCCAGGGTGATGTCCGCTTCTTCACCGAAGAAGAGATTCGCCAGTTCCGCAGTGAGTTTCAGCAGCGGCTGACCGAAGCGCTCGCACTGCGTGAGGTGCTCCAGGAAGAGGACCAGGAGGCGCCGGATCTGGACGCTGCAATTGCGGCCATGCGGCAGTTGCAGGACGCCTCCACCTATCAGGATCTGCCACAGGTGGCGCTGCTTCAGGAGACGCTTCGGTCCTCACTGGGACGCCTGGAGTTCACGCTGCGGCGAATCGTTGAGGGTGACGATCGTGACCGGGCTGCGCTCTCGGGCAGTGATGCGGTTCCTGCGGGCTTCCGCGGTCTCGTCGAAGAGTACTACCGGGCTCTCGCCCGCGAGCGAGGAGGCGGTGGCCGGTGAGCCTCCGATCGATGGCCATCCGCGTGAAAAACATGGAGCGGATGGTCGCGTTCTACTCCGAAGCGTTTGGAGTTCAATTCCGCGAGGTGATCACGCGGGGAGTGCCAGCGATGTTCGGCCAGATGGACGGAATCACGCTGAAGTTTGTCGACCTGGGGGATGGCGAGTCCGATGCCGAGATGGTTCAGAGCCATCAGATTGGAATCGCCGTTCCCGACGTGGACGGGGTAATCGAGCTGGCCATTGAGCACGGTGGCGAGTTGATGAGCGAGCCGCTACGGAATGGCGATCGCGTACACGCGGCGATCCTCGATCCGGATGGCAATTCGCTGGAGCTGTACACGCTCTGACGACAGGTGGGCCTCGGGGGCTGGGAGGTCACCGACGAGCTTGGCACAGTCAACATTTCGCCTCATCCCGATAGCTCCGCTACAATCGCCATGCGCCTGAATTTCGGGCGCTCTCTGGGTGCTCGGACTACGCGGGCTTAGCGTATCTGGACGCCGCAACCAGCGGCCGACCCCTCGCACTCGACTTCCTGCATGTCCGCACCCCTGACGACCGGTCCCAAATTGCTGACCCTCGATTCGAGGGCTGGAAAGATGTTGCTGCTCGCTTCGATCCTCGGGTCGTCAATGCCGTTCGTGGACGGTACCGCGGTCAACGTGGCACTTCCGGCGATGGCGGCGGATCTGGGAATCGACTTCTCGGGATTCCAGTGGATCCTGAACGCCTACCTGATCGCGCTCTCCGCCCTGGTGCTGCCGGCGGGCTCCCTGGCGGACCGCTGGGGCCGTCGAAAGGCCTTCGTCGCCGGGGCGATCGGGTTCGTATTGGCTTCGCTACTGTGCGGGATCGCGCCCGATCCCGGAACCCTGATCGCTGCACGGGCGCTGCAGGGTGTGGCCGCCGCCCTGCTGGTGCCGGCCTCCCTGTCGATGATCCAGGCGGGATTCGTACCAGAAGACCGAGCTCGGGCCGTCGGTCTGTGGTCGGGAATCTCCGGGCTTTCGACGCTGATCGGGCCACTGATCGGTGGCTGGCTGGTCGATGAAATCTCATGGCGATGGATTTTCTTTCTGAATCTACCAGTCGGGATTCTGGCGATTGCGGTGGCGCTCAGATCGGTGCCGGGGGACCTGATCCACAAGCGTGGCCCTCTCGACACACCGGGCGCCGTGATGGCGATCGGAATGCTGGGTGGACTGGTGTTTGGCCTCACTCAGGGCCCCGAGTGGGGTTGGGACGATCCGGCGGTGATGGCCGGCCTGGTCCTGGGTGTACTCTCCACGCTGGGATTCATCGATGCAGAACGGAGCGGGTCGAATCCGATGCTGCCCCTTCGGTTCTTTCGACGCCGCGCCTTTCTGGGCGCGAACGCGGTCACGATCGGCGTCTACTTTGCGCTGTCCGGGACCTTCTTTCTGCTGACGATCCAGATGCAGCGCGTTCTGGACTATTCGGCTTTTGGCACGGGGTTGGCGCTCTCGCCGATTACGGCCCTCCTCCTTTTCGTCTCACCACTGGCCGGACGTTGGGTGGGGAGCCACGGAGCACGCCCCGCCCTGATCGTCGGCCCAGCCATCTCAGCCGTGGGAGCACTGCTCCTTTCTCGAATCGGGCCCTCTGCGGATTACGTCACCGACATTCTGCCTGGAGTGCTGGTCTGGGGCTTGGGGCTGTCACTGACCGTGGCTCCGGTGACCAGCGCTGCGATGTCCGCAGTCGAGGCGTCCTTCTCCGGTGTCGCCGCCGGTGTGAACAACGCCCTGGCCCGAGCGGCGCAGCTCCTGGCGGTCCCGCTTCTTCCTCTGCTGGCCGGACTGGCTGGAATCGAGACGGTGGGGGGCGCCACCTTCTCCGCCGGCTTCCAGAGCGCCTGCAGGGTCAATGCAGTCATCCTGGGCGCCACGGCGATTCTGGCGTTTCTGGTGCTTGAACGCGGCCGCGGGCCGCAGCTGAACGACTGAAGGGGCTGAAACCCCGAGGTTCACATGGCCTGTCGCACTGCCTTCCGAAGCCCTTGAGATGGAGAGACTGCAGGCCGGCGTCAGGTTGCGTGCACCCTCCACCGGGTCGCAAAATGACTGCCCCCCATTCAGTCCGCCGGGCCGCCCCCGGTAACACCCGATTCGTAAGGAACAGCGATGAACGCGCTTCTCAGCACCCTCCGTATTCCCGCCTGTCTTCTCGCCCTCCTCGTTGCCGGCAGCATGACGCCTGCGGCCGGCTCGGCTCAGGTGACCGACCCGGAGGCCAAGCTTGCCGAGATGGGGATCACGCTGCCCGAAGCGCGCATTCAGTCCGGTGCCTATGACAAGGCCGTGCAGACCGGCAACCTGGTCTTCCTGTCGGGCCACGCACCCTGTGGTGATTTCGATGGGCCGACCCGTGGAAAGGTCCCCAGTGAAGTTACGCCGGAGCAGGCACAGGCGGCCGCCCGCCAGGTCGGAATCTGCCTGTTGGCCACGCTCAAGGCCCATCTGGGAGACCTCAATCGGGTGACGCGGATTGTTCGCGTCTTCGGAATGGTCAACGCTGACCCCGACTTCACGGGTCACTCTACTGTGATGAATGGTGCGTCGGAGCTCTTCAACGAGGTGTTCGGCGACCGGGGCCGGCATGTGCGGGCCGCCGTGGGGATGGGTTCGCTGCCGGTAAATCTGACCGTCGAAATTGAAATGGTGGTCGAGGTTTCGGGTAACTGACCCGTAGGTTAGACGTTTGCCCGAATCGTCTCCGGGCTCGCAGTTTTCCGTATCCACAACATTCAGAGTCGTTCTTTTCAGGAGCCTGCCCCGGCATGAGTTCGCCCTACACCCGCATCTCACTGACCGCCGCGCTGGCCATAGCCGCCATCGCGATGGTTCCCCGTACTGACTCGACCGCCGTCAGCGACACCGTGGTTCGCGAAGCACTGCGACACGCGGCCGCTGACACCACTCTGGCGGAGGGAGCCTTCACCGAAGCCCAGGTTACGCGGGGTGAAGAGATTTTCTCCACTATCTGCGTGGAGTGCCATGACACCACCGAATTGGGGGGCGAAGACTTCATGTACAACTGGGAAGGCTCCTCGGTGGGCCGGCTCTTTCGGACGATCACGAGTACCATGCCGGAGTCGGATCCGGGGGGACTCCCAACCGAAGATTACCTGGCCGTCATTTCGTACATCCTTCAGCTGAACGGTTTTCCCGCCGGGGAGTCGGAGCTGACCTCGGAGACCGAGTTGCTCAACGGCCTGAGAATCGAGCATTGACGCGAGCACTCGGAGTCGTGGCCGGCTTCGGCTGGCTGGTGATGTCGGGCCTGGCGAGTCCTTTGGCCGGGCAGGACCAACGGACCACGCTCGACGGCGTCTTCACGGCCGAACAGGCCGCAGAAGGCAAGATGGTCTATCAACGGGTCTGCTCAAGCTGCCACACCCTCGACTGGTACCAGGGCCAGCCTCTGCGATCGTGGGACGGCGCCGCGGTCTACGCTCTGTTTGAAATCATTCTGGTGGGCATGCCGGAGGACAACCCCGGCTCGCTGCCCCGCAAATCCTACGTGGACGTGCTCGCGTACATCCTTGAGTTGAACGGCCTGCCCGCGGGGGAGACTCCATTGCCCTCCGGCCGTTCAAGCCTCAACGCCATCCTGTTCAAGTTCGAAGAAAGGGAGAACCGATGACCCGCTCCGCACCCGACAAGCCCTCCGTCGCTCGGCACCCCACAGCACGCGTGTTCCTTGCGCTTGCCGTCACCACGGCACTCGTGGCATGTGACCCCGCCGAATCCGCGATGCCCTCCTCCTCATCGCAGTCTGCGGCACCCGGCGCGGTGTTCGGCCCGCCGACCAACAGTGACTACAAGGTCGTGAACGGCTGGCCCCGATATCCCAATGGGGTGAGCATCGGCGCGGCCTCGGGCGTGGCGGTGAATTCCCGTAACGAAGTCATCCTCTTTCAGCGGGGGACAGCCGCGGACCGGGGAGCCAACGGCCTGCTGAACGCTTCGACGATCATGGTGTTCGATGCCACGAGCGGCGAGCTGCTTCGCGAGATGGGGCAGGGACTGTTCGGGAATCCTCACGGCCTCGATGTCGATGCCGACGACAACCTCTGGATCGCCGACAACCGCCTTCATCAGGTCGTAAAGCTTTCGCCGACCGGCGAGGTGCTCATGGAGATCGGCATAGCGGGTGAGTCCGGCGAAGACGAGACCCACCTGAATGGTGTGACCGATGTCGCGATCGCTCCAGATGGAAGCATCTGGGCCAGCGACGGCTACGGGAACAACCGGGTCGTGAAATACGATTCCGAGGGCAACTTCCTGTTCCAGATCGGCGGTGCACGGGGTTCAGCGACCAGCGAGTTCGACCTGCCGCACGGCATCACCGTGGACGATCAGGGCCGGGCCTATGTGGCCGACCGCTCGAATGCCCGAGTTCAGGTATTTGCTGCTGACGGCACGTTCGTGACCGAGTGGACCGACTGGCAGGGCAATGCCCCGGGCGACATGGGGCGTCCCTGGGGGCTGGAGTTCAACAACGGCTCAGTCTATGTGGCAGACGGCGGCGAATACTGGCTGGTCAGTCAGTTCCGCTCCGACGAGCCCGACACGCTCCCCTTCGACATGGCGCAGATTCAGCGCTTTGACCTGGACGGTAACATGCAGGAGGCTTGGGGCTTTTATGGCCCACAGGAAGGCCGGATGGTTTGGCCACACGACGTTTCAGTGGACCAGGACGGTGGAGTCTACTCCGTCGAAGTGCATACCGGTCAGCGTCTTCAGAAGTGGGCGAGGGGTGGAGGTAGCGTTCGATGAACCGTGAGATGGAGTGCCAGATGGTGAAGTCCGATTCGGCCATTCAGTCGCCCGCAGGTGCCCCCACCTTTGTGAGTTGGGGGGGGCGGGGGGCGGGAGTCCTCGTTGCCGCCGCCGTCCTGGCTCTCAGCGCCCTGTCGGCCCCGGCGTCCGCCCAGGACCAGGACCTGGACTGGACCCACTGGGGCGGAGACGAGACCAGCTCGCGCTACTCCCCAGCCGACCAGATCAACGCGGACAACGTCGCCGACCTTGAAGTCGCCTGGCGCTGGTGGGGCGCCAACTACGGCCCGACCGTCGACTACATCTACCGGTCGACGCCGCTCAAGATTGGCGACAAGCTCTTTACCGTGGCCGGTTCGCGGCGCGCCGTGATCGCCATTGATGCGGCCACCGGCGAGCAGCTCTGGATGTGGCGTATGCGCGATAATCAGCGCTGGGCCGAATCGACCCGTCAGAATTACGGCAAGGGCGTGGCCTACTCCGAAGTCGACGGGCGGGGCACGGTTTTCGTGATCACTCCGGGCTCCTACCTGGTCGCCCTGGACGCGGATACCGGCGATCCCCTGCCCTACTTTGGCATCAATGGTGTGGTTGACCTGCACCTGGGGATGGGACCCTACCCAGTCGACGCCGACCGCGGCATCCTGGACTCAGGGGACATCACTTCGTCCTCGCCGCCGATCATCGTGAACGGCATCGTCGTGGTGGGTAACTCGCATGACCGCGGCTACTACCCGGAGAAAAAAGAGAACGTCCCGGGCCACGTTCGCGGCTACGACGTGCGGACCGGTGAGCTGGTCTGGCGCTTCAACGTGCTGCCGCAGCCCGGCGAGTTTGGACATGACACCTGGGAGAACGACGCCTGGACCTACACGGGCAACATTTCCCCGTGGGCCCCGCTCTCGGCCGACCGCGCGCGCAATCTGGTCTTCATCCCCACCGATACGCCGACCAACGACTACTACGGCGGACATCGCCCAGGTGGGAACCTGTTCGGCACCTCGCTGATCGCGATCAATGCGACCAGCGGCGAGCGGGTCTGGCACTTCCAGATGGTCCACCACGACGTCTGGAACATGGACAACCCGGACGCCCCGCATCTGGTCGACATCACGGTGAACGGACGGCGCATTCCGGCGGTGGCCGCGGTGACCAAGCAGGGCTTCACCTACGTCTTCAATCGTGAAACCGGTGAGCCGGTCTGGCCGATTCCCGAGGTGGCCGTTCCTCAGTCCGACGTACCGGGCGAGCAGACCTCACCGACCCAGCCGCACCCGACGCTCCCCGTTCCCTTTGAGCTTCAGGGCACGACGATCGATGATCTGATCGACTTCACGCCCGAACTTCGGGCGCAGGCCATCAAGATCGCCAGCCAGTACCGGATGGGCCCGATCTTTACGCCGCCCTCCCTGTGGGAAGACGCAGACGGAACCAACGGCGCCTTCGTACAGCCGGGTGCCAATGGTGGCGCAAACATTCCCGGAGGTGCCGCGGTCGATCCCGAGACCGGGATTCTCTACGTGGCCAGCCAGCGCGGACACAGCGTCATCTCGCTCATCCCCGGCGATCAGCGCAGCGAAGTTGTGGGTGGCGAGGACTCGAACATGGACTACGTCTCGCGGGGCCCCGGCGGCATTCGTGGACCGGAAGGACTGCCGCTCTTCAAGCCGCCGTATGGCGCGATTACCGCCATCGACCTGAACACGGGGCAGCATCTCTTCCGCATCCCCAATGGTCAGACGCCGACCAGCATCAGCGAGCACCCGGCGCTTGCCGGACTTGATATCCCGAACACCGGAAAGAACGCCCACGCCAACATCCTGGTCACCAAGACGCTGCTCTTCTACGGAGAGGGGCGCGGGCAGGACGCGCTCCTCCACGTCGTGGACAAGCAGACCGGTGTGGAGATCGCGACGCTCGAGCTTCCGGCGCCGACCAACACGGCGCCCATGACCTACGTCCACAACGGCCGTCAGTACATCGTGCTTGCGGTGGCTGGCCCTGGTGAGCCGGCGCAGCTCGTCGCCCTTGCACTTCCAGAGGGCTATTAGAATGCCACAGACCAATCGGATCGAAGATTCCCGACGCATTAATGAGGGAGAGTTCCGCATGACTGGATCGACCTGCACACCCGCCCGACGGAGCCGCGGCTCAGCCGTCTTTATGATGGTGGCTCTGACGTTCGCGACCGCGTTCTCAGCCTGTGGCGGCGAGGCGATCGCAAATCAGGAGGTCAACCGGATTGTTCGTTTCGAGCACAATGGAGCGGTCTCCTGGGGCGCACTGAACGGAGACATGGTCCAGGCGCTGCCCGGCTTGACGCTGTTCGAGGCGGCCGACGCGCAGCCCACCGGACCGCAAATGGCCATGGCGGACGTGACTATCCTGTCACCGATCGACCCGGACCAGACCAGCAAGGTGATCGGCGTTGCCGTGAACACCAAGCGGCCGAGCCGTATGGAGCCGATTCCGAATCCGCGCTGGTTCACCAAGTTCCCGACCTCGCTGAACCACGACGGTGGTGGCGTCGAACTCCCGCCCGAGGCCACCAACCTCAACTATGAGGGCGAACTGGTGATCATCATCGGTCGCGAGGGGCGCCACATCGCAGAGGCCGACGCCCTCGACTACGTGTTCGGTGTGACAGTCGGAAACGACTTCAGTGAGAACACCTGGTACGGCGAGAACAACGGCGTGAAGGAGCCGACCCGGATGATCTCCAAGGGCACCGACACCTGGGCCCCGCTTGGACCAGCCATCGTACGCAACATCGACTATTCCGACCTGCGCCTGACCACCACGCTGAATGGTGAGATCGTTCAAGACGGGCGGACCAGCGACCTGGTCAATCCGGTAGCCAATCTGATTTCGAACGTCTCACGTTACATCACGCTCAAGCCGGGCGACGTGATCTTTACCGGCACGGTGCTGTTCCAGGATGGAGCCCGCCGGCGCATGCAGGTCGGCGATGAACTCGTGGTCGAGATCGAAGGCATTGGCTCTGTCCACAGCACCATCGTCCCAATGGGCGGTGGCCCCGCGCCGATGAGTTCCGCTGGAGGTGCTGAGGGGGGATCGGAGTGATGGATCGCCGGAAGTTTCTGGGAGTTGCAGGTGTCGGTGCCGTCGGTCTGACGGCAGGTGAGCTGAAGGCCGGTGATCTCGCCGGCTCCGATGCGTCTGACGCGAACAAGGTACAGCTGGCCGGCGCGCCCGCCGTCCACACCTCTCGCGCCCCCGACATCATGATCATTGGGGGTGGCGTGTTCGGCATGTTCACCGCGCACTATCTGCGTGAGCGTGGCTACGACGCCATGGTGGTCGATCAGCACGGCCCCGGAAATTCCCGTGCGACTTCGGGCGGCGAGACCCGCGGGGTCCGCACCAGCTACGGCGACAGACCGCATGGCAAGGAATGGGCACGCTGGGCACAGATGTCGATCGGGCGCTGGAAGGAATGGGACGAGCGCTATTCGGGCTCGGGCACCCCGCTCTTCCACACAACGGGTGACATCATCCTGCGTGAAGAAGAGGAGCCCTATCTGGACCGGACGGTCTCGCAGTGGGAAGAACTCGGGATCCCATACGAGGCTCTCAGCATCGACGAAGTGAACCACCGCTGGCCAGTGATCGGCACCGAGGGAATGACCCAGGCGCTATACGAACCCAACGCTGGGGTTGTGCGTGCTCGACCCGCGATTCAGCTGGCCGCGTCGGAGTACCGGAAGAATGGCGGGCAGTTCGTCACGGCACGCGTTACGCCCGGCGAGGTGGTGGGTGGGCGGCTGACTGGAGTCGTAACTGACGCTGGTGAGACGCTGACGGCAGGCACCTACCTGTTCGCCTGTGGCCCTTGGCTGCCAAAGGTCTTTCCAGAGCTGATGGGGCCGAGGATTCGCTCCCGGACGCTGGGGCATGTCTTCTATTTCGGTACGCCTGCGGGTGATCACAGCTACGAATTCCCGAACCTGCCCAGCTATGGCGTCCCCGGTGGAACCGGCTGGCCCGCACTTCCGCCGGACTTCCGCGGCTTCCGAGCTCGGACCGGAAGTCATTCGCACGAGGACCCGGACACCTCGGATCGCCGAGTGGACGTGGACGGTATGGAGCAAGGCCTGGAGTTCGTCCGGAAGTACTTTCCGGCCTTGGCTGATCAACCGTTGCTGGAAACGCGAGCGTGTCACTACGAGTCGAGCGTCACCCGCAACTTTATCGTCGACCATCACCCCGAGATGGAGAACACCTGGATTGCGGGTGGAGGATCGGCCGAGGCCTTCAAGCAGGGTCCCGTGCTGGGCGACTACATCGCTCATCGCCTGATCGGCGAAGACATTGATCCGGTCATGACGGAGGGCTTCCGGATCACGGACGAGGTCTTCGCGCCGGATGAGGGGAACGACTTCGAGCCCTGATGGCCACGCCGGGCCTCGCTGACACCCAACGACCAGAGCCGGACAACCCATGGCACAGAAATCATGTGTACGCTTCAAGAAGCTGGAGAACCTGCCGCTTGATGTGATCGGCGAGATCGTGGGCTGTCAGTCGGTAGACGAGTTCGTCGCCCAATATGAAGCCGCACGGGCCGGGGCCGCAGGTGGCGGTGGACGTACGCGGAAAAAGAAGTGACGAGTTTCCGGCCTACGAGGATCTGAAGGGATCCGGCCGTCTGAGCCTCCTGCCCCCCGACGTGCGGCCCAGCCTTCTTGATTTCGAAGACAAGATCGCGGACCGGTGGAGGAGGCTGATCCTCTCTCCACTCAGCCGCCGATTCGATACCCCCGCACATATTCCACCTCGAACTCGTCTTCCCAGGTGCCGACGACCAGGTCGCCGCTGACCCATTCAAGCTGCAAACCCTCGGGCAGCTCGAGCTCTTCAATCAGGGCACCCTCTCGGTCGAAATGCCACCAGCGGTTGATCGGTGTCTGCCCGGGCGGCGAGAACTGTTGCAACCACAGCTCACCCTCTTCGCTGACCAGCATCTGACTCCAAGCGGGATGGCTCTCGGGCTGCGGGGCATCGGCGTAGAAACTCTCGACCCGTTCGATCGCGCCCGCGTTGTCGGCCCGCGACAGCTCATCCTCACGGGCAGCGTCCCAATCGGCCTGGGTGACGGGGGGCGGAGTCATCTGCAGACGCCAGATCGCGACAGCGTCTCCGATATCACTTCTCACGCGGATCTCCGGTGACTCCGTAGCTCCGGCGAAAATGCGCGTGTCAGAAGACGCCATTGTGCTGGTTTTGGAGAACGGCACCGAGCGAATCGAGATGAAGTTGTCTCCTTGCAAGAACCACTGCTCCCGTCCACCAAACTCGTCCATGGACCGCAGGGGTTCACCGCCGCTGGCCAGGAGCGTTCCAGTCACTCGGGGACGGACTACCGTGCCACTTTGCATGTCGCTGCCAAAGTTGCTCGCGCCTGAAGCCGGAATATTCCCATTGGCCAGAATCCCAATGGGTGCCGCCCGCCCCTGCCCTTCTCCGTCGGCCGGCGTCACAGTCCTGACGAACTCCCCCGCCCCCGTAAAGATGCTGACCCGCCGGGCGCGGAAATCGTAGGTAAAGATCGAATCGCCACCGAACACCGAGGCTTCGTTCAGGTTCGCGAACTCACCGGGCCCCTCCCCTTCACCCCCGAAGGCCCGCAGAAAGACCCCATCCTCTGAAAAGACTCTCAGCTGATTGGTCCCACCATTTGCGATCACCCACTCCCCACTGGGCAGTCGATCGACCGCCTGGACATCAAACAGGGCGTCATTGGTCCCATCCAGTGAACCAATCGAGAAGGCCGGCTCGCCTCCCGCGATCCGTCTCGGCAGGTCCTGAAGTGTGCTGGTGACGATCTGAAGACCGGCCGAATCCGTGACAGTGGTCCGGTTCACCGAAATCGCGTCGCCAGACTCGTCCGCGCAGGCGGAAACGACGGCCAGAGCAATCAGCGTGGGGAGCGCACGGAGTGGGCGAAATGACTTCACTGTTGATTCCTGTCGGGTAGGGACTCGGCCCGGCGAACGATGGCTGGCCGTCGAGTGGGACGATCTACCCCTCGGCGAGTGGAAAGTCCAACCTGCCCCCTCAAATCCACTCCACGGCCCGAGACTTCAAGGACCCGATCAGCGAAACAATGGTGAGACGAGGTGACGCGAACAGCGCCGGCATTATCTTCCTCATCGCGTCCAGGTCCAAACCGCCATCCGATTCCACCGAGCAGCCGTATGTCCGAACAGAAGTTCATCTACCACATGCACCGCCTGTCCAAGATCGTCCCGCCCAAGCGGAAGATTCTGGAAGACATTTCCCTCTCCTTTTTCCCCGGCGCCAAGATCGGCGTGGTGGGTACGAACGGGTCGGGAAAGTCGACGCTCCTGAAGATCATGGCCGGGCTGGACGAGGACTTCCTTGGTGAAGCCTGGGCCATGAAGGGCACTCGCATCGCTTTTTTGGCGCAGGAACCTGAGCTGGACGAAACCCTGGATGTGAAGGGCAACGTTGAGCTGGCGGTCAAAGAGACCCGTGACCTTCTGGATCGCTTTCAGGAAGTCTCGATGAAGTTCGGCGAGGTCACGACCGACGAAGAGATGAACGAGCTCATCGAGGAGCAGGCCAAGCTTCAGGACCGGATCGACGCATCCAATGCCTGGGATCTGGACCGAAAGCTCGAGATCGCCATGGACGCGCTCCGTCTGCCTCCGGGCGACGCCGAGGTTTCCAGGCTTTCCGGTGGTGAGCGTCGTCGGGTGGCACTGTGCAAGATCCTGCTGGAAGATCCCGACATGCTTCTGCTGGATGAGCCCACCAACCACCTGGACGCGGAGTCAGTGGCCTGGTTGGAGCACCACCTGGCCGCCTTCCCGGGCACCATCGTAGCCATTACCCACGACCGGTACTTCCTGGACAATGTGGCCGAGTGGATTCTGGAACTCGATCGCGGCAAGGGCATTCCGTGGAAGGGCAACTACACCTCCTGGCTCGAGCAGAAGCAGGAGCGGATGCGAATGGAGGAGAAGTCCAGCTCCAATCGTGCCAAGACGCTCGATCGCGAACTGGAGTGGGTGCGCATGGCACCTCGCGCCCGGCAGTCCAAGGGTAAGGCCCGCCTGAACAATTACGAGGCATTGCTGGCTGCCGACGAGCGGGAAGAGGTGAGGACCGCCGAGATCCTGATTCCCAAGGGACCACGTTTGGGTGATGTGGTCATCAGGGCCGAGGGGATTTCGAAGGGCTATGGCGACGAGCTGCTGATCGACAACCTCACCTTCGATGTGCCGCCCGGTGCGATCGTCGGAATCATCGGGGCCAACGGAGCGGGTAAGACGACCCTGTTCCGCATGGTGACTGGCCAGGAAGAACCCAATTCCGGAACGCTCAAGGTCGGAGAGACGGTCAAGCTCAGTTACGTGGACCAGAGCCGAGACGACCTGGACGGCGAAAAGACGGTGTTCGAGGAAGTGACGAACGGCGCCGACGTGGTCGACTTCGGACGTGTGGAGGTCCCCAGCCGCGCCTACCTGTCGTGGTTCAACTTCCGCGGGGCCGATCAGCAGAAGAAGGTGGGCGTGCTGTCAGGCGGAGAGCGCAATCGCCTTCAGATGGCCAAGCTGCTCAAGACCGGCGGCAACGTCATGCTTCTGGACGAACCGACCAACGACCTGGATGTGGACACGCTGCGTGCGCTTGAGGACGCCATCCTGCGCTATGCCGGCTGCGTCCTGGTCGTCTCCCACGACCGTTGGTTCCTGGACCGCGTCGCCACTCACATGCTGGCCTTCGAGGGCAATTCGGAAGTCGTATGGTTCCCCGGAAACTATCAGGAATACGAAGAAGACCGAAGGCGTCGACTGGGTCCGGCGGCCGAGATGCCCCACCGGCTGAAGTACAAGAAGCTGGTGCGCTGAAAAACAGGCCGCCCCGAAGAAATCCGGGTCGGGCCGCGTGGTTTTTGTGACGGTGGTCAGACCTTCGTCACATACTCAGCCGAAGGGCTGGGTTCAGCGGCCGGGCTCTGGCTTCAGCCTGCCGGTACCAGGATCGGGATCCGAATCGCAGTGCTGCCCCAGTGGATGTCAAGGGCACCCTCTCGTCCGTCGGCGTCTGAGAAGTAGGCCGCCAAGGCCTCCATGTGATCGGCCCGACGCGGCATGAGTTCGGCCTCAAAGACCCATCCGTCCTCGGGGATCACGTTGTGCGCGACCGTGAGTGCGTCGTTCAGAAGCAGGCGCCAAGATCCGTTCTCCCGCGGCTCAAGCCAAAGCGAATAGTTTCCCGCCGCGAGGGGCTGGCCGGCCAACATCACGTCGCGCGAAATTTCCAGTTTGAGAGCCAGGTTGGCACTCGGGGTCCAGACCTCATTCCATGGGACCAGCCCGCCCCAGATCTCACGATCGCGCGCGACCGGCCGGTCGTATTCGACCTCGAAGTGCGCCTCCGCAATCCACTGGGAAACGGTTGCTGACTGCGATGCCTGAACCGCCTGGGCTCGCGCAGAGGCCGGGAGCAACAGGAGAGCCAGAATCAGGGCAGATCCGGACGAACGGATGGAACGATGCATGGGAGGCCTTCGCGGTAGGAATCGGTGTTGGTCCAAGCCTAACCCGCGAGATCCGGTCCAGGATCCCGTTTCAGATCTCTGTCTGTTTCGGGCTCATCGACCTCCGAGTCTACCATAGCGTGACTCCCTCCGTCCCTCCGCGCCAGATGCCCCACTGCCCTGCCACCGTGCCGCATACCAACCTTTTCGGGCGCACTCCGGTCCCCTATTCTCGTAGGGTACACATACGTGATGTGTAGTTCGATGAGCGTTCGCAGGGCCGAGTGAGGCCCGTTGGTGTTGATTCAGGATCTGGGGGATGGGATGGGGGCAGTTCGAAACGGGTGCGCGAGCTTGATTCTTGTCGCCGTGATGGCGCAACCAGGCTTGGCGCAGGATCACATGGCCGGTCGGCCTCTTCATCAGGCGGTGCCACGGAATGGCCCGATTGCCCTTGATGGCTTCCTGAACGACGCGGCGTGGGCGAATGCGCAGGTGATCTCCGAGTTCCGACAGGTGGATCCCGAAGAAGGGTCCCCGGTGAGCGAACGGACGGAAGTCAGAATCCTCTTTGATCGCGACGCACTCTACATTGGCGCCCGGCTGTTCGATCGCGGTGCGGTCCAGACGCGCCTCGGCCGGCGCGACATGCCGCTACAGGATTCGGACTGGTTCGGAGTGGTCATTGATTCGTACCACGATCACCGGACGGGATTCGTCTTTGACGTGAACCCCTCCGGTGTTCAGCGGGATGCCGTGAAGTCCGTGAGCGGAGGCAAGGAGTCCGACGACAACTCATGGGACGCCGTCTGGGAAGTCAAAACTTCCGTGGACGCTGAAGGCTGGAGCGCCGAGTATCGGATCCCCTTCAGTCAGATTCGATTCTCTGATGGCGACGCGCCGCAGACCTGGGGCCTGTTGCTTGAACGCATTATCGGTCGGCGGGGTGAATACGCGCAGAGCACGTTTACGCCCAAGACCGAACGTGGCGGGATTCCGACCTATGGACACCTGCAGGGTGTGCGAGATGTCGATCAGGGGAATCCACTCGAACTCCTGCCCTACACCGTCGCACGTTCCGAGCATGTGGATCCAGGCTCCAATCCCTTCCGGACGGACAGCGAGCAGGCGATCACCGCGGGCGTCGACCTTCGTTACCGGGTAACGTCGAGCCTGACGCTCAACGCGACAATCAACCCCGACTTTGGTCAGGTGGAAGTTGACCCGGCTGTGGTGAATCTGGGTGTGTACGAGACCTTCTTTCAGGAGCGCCGGCCGTTCTTTGTCGAGGGCAGCGAGATCTTTGACTTCGGACAGAACACATCGGGTGGCAACCTGTTCTACTCGCGTCGGATCGGGCGCACGCCGCAGCTGCGAGCGCCATCGAACCAGGCGGACAACCCCAGTTCCACGCGGATCCTGGGGGCGGCCAAGTTCACAGGTAAGACCGAGAGCGGATGGAACATCGGAATCATCGAGGCGCTGACCTCCGAAGAGTCCGCGCGCTATCTGGATGGTTCGGGGGCCGACCAGGACTTCGTGTCGGAGCCGCTCGCCAACTATCTGGTCGGTCGCGTTCGGAAGGACATGAACGGCGGCCTGACCTCGATCGGCGGGATGCTAACGGCGACCAATCGTCAGCTGGACAGCGACATTTTGAAGAACTCACTGAGAAGCGGAGCATACGCCGGCGGCTTTGACCTTCGCCATGAGTTCGCCGAGCGCGAATGGGTTCTGACCGCCACCGCAATCGGGTCGACAATCCGGGGCACTCCCGAAGCGATCGGGCGGGTGCAACGGGCCGGCAACCACTTTTTCCAGCGGCCAGACGCCGACTACCTGGAAGTCGAGACGGATGCCACATCCATGACCGGCTACTCGGTTGGAGCCGGCCTGGCCCGTCAATCGGGTCAGCATTGGCGGGGCAACATCGCAGTCGCCACCACCAGCCCAGATTTTGAAGTCAACGACCTGGGATTCCAGACTCGAACGGATCGCCGGGACCTCGCGGGAAACGTCACATACCTGCAGACCCAGCCGGGCGGCTTCTTTCGCAACTACGCCATCACCCTCGGCAACAGAGTCGAACACAACTACGACTGGCAGCGGATTTCCGCGTTCACCTACCTGAACGTGAGCTTCCGCACCTTGGGCTTTGCAGCCGGACGGCTCCTTATCAACCGCGGCTATTCGGCGATGGACGACCGCTCGACCCGAGGAGGCGTCCTGATGGAGCGACCGTCCGACCTCGCGGGCAACCTCACCCTGAACACCGATGCCCGTGAGTCGATCATTTTCGGCTTCGGTCTCAACGGCCAGTCCGACGCATACAACGGCTGGAACGCCGGAGTGAACTTCAACGTCAATTATCGGTCGGATCGCTGGAACATTCAGACCGGCCCTCAGTTCACGCGCGCCTTCAGCGACGCCCAGTACGTCGGGACCATCACCGACGCCAACGCCACGCAGACCTTTGGGCGGGCGCACATCTTCGCCCCGATTGAGCAGACCCAGTTGGCCCTGGTGACTCGGCTCAACGTGACCTTCACGCCGCGGCTTTCGCTTGAGACCTTCGTGCAGCCGCTGATCGCAGCGGGTGACTACGGCGATCTCGGACAGTTGGCCGCGCCGCAGGGCTACGAGTTCACACGAAGGGCTGACCTGGACAACCAGCTGCCCAACCTGGACTTCAACTTCCGCAGCCTGCGGGGCACCGCCGTGCTGCGATGGGAATGGCGGCCGGGCTCGACGCTCTTTCTGGCCTGGCAGCAGCAGCGACGGGACTTCCTTGCTGGCGAGGGTGACTTCCGATTCGGAGATGACGTCAGCGGGCTCTTCAACGCGCAGCCCGACAACATCTTCGTCCTGAAGATGAACTACTGGTGGACGCCCTGATGGGTTGAATCGGTAGAGATCGGAGCGGAAGCTCCAAGTCAGGACCTGTCCGAAGGCGACATGAGGCGAAGCGCCTACAGGACCAAGGCCACCACGGTGACAACCGTCGCCAGCGCCATCGCCCGTCGCTTGATCCTGGCCACCTGCTGGACGATCGCTGCACGCTCCAATTCGTCAGTCACCGCAACCGGGCCATCATCCATGTCGCGCAGACCGCGCGATGCCAGCGCGATTCAGGTCTTTTCGCGCGCCTGAAAGACCCCCAGGGCACCGACGACCGCCGGCACGAAGATCCCCAGACGCAGGAGGCGGGGCGCATCGAGGAGGATGACTGCCACCACCAATCCCGCGGTGACGGCCAGGGCTCCGAGCCCACTCCATAGCCTCAGCCTTCTCTGCCGTACTCCGATGTTGGCGATACAGACTTCGGGTCCCGACACATGACCTCACTCATTCAGCGCGCATGGCGGTTATCGGATCGACGCGGGTGGCGCGCATGGCCGGGATCCACGCGGCCAGTAGCGCCGCCGCAATGAGAACCACGATCACCGCAGCAATCGTCAACGGATCGCCGGCCTCTACCCCCCAGAGGAAGCTCTGTACCACACGGCCTCCGCCGATGGCGCCGGCTCCCCCGACAATCAGCCCTCCGGCGACCATCATGAACGAGGTCTTCAACACGCTGCCCCGGACAGAACCGGGTGTCTCGCCCAGCGCCAGACGAATCCCCATCTCACGACTGCGGCTGGCCACGTTGTAAGAGATCACACCATAGATCCCGATACTCGCCAGAATGAGTGCCAGCCCGGCAAACCCGCCCAGGATCAGGAGGATGAACCGCCGCTCGGCCAGCGAGCCCGCCACCCGCTCGTCGATTGAGGTCACCTCCAGCGGAATAGTCCCATCCAGGCGTGAGATCTCTTCGCGGACGGCGGAAACCGCATCGCCCATGCCCGCGACCCCACGCCCCACCACGTGAAAGGCGAAACGGGAACGGAAAGGCCGCTGGTAAATCGGGAAGTAGTAGGCTGGCTGCACGTCTCCCGTCAGAGCCGCGTACCTCACATCGCCGACCACGCCGATCACCTGAGCCCAGCGCGTGTCTTCCCAGTAGTTATCCATCCCCCCGCTGGTCATGACTTTTCCGATGGGATCTTCTCCGGGCCAGGCATCCTCGGCAAAGGATTCGCTGACGATCACCACGTGCATGCCCTCAGGGCCCGAATCGTCGTTGGTGAAGACGCGTCCCCGCACCAGCGGAATGCCCATCACGTCGAAGTACTTCGGAGAGATGGCCACGTAGGCCCCGCCGACCACGTAGTCCTCGGGGTTGTTGTCCAGATTCACCCGGCCGGTCCCGTATCCTCCCTGCAGCGGGAATACGGTGGTCACAGCGGCACCCGCGAGTTCCGGTCGACGCTCCAACTGAACCATGAGTTGCTGATACCATGCCGAGTAGTCGGGAAGAGTCGGGTAGCGCTCAGCCGAGAGCTGGCTGGAAACGGTGAAGAGTCCTTCGGCCTCAAAGCCGGGATCCACCGCCATGATCTGCTGGAAGGACCGGATCAGGAGACCACCCCCCGAAAGCAGAACCAGGGCCAGCGCGACCTCGGCACCGATCAGGACCCGCCAGATCAGGCCGCGTGCGCTGGTGCTGCCCCGAGTCCCCGATCGAAGGCGGGACGCCAGCCCACCCTCGGACAGGCGGAACGCCGGGAGCAGACCGGAGATGATCGTGGTGGCCGCGGCAGCAGCCAGGGTAAAGAGAATGACCGCCGGATCGATACCGACCTCGTTGATCCGGGGCACGGTTGATCCGACCTGCCGGAGCACGCCGATCAGGAAGAAGGCCAGGACCAGCCCGGCCCCTGCCCCGAGGATCGACAGGACCAGGTTCTCGGTCAGCAGCTGACGAATCAGCCGACCGCGGGCCGCACCCAGGGATGCGCGCACAGCCAGCTCTCGACCGCGGTTTGCGCCCCGTGCCAGGAGCGTCGAAGCCAGATTGGTCGCCGCAATCAGCAACACCATCAGCGCGGCACCCATGAGCAGGAAGAGCGGTCGGCGGGAGTCCCCTGCAATCTCTTCGCGCAGCGGGACCACGATGGCGCCCTCCAGATCGTAGTCGTCCTCGGCCAACCCTTCGACCATTCGCACCGAGATCCGATCCAGATCTGCGTCCGCCTGGCCAATGCTGCTGCCCGGCGCGAGGCGGGCCACGACCCGCCAGTTGTGCGCCGTCCGGCTGGTCGCCCGTGGGAATCGTTCCACGGTGTCCCAGACATCCGCGTCATATGGGAAGTTGAACCCAAGAGGCAAAATCCCGATCACCTCGACCGTTCGACCGCCGACCTCAAGCGAACTGCCCACGATCGACGGGTCGCCCCCAAACTGACTGCGCCAGAAGCGCTCACTCAGCAGGGCCACGCCGTTGGCACCCTCCACGTGATCGTCCGGCGTGGTCAGGCGCCCCATCACCGGACGAATCGGGAAGACCCCCCAGAAGTCGCGCGAAACACTGGCCGCGCTCACGTTTACGGGCTGGTCACCCCCGACTACCGGCGACGAACCGCCTCCAAAAGCGGCCATCGCGGCAAGGGTGCTGGTCTGGGCCTGCCAGTCCACGAAGTTGGTCCACGGAACCGGCCCGGGACCGGCGCCCGGCCCGTCATGCGCTTCGTGAATCCAGACGATTTCGTTGGGGGCCGGATACGGCAGCGGTTTCAGGAGAACCCCGTTCAGGACCGAGAAGATTGCCGAGTTGGCTCCGATTCCCAGGGCCAGAGTGATCACCGCCACGGTGGCAAAACCGGGACTTCGCTTCAGACTCCTGATCGCGTATTTCACATCCTGCATCACCGCCTCCCATCTGTACGCGCGTCGAAGCGCGCGATCCCGTGACCTGGTTTCGGACTCACTGGCCCGTCGTGCTTTCTCAATGTCTCCGAAGAGTCGTTCTGCTTCTGCCCGCGCGGCTCCCGGCTCCCACCCCTCCTGGATCAGTTCCGCGGCCCGCATCTCCAGATGACTCCGAAGCTCCCGATCCACGTCTTCGCGGATCGGGAGTTCGCCGACATCGGGGCGGTCGCCGTGAAGGTGGGGTCGCTGGCGGGTCATTTCAGGCGGAGGGCTCGGTGGCCGTCAGCACGCGTGACATGGCGGCCGCATAGCGCTCCCAGGTACGAACCTCGACCTCGAGTCGGGCATGCCCCGACGGGGTGAGGTCGTAGAACTTTGCCTCGCGTCCCGTGTCGGTGACGTCCCATGAAGCCTCTAGCAGACCCTTCTTTTCGAGCCTTCGAAGGGCGGGATACATGGCGCCTTCCTCGATGCTGAAGTCGTCTCCCGTCATCGCACGAATCGCTTTGGAGATCCCATAGCCGTGCCGAGGTCCCCAGGTCAGAGTCTTCAGAATCAGGACGTCCAGCGTCCCCTTGAGCAGTTCCAGGCTCATTCACCTACTCCTGAGTTCGGGGGTCACCCCCCGTGATCATATGCATAAGACTACTATGGGTCCGGTCAGGTTGGAAGTGGGTCGTCGACTTTTGGCCAGACTCCGTCGTCACAGGGTGTCCGCAGGAGGGATTGCTGATCTGGCCGCTGACGAGAGAATCGTTGGTCTGTTGCACGCGAAGCGCGTATCTTTCTCCTTCACCTCATCATTTCGGACCATGGACCTACACCGCAGGCCACCCCCTCGCGAAGAGCTCAGCGACGAGCGTGCCAGAAGTCTGGCGCTCGCCGACGTGCTGCGCATGGAGGACGCCAAGGAACACCAGCAGTGGGAACCGCCAAGGCGTACCACGGGTCGGCGGGCTGCCCTCGCCGGGCTGCTGTTCGTGGTGGCGGTGTGGATCTGGGTGATGCCACCAGCCATTCTGGCCCCGACGGGGCCGCCCCAGGCCTCGGCGGAGCGAATCGAGGGGGGCCTGCAGCTGCTGGTCGCCTTTCAGGTCGCCAGAATCCACGCCTTCCGCCGAGCCGAAGGTCGACTGCCCGATGTCCTGAGCGAGACCGGTGAACCACTTTCCGGGATCACCTACACGCGGGTGAACCCCGGCACATTCCGTATCCGTGCTCGAAGCGGAGGCCAGGTCGTCTTCTATCAGTCGAGCGACTCGCTCCCGGTATTCATGCGGGGGGCCCTGGAAGCCCTGCGGGGTGAGAATGAATGATGGGAGATGGCAGTATCTGCCGCATGCTCCCCGCAGGCACTTCACCGTGGTGGAGGCGGTCATCGCGTTTTCGCTGGTGGCGATCGCCCTTCGAGTAGCCCTCCCCTTTGCCGTCGATTTCGCCCGTGAGCGGAAAGCATCCGGCGTTCTTCAGAGTGTCCTTTCTGTGGAAAACGCAGTTCGGCAGGCTGCCAAGGGTGGGGACATGGCCGCCCTGATCGACGCGCCGCCCGGAGTCGTGCCGCCCGGACTCGAAGCCTACCTGCCCGCCGGGTTTTCGTTCGACCAGAACGATTTCGTCCTTAACTGGAATTTGTTTGACGGGACCGAAGTCCTGGAGCGAGTACTGGTTGGGACCCACCATGGCTCGATCAATGTCGAAATTGAGAATGATGGACTTCGCGCAGCCGTCGCCAGACTGGCGGGCCGTCGGATCTGGTTGGATCGAGAACACGTACTCTCCGTTCTGGTCGTCGATCTCGACCGACAGAGATGAGGGGCCTGGCCTTGGCGGAGATCGAGCGCATCAGGCTCATGGAGATGACGATTCTGGAGCAGGACGCGGACTTCGACGTGATTCTCTGCGATCTCATGATGCCCGAGATCACCGGGATGGATATGCTGCGACAGCTGTCGGCCTCCGACACGACCATCACGAACCGGCTCGTTTTCATGACCGGCGGGACACTGACCCTGGACGCAGTCGCGCTGGTCGAAGCCGAAGGCGTTGGGGTGTTGATGAAGCCTGTCGACATTTCCGAGCTTCGGAGTCGGCTGACCGATCGGCTCCAACACGACGACTGATCCTGGCAGGCCTGGATGAAAGAAAGACGGCGGCCCGCCTGAGCGGACCGCCGTCTTCTTGCTTCCTGTTCCCACTACGGACAACCAGGCGTCCGCGTGTAGTGTCAGGTGATCAGTCGTTCCAGTCGCTCGAGTTCGGCGATGATCGAGGCCAACTCTTCGCGGAGCTGGGTGTGGCGCGAATAGGCGTCATCCCCCGGAGCCTGATCTGCGCGGTTGAACATGGAGTACAGGTACTGCAGCTGGGCCAGCAACATGGGCCGCTGGTAGCTGCCACCCTGCTTGGGGTTGAGTCGGGCATCGAGCCCCTGGAGCTCTTCCAGCGTCCGCCCCTGGGCCCGGGCGACCGCGGCCTGCACGCGCTCATTCACATCGGCGGCTTCTGCCATGGTCTCGGCGACCTCCCTCGACAGCTCAAGCTGCAAACGCAGATCATCCATCGTGACGCCGTCGGCGGCCACGCGGGGATCCATGATCACCTCGACACGATGCGCCTGCGTACGTCCACCGGCCGTCATCCGCACCTCGTACATCCCCGGCAACACAGTGAGCCCGCCGCGCCCCGTCGGACTTGGGATCGACAGGTCCCAGACCCAGCGATGTCCGCCGGGCGCACCTGACGGCCCCCGACCTTGGGCACTGCTGGCGGGCCAGCTGCCGAGTTCGGCGCCATCTGCCCCATGGATGCTAAAGGTGATCTCACCACCAAATCCTTCGGGCACCCAGTAGTCCACGTAAAGACCGTTCGCCGAATACTGTGGCTCGATGGCCGCATCATTTCCGAATCCGAAGAAGCCGCCCCCGCGCGAGCGGTACGTATCCTCCGGCGCAAACAGGTGCGGGCGAGTGTCGTCGATCCCGGCTGCGATCTGTCGAAGACGGGAAAGGTCATCCATAACCCAGAACGCACGACCCATGGTCGAGACCACCAGATCTCCCTGATGGACCTTCATGTCGGTGATCGGCGTGACGGGCATGTTCTGCTTGAAACGCTGCCAGTTGGCGCCGTCATCAAACGAGATGAACATCCCGAATTCGGTGCCCGCATAGAGCAGGCCCGGCTGCTCCGTATCCTCTCGGATCACGCGCGTCGGGTAGTCTCCAGGGATGCCGTTGGAACCATCTGTCAGGCGGGTCCAGCTCTGTCCGAAGTCGTCCGTCTTGTAGATGTAGGGTGCGTAGTCGCCCATCAGGTAGCGGTAGACCGCGACATAGGCAGTCGCCGCATCGTGCGGTGAAGGATCGATCGTCTGCACCCGACCCTCGGGAGGCAGACCGGCAGGTGTGACGTCGGTCCACGTCTGGCCACCATCCCGCGTGACATGGATCGGGCCGTCATTGGATCCCACCCAGATCACACCGCGCTGGACCGGAGACTCCTCGATGGCATAGAGAGTGGAGTAGTGCTCCTCACCGGTAGCGTCCCGCGTGATCGGCTCACCCGACACCTGCTGCCGTTCCGGACGGAAGGCCGTCAGGTCAGGGGAGATCCGGGTCCAGGTCCGGCCACCGTTGTCGGTCATGTGCACGTACTGCGAACCGTGATAGACGATGTCGTCATTGTGCGGGGAAACCTCGACCGGAACGACGCGCTGGAAGCGGTAGTTCAGGTTGGCCGGGTTGGTCCCGTACAGGTTCTCGCCACCGACGTAGTACTGCTGCTCCTGGCCGGTCCGAGCCGAGTAACGACCGAAGCGTCCCTTGCAGTTGGCGTAGACGATGTCGGGGTCGTCCATGCGGGGTACCGCAGGGCCAGTCTCGCAACCGCCAACCGCCTGCCAGTAGCCGCTCGGACCACTCAGCGACGACTCGTGCGTGCGGTCCGAGGGGATCCGGATCGTGGAATTGTCCTGCTGACCCGAGTAGATCCAGTACGGGAACCGATTGTCGACATCGGCCGAGTACAGCTCGGCAGTCGGCTGATTCATCTGAGTCGACCACGACGCACCACCATCGCGCGTCACGTTGGCGCCGCCGTCGTTAGACTGCACCATGATCATCGGGTCGTCGGGATTGATCCACAGATCGTGGTTGTCGCCGTGCGGCGTGCCACGACGCTCCCAGCTCTCTCCGCCGTTGGGCGAGTACCAGAACTGCGTGGCACTGACCCAGACTTCATCGGCGTTGATCGGGTTGACGTCGACGTTGGTGTAGTAGAAGGGGCGGTCCATGATTCCGCCCTGATTGCTGACCATACGGAAGGTGCGGCCGGCATCGTCAGAGCGGTACAGACCTTCTTCAGCGTCTTCCGTCTCGACCAGCGCATAGACGCGATCCGGATCGGCCGGAGAGACCGCCAGATCGATTTTTCCGATCAGCCCCGAGGCGAGTCCGAGCGCCACGTATTCCCAGGTGTCCCCGCCATCTTCGGAACGCCAGATGCCGTCTTCGCGTCCCGATTCCTGCATGCCCGAAATGATCGTCCAGGGCCGCCGCTGGCCACGCCACATGCCGGCGTAGATCACATCAGGATTGGTCGGATGGAATTCCAGATCGACCGCACCCACGCTGTCCGACGTAAAGAGCACGCGCTCCCAGTTGCTTCCGCCATCCTGCGAACGGAAGACGCCACGCATGTCACTGTTGGCGAACGGATCACCGATGGCAGCCGTGTAGACGAGATTGGCGTTGGTCGGATGCACAATCACCGCGCCGATCTGGCCGGCGTTGTCGAGCCCCGCCTTCTGCCAGGTCTCCCCGGCATCAGAGGACCGGTACATCCCCTTGCCCACGATCACATTGGAGCGGAGCCCGTCTGATCCGGTCCCCACGTAGACGACCGAGGGGTTGGACGGCGCCACCGTAATCGCGCCGATTGAGCCGGTCTCCAGATAGTCATCCGCAACCGGCAGCCAGGTTACTCCCCAATCTTCCGTCTTCCAGACGCCACCGCCGGTGGCACCCATGTAGAAGGTTGAAGGATGAGCCCGGTGTCCGGCCACCGCGGTGGCACGCCCGCCGCGAGTCGGGCCGACCATGCGGTAGGTCAGCTCGTTCAGGAGCTGCGGGGACGGGTCGTTGGACGCCATCTGCTGGGCAGAGAGCGCCGGGACGAGAGTGACTACGGCCGCGAGGGCCGTGCCGATGCCTGAAAGTGCGCGAATCTTGGAACGCATGCCGCTTCGAACTCCGGTCTGATGGATCTGCTGGAACGGTCAGATTGAGCGCAACCGGGGTCGGGCGTCAACGCTGAGCGGCGTAGCCCGACCCCGAAAGGCCCGTACTCTGAAGACCCTTGAAGGGCCCCGTATGTTCAATCCTGCCTGCTATCTGGCCAGCGAAGCGCCGGGAACTCCCAGCCTGTTCAGGGGCTTCCAGATTCCACGAGTGGCCGCACCGGGCCCCGTGACTCCCCCCGTCAACGAATGCGATGCTCAACTGGACCGCAGTTCTCGAGATGACCCGTAGCGGCTCCGCCGCCCCGCCCCGTCGCGTCGAGAAAACGGAAGTCGAATGGCGCGAGATGCTCACGGACGAAGAGTTCCGGGTGACGCGTGACGCTGGAACCGAGCGACCATTCGCGTCCGAGATGTGTTCGCTTTTTGAGCCCGGCATCTACGCCTGCCTCTGCTGCGACGAGCCGCTATTTGACGCTTCGGAGAAGTTCGATTCTCGGACTGGCTGGCCGTCCTTCACACGGCCGATCGAACTGAACGCCGTGGCATACAACGGGGATCACAGTCTTGGCATGACCCGCGTCGAGGCCGTCTGCAACATTTGCGGTGCCCACCTGGGACACGTCTTTCCGGATGGCCCTGGGCCGACCGGGCTGCGCTACTGCGTCAACGCCGTCTCGCTGAAGAAGGTGGTTGAGGGCGGCTGAGCGGGATGTATTGGGTATCGGGGGCCGCTTCTGCTCAGGGCGATTGGCCCCCTCCGCTCGCAGCGCAGCGAAGCGTCTTCGGGAACGGATTCGGCCTGTGTGGATAGAATCAGGAGTCTATCCGCACCGCTTTGAGGTTCTCCGATGATCCGTTCCGACTACATCGTCAGGCAGATTGAGATGCTTGGCATCCTGTTCGCTGCCCTGCGCCGCCGCATTCTGTCGGGGAGCGCCGATACCGCCTCTATTCGGCAGGATCTCTATGAGGCGGCCAGTGAATCGGGGTTCGACTTCGAACTACTTATTGGGCTGAACAAGGAAGCCCTTTTCCTCGCGGTCGCACCCGCCGGGGAGGTCGATACGCTGCGGTGCTGGATGGTCGCCGAGATCCTCTACCTGCACGGGCTGCAGGCCGCCCGACAGGACGAGCCCGAAGCCGCGATCGACAGTCTTACGAAGGCCCGCGTTTTCTACGAGATGGCGCTCCCCAACGGTGCGCTGATCGGCTTTCCGGAGGCGCAGGAGCGGCTGGGTGAGGTCGAAGCTGAGCTCGCTTCACTGGGGGTCGAGCTCGATCAACTCGGGTGACGTCTGGCGGTTGAGTCAGGGCCGAGGGTGGGCCATGGACCCTCGGGCCGCGCACCGTCCACGGCTCATGAGGGTGGGTGCCGCCCGTCCTGCCGCTCCGTGGAGCGAATCGTCCAGTCGTCGAACTGTGTGACTTCACGGTAGTAGAGGAGCGGATTCCCTGGGCTTGCCAAGCGGTAGTACAGGCCCTCGGTCGGGACCAGCCAGGGTGGGGCGTCCTCGCTCGTATCGAACACCGCTCTCCCGCCCGCTCTCTCTTCGGGATCCAACTTCCCAAAGCTCCATGCGATCTCGGCCACCCGCCCATTCTCGATACGGCCGGTGCCGCTCAGGTCGGCTCCGGCAAAGCAGAACCGGATCATTTCTTCGCCGCGGGTCAGGAAACGGAACGTCGACTCTTCCATGAAGTAGCTGGAGGCGAAGAAAGTTGCGTCCGGTCCGTCGAAGCGTGGATAGGTCCAGTTCAGAAACCGGGTGATGAAGGGATAGCGATTGGGGGTCACCAGTCCTCGCGTGGCGATCCAGTCCTGCACGGCAACCGGCCGGCGCGAGTCCTGCAGGGGATCGATCCCTCCCAACAACGTGAACCATCCGGGCTCACGAACCGTTGGTCCGGAAAAAAGCAGAGCTTCGGATTTGGTGTCAGAGTGAACCGTGGTCCGCGCCGAGGTCGTCCGCGGTCCGAAGGGAAGGGCGTAGCCCCGAACCACCTCTGACCATCGTGCCCGCGCCTCCGGGTCATCTCCTACCGGACAGGCTTCCCGTCCGACCGTCGCGGTGACCCCTTCGATCCGAACGGCCTCCCGCTGCATTCGAACGACCTGTACGTCAGCCAGGTCCTCGGGAAAGATGAAGACCGAGCGATAGCCCAAATGCCGAATCACGATGCGCCGGAATCCCCGGAGGGCGTCAGGGGTCAGAACGAGTCGTCCCCCGGGCTCTACGACCAGGCTGCGAAAACCGTCGAGGCCATAGAAGATCCAGGTTTCGGCGGCGTTCAGCGCACCGCCGCCCTCATCCTCGACCAGAATGGTCTGATCCTGGCCCTGAACTGCGACCGGAAGTGAGACGGCCAGCAAGAGAATCGCCGGTGCGAGCAGGCGCTGACGAATGCATGCCAGTCGGTCGATCAGTCGCCTCCGCCCCCGAGCGCGGCAAGGGCCCGCGTAGCCTGCCGATTCTCGGCATCCCGCTCAAGCACGTGGCCGTAGTGCATTCGAGCCGCAGCCGTCTCACCTCGAGCCTCGGCCACCTGAGCCAGCCCCATGTGGCCGCGCCAGCTTCCCTCGTAGTAGCCCAGTGCGAGTCCGTAGAACCGCTGGGCGGCACCGAACTCTTCGCGTTCAAGGAAGCCATCCCACGCGGGCTCCACCATGACAGGTGGCGCAGGTCACGATCGGTTCCCCGGCGGACCGATCAGGGAGAGCGGCGATCGTCTCATTGACCCGCTGAACCATCCGCAGCACCTCACGGGCCTTCACCTTGTTGACCTTATCGTCCGAGGCGAAGTCGTAGGTGTTCAGCGGCTGGCCCCCCTCACCCATGTGGCAGGTGCTGCAACGCACGCCCAGCGCCTGCGTAAACCCGCGCATGCTCCCCGTTACCTGCCCACGCGACATATCCGACGAAAGCACCTGAAGGTTGGTCATCTCCTGCGCACCGACGGGCACGGACGCCGCAAGGAAGGGCTGCGGTGGCTGCGATCAAGAAGCGAGCCGAGCGTGAGGTCCTCATATCTGGTTTCCGGACGATGGAGGAAGGGTCTCCGATAGTGCTGCGCTTCAGGGTGGCATCACAAGAACCGTCTTACGAAGTGCCCCGAACGTGGGATTGATTCGACGTCACCGGAGAGCTCGTGAACTGAATCCCAGCCGCTTCGGTCGACGAAGGGTGAAGCGGGCACCGTTGATCCCCCCGCCACACCCGGTTTCCTTACCACATGGATTTGAGCGTACCCCAACTGGTCGGAACCGAACTGGCCGCTGCCTATTTTCAGGTGGTCATCACGCTGGCACTCGTCGCCCTCTTCCTGCACCTGCACCGGCGCTACGGAAAGGCCTACTTCCGCGACTGGGCG
>JBDNHE010000144.1:0-5698 GCA_041688945.1 Gemmatimonadota bacterium | reverse complement strand
TGGATTCGAGGTTCCGGCTGCGGCCGCTTTGGCGGCCGGCGAGGTCCCGGTGGTGGTGGCCAATCCCCGGCAGGTCCGGGACTTCGCCCGGTCCACGGGTCAGCTCGCCAAGACGGACGCACTCGATGCCCGGATCCTCGCACTCTTCGCGGAACGTGTCCGGCCCGCGGTCCGGGCGCTCCCCGACGAAGCGACGCGGGCCCTGGACGCCATGGTGGGGCGACGGCGGCAGGTCATCGACATGATCACCGCGGAGAAGAACCGCTTGGGCTTCGCGCTTCCGCCCGTGCAGAAGGGCATCAAGAAGCACATCGGCTGGCTCGCACGCCAGCTCTCCGACGTGGATCAGGATCTGGATGACCTCATCCGGAACAGTCCGATCTGGCAGGCCAAAAGTGACCTGCTGCGGGAGGTGCCCGGGGTGGGCCCGAACCTCGCCCGGACGCTCATCGCCGAACTCCCCGAGCTCGGGGCTCTCTCGCACAAGGAGATCGCCGCGCTCGTCGGCGTCGCCCCCTTCCCCCGGGACAGCGGTCTCATGAGAGGCAAACGCATGATCTGGGGCGGCCGCGCTCCCGTCCGCTCCGCGCTGTACCTGAGCATCTGGAGCGCCTCGAAGTGGAATCCCGTCATCCGCGTCTTCTACGAGCGGCTCCGTGGCAAGGGGAAGCCGCCGAAAGTGGCCCAGGTGGCCTGCATGCGGAAGCCCCTCACCATCCTCAACGCCATGGTCCGCGACGGACGTCGATGGGATCCGGAACTGCCCCTTCAGCAGCTCCAAGCTCAACACAGTTGCTAACGGTTCGGGGTTCCCGGCGCGGCGCCCAGAAGGCGCCGTGATTCACCGAAGTGAGCGAGAGTGAACGGAGGCGGCAACTTTCTTGCTATGTGCGGTTGCTTTCCGCGAACGGTGGTAGGCCCGATTTGCCGAAACCTGTGACGCTCCGCCCCTGCCCTGCAGGGGGGGGCGAACTCGACCAGCGGTCTCAGGAGTCATCAGTGGCACCCTGACTGCCCTGGATCCTTACACCAAGAGTCCGGAGAATCTTGTTCGCGGCCGGGCCTAGGCTCGCGACCAGATTGTCGTCTGAGCGATTGGGGTTGTAGTCGACAGTCACGATACCAGATAGGTCGCTGGGCAATTTCAATCCGCACTCTCTCGGCACCACCAAGAAGCAGTTCCGCATCCCCAAACGACCAACAAACACACCCAGTTCGAAGATCACGTTGTCCCGAGCCTTCGGCACACGGGCATCACGAATCATCTCGACATCATCCGGCGTGAGCACGAACACTCCGTATCGATGCTTCCCAACGGTTCTCATAAGGGAGGACAGAACCGACTCGGAGGGCGTGAAAATGTCTTGGGTCCAAACGGTTGGTTCCGAGTCGAAGTCCAAGTTCTCCTGAAGCGCACTAGCCACTGGGAGCGACTCGACTGAGCTGGCAATGAACACGGTTGGCTTCAACACCCCCAATTCGTCCATGCCTTCGCCCCCTGCAGAGCTCGGCGGCCCGTCTTCAGCCGACTTCGCCGCTGGAGGAGATTCCTCATCCTCTTGTCTGTGAAAGAGCGACGCAGAGCTAAAGGCATTCGAAACCTCAACCTCGTTCGCCCAAGTCTTGCGACTGACGTGATTGACGAGGTGATGATCCGTCAGTTGGCTGCGGTGCACGAAGTAGTCGTAGGGTCGAAGCGCGTCGAGTCCGGAATCCGTCACGGCCCACCCATCATTCGGTAGGTACGCGACGTATTCTATCTCCCTCGGGCCGCCTTCGCCCCGACGCATGCGGATCAGCCGCAGGAGTGTTTCGGAGATCGAGCCAAGGAGCCGATCCGGGTTGAAGTCACCTCGTAGGAGTCCAAGCCGATCAAGTTGGTCTGCGAGGAAGTGCGCGGCGTCTTCGGCGGAAGACTCGGAACTCCAGTCGAAGGCCTCCGACACCGATCTGAAGCTGAGGTTCACAATCTCGAGGAGTACCACCGAATCGGAGGCGTCGGGCAGCCATACCACATGGAGACGGTGATCCGTACCGGGGATGTCCAAGAAAACGCCCCGCTCCGAAACAGCGCGGACATCCGTGGCACGGCGAAACAGCTTCGCGAGGTCGTTGTGGTTGGGGTCGGTCCAGAAGCGCTCGGCCGCATCCTCCAACTGCTGATCCCCTTCCCGAATCCGTCGCTCTACGAGGTCTGAGAGGGACTGGGAGCCCCCGGTGGAATCCGCTTCCTTCAATCCTACCTCCTATGGAGACCTAGTTGGCTTCATTTGGCGCGGCGTGACTCGGTAATGGCATATAACGTTCAAGGTTACCGGCGCGGCTGAGCGAAAGCGAAGCCGTGATTCACCGGAGTGAGCGCAGCGAACGTAGGCGGTAACCGTTTGTTATCCAACGTTGCGGGGCGGCCGAAGCTTTCCGTCGGCGCCATGGCTCCCGGAGCCCTGCAGGTGCGCACGGAGTGCAACTTGGACGGCCTCTAGAGCCTCATCGAGCGAATCCTTGTGGGGTAAATCTCCTTGAGCTTCGCCCTTCGCAGGGAGAACGATGTAAGCCATCCAATCGTCCAAAACGCGGAAGAATGAATCGATCACGTCGATCGTCGCATCTTCGAAGTACAACTCGTTCAGGTAGGTTGCATTCTTTGCCTCGCCGAGTTTGCTCTCGGCGCGCTGAACTTCCATCAGACGTAAGTACTCCCGCATGTTCTCAATCGCAGCAGACCTGTCCTGACCGAGTACCACCAAGACCTCATCCTGCTTCCCCTGGGGAACTTCGAACCTCGTCATATGGGCAGCCAGGTCAGCGCGGTTGAACTCCTCAAAGGTCAGCTGCTGCCGAACACCACGAAGATTCGCGCAATAGCCGTGGGCCTGCCGGATAGCTCGATAGACCTCCACCGCTGCCACGTGCTGATTCGCGGTGTAAAGGTTGGAAAGCGAGAGGTCCTTCTCTAGCTCATACCGCGCAACATCCGCCGTCATCTGCAGAGATTGCTTGTGCGCTTCAAGCCTTTCGGCAAAGCGGTGGTCAACTCCGGCCACAATCCGTCGCTCCAAGTACAGCCGGATCAGGCCCAAGACCACTCCGAGGGCAGCGACGAAGCCGTAGGTCCACGGATCCGAGAGGAGCGCTCGCAACGATTCTAACATTCAGCTCCCTCCCCGCGTGCTAGGACAATGTTGGATAACTCCCGATATCCGACATCATGCACCATGGTCCCCGTCCTCCGACATCGGTTCACCCGCATCCTAATCCTACGCGCGCCTTCCCTGTCTGTCACACCCGATCCACTTTCTGAACGCGCTCACCCATCGAGCGCCCCGGTGATGTGAGCCGATTGCACCCCGGTTACCAACCGAGGGCGGCCGCTGTGCCCATCAACCTCAAGCCCCGCTGAGGTAGCCCCCCACCCCCCGGATCCCCGCACCGGGTACTTGATCGAGGACCCGGAATCTCAGCCCAACGAAAGCCCCAGCGTCCTCGATCGCGTAGCGAGCCCCGACGTACCGCAGTCCATGTGGCGAGCGGGCCCGACGCGGGGATCCGGGGGGTGGGGGGCGTACCCATGCGAAGCCGCGACGAAGCCGAAAGCCGCGACGAAGGACAGCCGCGACGAAGCGCACTCAGCAGACCCCCTCGCCGGTAGCCCCGTGCCCCCACCCTGCGGCAGGACGCCCCAATCCCCCTTGTGCAGTACCCCTGTGATCGGCGCCCGCTACTCCTCCCCCTCATCCAGAAGCGCGACATAGACCTTCGTGCCCGGCCGAGCCCCCACCAGGGGCCGAATCATGAACGCCACGATCAGCACCGCGCCAAACGCACAGACCAGAAGCGGACCCGTCGCCACGTCCCAGTAGAAGGATGCCACAATCCCCCCGATCACCGCGACCGAGCCGCTGGCCCAGGCCAGGAACAGCGCAGATGCGCGTCACGCTCTGCCTACCTCCGCTGGGACGACTGGTGTTTAGCCGTATCACGTTGAGCTGAGCGTGATCCGCTGCCAAGTGTATTCCTCGCCCCATGTCGCACCTTCCCCGTAGTATCCGCATGCTGGCTCACGACTCCCACCACGACCTACTCCGATGCCATCCAACGTCGCCCCCGTCCTGACCGCCGCCGCCCTTTGGCGCGACCGCTGCCTCCTGAACGAAGGCGCGATCTTCTCTGACGAGCACCTTTGGACCGCAGAAGTCGTTCAGCAGCTCGTCACCTTCTACACCGAGGCGCTCGACACCGGAGAGGGGGACTTCTTCAGCAAGTTGGAGAAGCAGCTCGAGGTTGCGCCGCCCGAGACGAGCAAGCTCTTCGCGGAGATGCTCTGGGTTACCCATCTCGTCCCCTCGGTCCGTGCCATGGGGGCCGATACCAAGCGCCACCAGATTCGCACGGTGTACGCCTGGTCGGGTGAGGAGCTTGATCCCGCTCATCCAGCCCTCGGCGAGCCGCTCGACACCGGCCTGATCCGACCGGGGACCGCCTGGTTCACGCACCGGTGGCGAGAGATGGTGTACTTCGTGCTCATGCTTCGGGACTGGTACGCGCTGGACCGGGCCAGTCGCGAGAAGCTGCTGGAGGACCCCTTCCGTCACGCGGAGTGGTTGGACGGGCGGACGCAGGGGGGCACCCGGATGCTCCCGCACATGCTCAGCTACCTGCTCTTCCCGGAGACCTTCGAGCGCTCGGCCAGCCGCACACACAAGCAGGAGATCGTTCAGGGGCTGATCGACCACGCGGGCCTGGACAGCGAGGACATCGACTACGGCGATCGCGTCGCGGTAGATCGTGTGCTTCTTCAGGTTCGGGAGTCCCTGGGCGACGCATACAACGCCGAGGGGGGAGGCTTCTACGCACCACCGCTGCGCGAGCGATGGGACTCGAGCTTTGCGGAGGACCCCGACTCCGGGGAATCCTCCGAGACCGATGATGAGGCATGGCTTCGGGAGACCTTTGGCTCTGCCAAGGTTTGGCTTCTGTCGGCGGGGCCAGGGGGACGTCTCTGGCCGGAGTTCGAGAGGTACGGCATCGCCGCGATTGGGTGGGACGGTGTTGGCGACCTCAAGGCGTTCGATTCGCGCGACGTGCTCCTCGACGCCCTTCGGCTTGAAATGCAGTCGGCGAATCCGACGAACAGTGCCCTCGCCTGCTGGGAGTTTGCGCACGAGATGGCACCAGGGGACCGAATCCTTGCCCGCGGCGCTGGCGCCCGCGTCCTGGGATCCGGCGTGGTTGAGGGGGACTACCGGTTCTCCGATGCACGGGACGAATTCCAGCACGTGCGGGATGTCGTGTGGGACTCCCGGGAGGCCTGGGCGCTCCCCGAAGGTCTGAGCGGCCCCGTGAAGACCCTGACCGACATGACCGCGCACCCCGGCTGGCTTCGCCAAGTGTTCGAGGCCAAGGAAGGAGCTGACTCCAAGCAAACGCCCCAGTCCGTGGCCGCGCCTCGGCCCTACTCCTCCGATGACGCGATGCAGGGGCTCTTCATGAGCCGTGCCTCCTTCACCGCGATCCTGGATTCCCTGGCTTCGGTCCAGAACCTGATCCTCCAGGGACCGCCCGGGGTGGGAAAGACCTATGTGGCCCGCCGGGTCGCCTACGCATTGCTCCGCGAGCGCGCGCCGGAGCGGGTGGAGTTCGTGCAGTTTCACCAATCCTACAGCTACGAGGACTTCGTTCAGGGCTGGCGGCCTGCCGA
>JBDNHE010000143.1:0-61050 GCA_041688945.1 Gemmatimonadota bacterium | reverse complement strand
GTTGAAGAAGTGGGGTGCGGCCGCGCGAAGGGGTCTTCGGTGTGTTCAGGGCAGGAACGACGACGAGGCGTAGCGAAAGCTACGGGGAGGAGGAGAGACGCAGCATGGACCACCGAACCCCCCTTCGCCCTATGGGTTACGTGCGGCATGGGGCCATCTTCTTCGTTGGACCGCCTCGACGTAGCTGACGGCTATGTCTTCGGCGATCCGCCTCGAATCTGGCCCCATGGCGCTCGTAACGCGGCTCGCCCCACTTCTTCAACAGGCTTCTAGTGTAGTTTGGCTTGCCACGCACGGCGCACTGGCTCTAAAGCACCACCGAAGCGCGGCATGTCGGCGCCTGCTGGAGGGCACGACCGCCGACCTGCACGGACCGGCTGCGCGCGAGGCCTGCCAGGAGCGGGGCGCCGGCTGATCGCCGACCGCCCCGCCCCGAGTCCTCAGGCCGCCTGTGCCTTGCTCGAGAGCATCACGATCTCGTTGACGTGAATCTCAACCGACGGGACCGTCACTCCCTCGCGCTCGTAGCTGTCGTACTCCACGCGACCCTCCACGTAGATCCGGTCGCCCGCCTCAATGTAGTCCTCGGCCAACTGGGCCAGTCCGTTCCAGAGCGTCAGCCGATGCCACTCGGTGCGCTCCTCAGTGCCTTCGTTGACCCGCCGATTCGTGGCCAGGGAAAAGTGCGCGACCTTCTTGCCCGTCTTGGTCTCACGGACCTCGGGATCGCGACCGACGTGTCCGACCAGGATGATCTTGTTCACCGAACGACTCATGGCTGCCTCTCCGTCCTGAAGTGGATGCGGAAGCCGGTTCGCCCGGCTCCGACGGATACGAGATCCTCAGAGCGGGCATGGTTCACAGAGCCGGCTCTCAGTCATCTCAAGAGACAGTTTGTGCGTGCCGGTTGGGCGCAGGGATGGCGGAACGGGACTCGTTCTCGGGGCCTATCTCCCCTCAACAAACATCGGCTGAGTCCACGCCACGTCACCCATGGAATTCGTGACCTTGGCGCGAACGTATCCGACATCTTCGGTGAGGTCGTAGATCGCCGGATTCTCCACACTCTGTCCCAGTGATACTCCTCCGACCCCGATGAACTCGGTGGTGTAGCGAAAGTTGCCGCGCTGCTGAATGTGGACCTCGATTCGATTGGCAGTCACGGCCAGATCATCGAGCTCCACGCCCGTGCTGGCGTAGAAGTGGCCCGCCTCCATGGCAGTCATGATCGCGACCGGATCGCGAGCGCCGGCCCTGACTCCCAGCCAACCCCGACCCGGGTTGGCACGATCCGCGGCGAACTCGCCCTGGAAGTGGTGCGCATCATCCACCGCGATCCCGTAGATGCGCTTTCCGCCCGTGAGCAGGATGTCCCAGACCTCTTCCATCCCAGGCGTGTCGCCGCCCCCCTCGTTGTGGACCGTGGGGTGACCGTTGTGAATCTCAAGCAGCTTGTCGCCCTCGATCTGCGCGAGTTCTTCTGCGCCAAACGACCATTCGAAGTTTGGGTGGTTGATGTGCGGAACGGCCTCGACTTCGCGAATCGCATCGACGTTGGCCTGAATGGTGGCCACCAGGCTCTCTGCACGGCGGGCTTCGATCACGTGCGGAATGTTCAGTCCGTTCACATGAACCGACTTGCCGTCGAATCCCGAGGTGACCTCCTCCCCCGGGATCAGCATGAAGGTGGAGTCCGTCAGGTGGTCGAGCCGGGCCGGATCCGTGAAGACGTTGTGATCGGTCAGCACCAGAAAATCGTAGCCGTGATCCTTGTACCAGCGCGCCACCACCTCGGGCGACGAATCGCCATCGGACTCGGTGGTGTGCGCGTGGGTGTTGCCTTTGAGCCACGCGGATCCGGCCCACTCGGGGATCTCGAAGCTGATGGTCGGCGGAATCTCACCAGAAGTGCCAGCCGCGTCCGGCGCGGGCGAGCAGCCCATAAGCGACCCGACCAGGAGAACGACGAGCGCGAAAGGGGCAGATCCTCCGGCTTCGATCTGACCGACATCGGGGCCGCTGCCGATCTCATCCCGATCGGCTTTCTTCGCGGCGATGACGATCCCCGCTCCGAGTGCGGCGCCGAGCAGCCCGCTGACTCCCGACACCAGCATTGTCTCGATCTGAAAGACGTTCACGCCGATCAGGAGCAGGAAGGCGGTGGGAGCGAACACGCCGGCGACGGCCCCGACAAGAGCGGTCCGGAAAGCAGGGAGCTTCGCGAGAGTGGTCCTGGATCCAATCGCGGCCAGTACAGCGCCGAACCCGATCGCAGAAAAGGCTCCGAAAGCGGCCCAGACACCCATGGAGCCCGCCAAGCCGGCGAAGAAGTGGTTGGCGTTTCCAATAACTGAAGTGACACCCCACCAGGCCGCACCCGTCACAGCGCCGCCGAGCCCGCCCCACATTCCCAGCCCGAACCGCCCGCGAAACTTCCTGTACAGGTTCTTCACAACGCCCCCTCCGATGGGATTGCGATCTATCGGTTCGCGCAGGCCTCCAGGCCCAGCCTCACCCCTTCGCGTCGTACCAGCTCTGCCCCACTCCCCATTCAGCAACCAGAGGCACTTCCAACGGCACGGCCTGCTCCATCTTGTCCACCACGAGCGCGGCGATTCGATCAACTTCGTCCTCGGGCACCTCAAAGAGCAATTCGTCGTGCACCTGCAGGAGCATTCGGGCCTCAGTGTCGGCCTCCGCCAATGCGAGATCGACATCCAGCATGGCCTTCTTGATCATGTCTGCCGCCGTGCCCTGGATCGGGGTGTTCTGCGCGACCCGCTCCCCAAACGCGCGCATGTTCCAGTTGGAGCTGCGCAGCTCGGGGATGTAGCGGCGACGGCCCAGAAGCGTCTCGACGTATCCTTCGGTCTTGGCCTTTTCCACCTGCTCATCAAGGAATCCGCGCACACCGGCAAAGCGCTCGAAATACTGGTCAATGAAGGCCTGCGCCTCGTCGCGGGCGATGCCGAGCTGGCGAGCCAGCGAAAAGGCGCCCTGCCCGTAGAGCGTGGCGAAGTTGATGGTTTTGGCGCGCCCGCGCATGTCAGACGTGACCTCGTCGATGGGTACCTCAAAAATGACCGCGGCCGTCTGTTTGTGAACGTCGATCCCGTTTCGGAAAGCGTGCACGAATGCGTCATCACCAGAGAAGTGAGCGAGCACCCGCAACTCGATCTGCGAGTAGTCCGCTCCGACCAGTCGGAAACCGGGCTTGGCCACAAATCCCTTCCGCACTTCCCGCCCTACTTCAGTTCGGATCGGAATGTTCTGGAGATTGGGATCGCTCGACGACAGCCGACCGGTGGCCGCCACAGTCTGGTTGAACGAGGTGTGGATCCTCTTCGTGTGCGGGTTTACCAGTTTGGGCAGCGCGTCCACGTAGGTGCCGCGCAGCTTCTCCAGTTCGCGGAACTCCATCATCAGCCGCGGCACCTCGTGACCCTCGGCTGCGAGCTCCTCGAGAACCGACGCGTCTGTGCTGGCTCCCGTCTTGGTCTTCTTGAGGACGGGGAGGTGGAGCTTGTCGAAGAGGATCTCTCGCAGCTGGACCGGCGAATTGAGATTGAACTCCTCGCCGGCCGCCTTGTAGATGTCGTCCTGCAGCAGAGCGAGTTCACCGTTGAGCTTTTCGCTCATGGCTCGGAAGAAGTCCGTGTCGATCGCGATTCCGTCCTGCTCCATCCGGCCCAGCACGCGCAGCAGCGGCATCTCGATGGTTCGGAAGAGTTCCTCAATCGCACCGTCTTCCAGCTCCTTGCCGAACTCCACCTGTAGTCGCTCGGCGCAGTCGACCTGCTCGCAGATCCAGGGTCCAGCGGCCTCCAGGGCGACCTCTTCGAAGGGCACCTTCTTGCGTGCCTTGCCCACCACGTCTTCGAGCGGCGTGGTCTTGAACACGAGCAGCTCAGTGGAGAGCTCGGGCAGTCCGTGTGATCGCCGACTCGGATCGACCACATACGACGCGATCATGGTGTCAAAGATCGACCCATTCACCTCAACACCCGCACGCGACAACACCGTCAGATCTCCCTTGAGATCATGCCCGACGGTCTCGACGGAGGGATCGGCCAGCAGCTCGCGCAGCGGCGCCATCGCGGGGGACATCAGATCCGGAAGATTCGGAACGGACTGATTCGGCGCGTCACCCAGGGCCAACTCCAGCATGCCGCCCTTCCGATGTTCAAAGGGCAGGTAGAACGCCTTCCCTCCGCCCAGTGACAGCCCCAGTCCCGTCGCCCGCGAGCGCATCGGGTGATCCGTGCTGTGCGCCACACGAATCGCGATCCGTCCCGCTTCGCGCGCCTGAGCAATCACATCGGTCAGCTCTGCAGGATCCGCGACCACTCGGTACTCCGCCTCAACCGCGGTCTCACTCTCCAGCGTGTCGGAATCGAGAGCCAGCGCCGTGTACTTCTCGACCAGCCGACGGAACTCAAAGTCGATAAAGAGATCGCGCAGGCGGGCGTGGTCGGGCTCCTGAACCTTCAGCGTCTCGAAGTCCACATCGATGTCCAGATCGCGCATGATCGTCACCAGCGTGCGAGACATCAGCACCTGGTCGACATGCTCGGTCATCGCCTCGCGCGGCTTCTTGCCCTTCAACTCTGATCCGTGCGCGATCAGGTTGTCGATATCGCCGTACTCTTCCAGGAGCTTGAGCGCCGTCTTCGGCCCCACCCCCGGAGCTCCCGGCACGTTGTCCGCCGAGTCGCCGATCAGGGCCAGGTAGTCGATCACCTTGGACGGTGGAATGCCGAATTTCTCCGAAGCGTTCTCGACGCCCACCCATTCCTGATTCACACCCGTCGGCCCGCCACGCCCCGGATTCATCAGCGAGACGTCTTCGTCGATCAGCTGATAGAAGTCCTTGTCACCGGACACGATGACTGACTCGATCCCCTTCCCCTTCGCGATCCGCGAAAGCGTCCCGATCACATCATCCGCCTCGTAGCCATCGAGCTCCACGACCGGATCGTTGTAGGCCTCCACCAACTCCCGAATCCCCTCCAGAGAGGAACGCAGGTCGTCCGGCATCTTCTCGCGCGTCGCTTTGTAGTCCGGGTAGATCTCACCCCGAAACGAGTCCCCCGAATCCCACACGATCGCCAAGTAATCCGGCTTGTAGTCATCCCGCAGCGACTCCAAAAACTGAGCCATCCCAAACGCCGCCGACGTATTGTTCCCCCGCGAATTGGTCAGCGGGCGACTGATAAAGGCGAAATAGGACCGATAGATCAGCGCATAAGCGTCGATCAAAAAAAGGCGCGGCCGGGTTCTAGGAGGAATCTGCACGGTGAGCGTCAAGCAAAGGCGATCAGTTAAAAGCGACCCCCCCAATCTAGCCATCCCCCCCCATCAAGCGACCGCTCTCCCATCACCAACCAACAAAGCAAGTCGACCCACCCAACCCAGCGATGACAAGCGAAGCGCCGTCGAGCCCCAAACAGAAAACGCCCCCCACCAACAAGGCGGGGGGCGCGATCACGGTGAACCAACGGCCCTTCGAGAAACCGTGCAGGCGGCCTCACCGGTGAGCCGTGAGGCGCCGGCTGAGCAAGGCAGCCCGACGCAGGAGTAGCACTCGCTACTTCAAGGAGGTGCTAACGCCGCTCAGTCGGATGCATCACGGCTCAGGAGGTGCTAACGCCGCTCAGTCGGATCATCACGGCTCAGTCGGATGCATCACGGCTCAGCGATGACATTGGAGGCTTGCAGCCCCTGCTCCGTCTCCAGCAGTTCGAACTCGACCTGATCGCCTTCAACCAGCGTTCGAAATCCATCACTGGAAATCGCCGAAAAATGGACGAACACCTCCTTGCCGGACGGCTCCTCGATGAAACCGTAGCCTTTGGAGTCGTTGAACCACTTCACGGTGCCCTTTGACATGGCGTTGCCTCCTGCTGAGTGAATCATCCGGTGTGCCCACCGGGGAATCAGCATGCGCCGGTCCATGCCTCCAGTGCAAGGAAACCTTTGTTTACGCCAAGAAACGTGTGCGAAGGCTCATGAATCGTCGCCGCTGACCACATCGTCACCGGGCGGAAGTTGGCGCCGCTCCAGTTCAGCGATCCGGTCGCTCATGCCGTCGAGCTGGATTCGAAGCTGGTCGATCCCATCAAGAATCCGGTCGGAGGAGGAGCCCTCGCGATCAGAGCCGATCTGCTGCCAGGTCCTGACCACATAGCTCAGGAGGGCGGCGCCGGCCACGATCGAAAAGAGCCCGCTCAAGGCCCAGATCAGCACCACGACGAATTGCATCGCTCCCACTGACATCACCTCCGTTGGCGTCAAACTTTCCCGGCTACTGCAGGATGGTGCGGTCCCCGTAAATGGCCCGATAGATGGCCAGGTTCCGGGTGATGTTCTTCACGTACCCGCGCGTCTCGGCGAATGGGATCCGTTCGGTAAAGCGATCGAGCTCGGTGATCTCGGGATAGTCCTTCCAGCGATTCGCCCGGGTAGGTCCGGCATTGTACGCGGAAAGAACCAGCGGCAACTCGGGCCCGAAGCGGTCCAGCATGTCGATCAGGAAGCGCGCACCCAGGTGCAGATTCACCTCGGCGGTCTCAAGGCTGGCAGGCGTGAAGTTCCTGGGTCCCACTTTGCGGGCGACTTCGGCACCCGTGGCCGGCATTACCTGCATCAGCCCGACGGCGCCCGCACTCGATTTGATCCCCTCCACGAAGGCCGACTCCTGTCGGATCAGTGCCCCGACCAGAATCGGGTCGAGGCCCCACTCGTCGGCTTCAAGCTCAATCATCTCCCGGAAGGGGAACGGATAGACCACGGACAGAAGCGTCTGACTCCAGGGCATCCCCTCTCGGCGCAGAGCCCAGCCCAGGTTGATTCCGTCGATCGTGCGGCCCAGCTCATTGAGGGCGTGAGCCAGCGCGAGCCGATCCTGCTGAGACACGTCGCCCGTGACCGCGTCATCGATCACTCGCTGAACATGACGATCGGCGACCGCCTTGAATCCGGCGGCGGCGAGGAGCTTTACCTGATCGACCCAGCGGCGGACGGCGGGCGACATCTCCATGGAACCGGGAGGCAGGCTGGGGACCTGGAAGGACTCACCCAACAGCTGTCCGGTGACCACGGTGTAGTAGTCGAATGGCTCTTCAGTCCGAAGGCGGGCCAGAAGCGGCCTGACGGTCTCCGTCCTGCCCAGATTCACGCGCGTGCGTGCGGCCCAATAGCTGGCTTCCTCCCAGCGTGCGCCGTTGGGGAAGTCCTCGAGGTAGGCCGAGTAGGTATCTTCGGCCGCCGCGGTTTCGCCAGTGGTCAGAAGAATCTGCCCGATCCTCATCCGCGCCATCCCCGCCTGAGACCGTTCAGGGGCCATGGTGGCGACCTGCCGGTAGTGTCTGAGCGCCGTGGCCCAGTCGCGACGATCCTGCGCGGCGTCCCCCCGCATGAACACGATCTGCGCGGCCTGATCGGTGTCGGGATAGCGTTCGATCAGCCACTCGCGAAGCGTCGCTTCGTTGCCCGACTGCCCCTGGCGCCGCCGCAGACCCGCCCACAGCTCAAGCACTCGGGCGCCGATCTCCGGATCCTGGTGTTCGTCGAGAGCACGGTATTCCTCGACTGCCTCTTCTACCCGGGACGAAACCGTCGCCGCCAAGCGGGCGCGTTCCACCCTGGCTCGGACGTCAGGCTCCGCACCCGAAGGGCGAGAAAGTCGAACATGCCGATCGTAGGCGCTCAGGGCGCGGCGGCCATCCCCCGATCGATCCAGCGCGCGGCCCGCGATCAGTGCCAGGTCGGCGTCCATCCCGCCGAAGTCCACAAGGTGGCCCCCGGAGCGAGCCCCGGTGTTGGATGTCGGGGAGAGGGTCAGTCCTGCGAGGAAGTGCGACCGTGCCTTTGCGGTATCCCGTCGAGCCAGGGCGATGTTGCCCAGTGCTTCATGCACGATCGATTTCCGCACGTCGGGCTCAATCGTTTCGAGGAGCTGTTCGTAGCGAACGATCGCGGCAGCGGTATCGACAGCAGCCAATGTGCTTAGCGCCCGTGCCTCCCAGAGACGGTCTCGTTCGCCCGGGACGGCGACCCGCAGGAGCGCCGCTCTAACGAAGGCCGTGTCCCCCGCCTCAATGGGACCATCCACGGCTTCCACCATCACGGCGGTCGCGAGTACCGGAGCCGAATCGGCCAGCAGGTCCACAATCGACAGCGCTCCGGTATGATTTCCAGCGGCCACGTAGAGTCCGGCCAGGCGCGCCTGCCGGACACGCCGGTCAGTGGTCAGGTCATCTCCACGGAGTCGAGCCCCGGCGGACTGAGTGGCGTCAGCGGCCAATGAGCGTGCATAGGCATCCATGGCCCCCTGATCCCGGCCCAGCGCCTGCCGGGCCCGTCCGAGCATCCCCCACGCCCCCGCTGTGGAGTCCAGCCACGGTGCGTCCTGCAGGATGTCGATGACGCCGGCCCAGTTCCGGTAGCCCGCCTCGGCGCTGGCCAGAAGGAACAGGCCCGACGGATCCAGAGCCGTATCTGCCGCGACCCTCTTCAGCAGGTCTGATGCGTGGAAGAACCGCCCCACCCGCATCTCGACCAACGCAGAGTCGACTCGCGGGTCGGCAGCAGGCTCTGATACCCACCCACCCCCCACCCGCCCACCCGGAAAAATAAGCGCCTCCGGCGACCCATCCCATGTCTCAATCGGCCGCGCATCCGCACCCGTCCAGACCGCCGCCCCGAGGAGCAGCGGTACCGCCACCATGATGACAGAGCGACCCGTGACGGAGAAACGAGGACGATCGATCGGGCGGCGATGCGACGGGAGACGGCGAGCCATGGGGCGGAGGTCTTCAGGGCGGGGAATGAGGACGAGGCGCGGTCACGGAGTGCAGCTTCGATTCTACACCGGACCGCCCTCCACGACACCACCTCCGTGAAAGTCGTCCGATCCAGGAGTCAGCGCGTCCGTGCCCATGGCCGTCCCGGGGCCCCGCCCCCGAGCCGCTCGACGCCCGCGCCCACGCCGGCCCAGAACCCCTGTTCACCGCCAATACACCACCGGGTCAACCGGGCGCGAGCCTGTCCTATCCGCCCAGGGTCGGACGGGTCACCAGGGGACACAGAAGGTATGCGGGCGAACTCGTCAGGAAACAAAAAAAGAGGCCCCCCGGCGAACCGGAGGGCCTCTAAGACCAGCTTGGTGTGTCCGAAGACCTACGAGGCGGTACCCATGTTGTGCAGGGCGTCGACCATCTTCTGCGCGGACTCTTCCATGTCGATGACAAGGGAGTCGATGCGCGCCACGAAGTAGTTGTGGGCGATCGAAACCGGGATCGCGATCACAAGACCGATGGCGGTGGTCAGCAGAGCGACCTTAATACCACCGGCAACCAGCGTTGCTTCAACCTCGCCCGCAGCCTCGATCGACTGGAAGGCGATGATCATTCCGATAACCGTTCCAAGGAAACCAAGGAGCGGCGCAACGTTCATGAGCGTCGAGAGGATCACGAGACCCTTCTCAAGGCGGCTCAGCTCAATCAGGCCCTGGTTCTCAATGGCCTTCATGACGCGATCGGTGCCCTCGTCGTGACGCTCAAGGCCAGCGTAAAGAATCTTGGCCGCCGGGGCATTGGAGTCACGGGTCAGGTCGAGCGCCTCGCGAAGACGATTCTCATTGAGAAGCTCGTCGACTTCCTTGAGAATCTTCTTGGTCTTGCTGCTCTTCCCCTGCAGGTCAACGAACTTCCAGGCGATGACGGCCAGGCCGAGAAGCAGACACGCGAGAAGAGGCCAACGCATGAAACCCGTGGCATCCCAATTCTGCGAAATCTGCTCCTGCCACGTCAGATCCGCCGCTTCCATCCCGGGAATCTGAAGCAGCATTGCATAAATACTCGTCACACCGGTCAAGATGACCTCCAGCCGAAGGGTAATGAACTGAATGTTTGCGGAGCGTACACCGCAGCAAAAACCTGATTCCTACGTTTTTCAAGAGGGCGCATAATGACGAGGTTCAACGGCGGGTGTCAAGCCCTTCTTCAAGGGCGGGACCGAATTTTTACACATCAGGTCCCGAACTGCCCCCCAGCGCCTTCCCAGGCCGGAGAGGCTGTCAGCAGCTCCCGGGTCCGGACATGAGCCGGGCGAGAGAACACAACAGCGGTTTCTCCTACCTCCACAATCTCGCCCTCGTGCATCACTGCGACGCTTTCACAGACCGAAGCGACCATTGCGAGGTCGTGGGCAATGTATAGATACGCAAGTCCGCGAAGTTGTTGCACTTTTTTCAGAACTTCCAGAATGCGCCCCCGGATCTCCGCATCGAGCGATGACACCGGTTCGTCCAGGATCAACAGATCCGGACCTACGGCCAGAGCCCGGGCCAGCGAGGCTCTCTGTCGTTCACCCCCGCTCATCTGATGGGGCAGGCGGTCCATCCACTCAGGTGATAGCTCCACCTGATCGAGCAGGGCGCCGACCTCATTCCGGATCGAGTCCCGCCCCAATTCGGGGCGATGAACGGAGAGGACCTCGCCGATGGCAGCCCCCACCAACATGCGGGGATTGAGCGCCGCTCCGGGGTTCTGCATGAGGAGCTGGACTCTGGCACGAAAGCCCGCCCGATCGGACTTCAGCCAATCGGACAGATCGCGTCCCTTAAACCGGATTGAACCCCGACTCGGAATGAGCCCCAGTACCGCCTTTGCAAGCGAGGTCTTTCCGCTTCCCGAACTTCCTACCAGAGCGAACGTTTCGCCGGCAGCCAGGGTCAGGTTGACGCCGCGGACCGCGTCCACGGCCGCACCTCCGCGATGGTCCGCGGGCCAGGTAACATGAAGTCCCTGAATCTGAAGGAATGGTTCCTTCACGACCGGCCTCCCCGAAGCGTCATCACGCCCTCGACCATGGTCCGGGTGGCAGGGTGCTGCGGGCTTCGGAAGATCTCGTGGGTGGCGCCCGACTCGACGATTCGGCCGGCGGAGACGACCGCGACCTCATCGCAGATCGAGGCCACGACAGGCAGATCGTGGCTCACCAGAAGCAGCGCCATTCCGCGCGACTCTGAGAGCCCTGCCAGCAGATCCAGGATGTGACGTTGAGTCAGGACGTCGAGCGCCGTCGTCGGCTCATCGGCGATGAGCAGCTCTGGACTCCCGGTCAGGGCCAAGGCGATCCCCGCACGCTGGGCCATGCCACCGGAGACCTGGTGGGGGAATGAAGTCAGAACCCGCGAGGCATCCGAGAGTCCGACCTCGTTAAGAAGGTCGAGACTCCGTGCCCCTCGTGAGCCTCGGGGTTCGCCCTGCAGAGCGAGCGCCTCGTCCAGCTGCGAGCCTATGGTTCGCACCGGATCCAGCGCCCCGACCGGATCCTGGAAGATCAGTCCCAGAACCTCGCGCCGGAGTCGCCTGAGCCGTTCGGGGGAGGCAGTGACGACTTCTTCACCGGCGAGTTGAAGGGAGCCGGTCACTGTCGAACCCGGTGGCAGGAGGCCGGGGATGGCCAATGCCAAAGTGCTCTTACCTGACCCTGACGCGCCGACCAGACCCAGCCGCTGTCCGGGGAGAAGTTCGAGGGTCAGTCGGTCCAGAGCCATGTGATTCTGATCCCCTCCGGGATACCAGACCGTGAGATCGTTCAGCCGGAGAATCGGGGCGCCACTCATTGCGCGGTGCCCGATCCGTCGGACGAAACCGTCCTTGTGACGCCAGTCGGATCCAGTCGATCGCGCAGCCCGTCGCCGAGCAGATTGAAGCCGATCACCACCAGCACAATTGCCAGCCCGGGGAAAGTGGAAAGCCACCACGCATCCAGCAGGTAGTTCCGGCCATCCGATACCATGCTGCCCCAGGACGCCGTTGGTGGCTGAACCCCAATGCCCAGGAACGAAAGTCCGGCCTCCAGGAGGATCGCGCGGCCGACTCCAAGTGCCGCAACGACAAGCACCGGCGGGAGTGCATTCGGGAGGATGTGCCTGAGAAAGATCCGCGCCTCGGGAATGCCGAGCACGCGGGCCGCCGTCACAAAGTCCCGCGACTTCAGGGAGAGGACCTCGCCGCGCACCAGGCGGGCGGTCGTGGGCCATTGGGTGAGTCCGATTACCAGAACGATCAACCCGAGCGATGGTTCGAACAGGGCGACCAGGACGATCAACAGGACCAGACGAGGGAAGGCCAGGACCATGTCGACTCCTCGCATGATCAACCCATCGACTCGCCCGCCCGCAAACCCGGCGAGCCCTCCCACAAGCGTCCCGACCAAGGCCGAAACGAAGACCGCGCCGACGCCGATCACAAGCGAGATGCGGGCACCAAAGAGCAGGCGACTGAACACATCGCGAGCGAACTGATCGGTGCCCAGAAGGTGGGTGGCCGAAGGGCCGACCAGGCGTTCGGTCAGCAGCGCTCCCTGCAGGTCTGGATCAACCGGTGCGATCCAGGGAGCGAGCAGTGCTGCCATGATCGCTCCAACGACGATCACACCCCCAACAATCAATCCAGTGGACCCGGCCCGTCCGACCGCTTGAGGCACGGTCGAGGAGTCCGCGGCGCGCGGGTCCGGCCCCGGCCCCTCGGGCAGTTGAGACTCAGTCATACCGTATCCGGGGGTCAGCCCGCAGATAGAGCAGATCGGCGATCAGGTTGCCCAGAACCACCACCATCGACATCACAAAGGAGATTCCGATAATGAGCGGAAAGTCCCGCGCGCCGATCGCCCCGACCAGGGCTCGCCCCATTCCGGGCCAGGCGAAGACACTCTCGACGAAGACCGCGCCGCCGAAAAGGATGGGGAGGTAGAGGCCCGCCAGGGTGATGATGGGCAGGAGGGCGTTCCTTAGTATGTGTCGCCAGAGGATGGTTCGTTCGCTGTGGCCCCTGCCCCGAGCAGCGCGGACGTGATCGGTCTGAAGCTCCTCCAGGACAGCGGTTCGCACCTGTCTGGATATCCCCCCGAGCATCACAAGAGTGAGTGTGGCGCCGGGAAGAACCAGATGGCGGATCCGATCGACCAACTGCTCGCCGGCGTTCATGAACTCGTAGCTGATTCCGCGGGTGCCGGAGGCGGGAAAACTGATTGGCCAACCCCACTGGCTCGCCATCAGACTGAACACCAGCACCAGCATGATCGCGAGCCAGAATGACGGCATGGAGTGGAAGAACAGAGTGATGCCATTCAGCACGCTGTCCGCGAATCCGCCGGCTCTGACCGCCTGCCAGGTACCGATCAGGATTCCCAGTGCGAAGGCAATTCCCATCGCCAATCCGACCAGAAGAATAGTCTGGGGCAGGAGTCCTTTGATCACGCTGGACACGGGCCGCGCCATGGAGATGGAGTAGCCCAGGTCGCCACGAGCCGCGGCCCCGATCCAGCGGACGTATCGGACCGTCAGCGGTTGGTCGAAGCCGTAGTTGGATCGGATCTGTTCAATTGTGCTCTCGGACATTCCGGGAGCGATGATCATGCGGGCGGGGTCGCCCGGCGCCAGTTCCAGCATCAGGAACAGGAGGGTGACCACGCCGAGCACGACGGGTGGAATGCGGAGCAGCCGACGCACCAGGATGCGCCTCATTCGCAGTCGCCGGTCACGTGGCGACCCGGGGCGACCGCGGGGACGCGTCGATCACCAGCGACCCTTTAGCGTGGTGCATCAAAAATGTCTCGGGCATTCGACTCGCGAACTTTTGAGACACTCCACTAGCGGCGACGGGTCGGATCAATCCACCAGTCTCGGAGATTGATCCACTCACCGCGGACATCCATCTGGGCGTCGTTGATTCGACTGCTGACGGCGGAGAGCCGCTGCGGGAAGAAGAGGAAGGTGAAGGGGTGCTGCCCACGAAGCAGGGTCTGATACTCCCGCCACATTGGAGTTGCGACCGACCGGTCAGGTTCATCCTGGAGCGACTCGAGAAGCTGGTCGATGCCCTGGTTCTCCAGACCCGCGAACGCGAACGGCTGGTTCAGGCGTGTCGACGAGAAGAGATCGCGGTCGTCCAGCTTGAACTCGGTCACCCAGCCCAGCACGAGCCCGTCGAAATCGCGAACGGCTGGATCCATCACTCGGCCGACCAGGGTCGGGATCTCCAGCATCTCCGGCTCCAGCTGCACGCCGATGCGGGCCAGTTGGGACTGCATGACCCCGGCGATGTCTTCGCGCTGCTGATTCCCGGCATTGTAGGTCAGACCGATCTCCAGCGGCGTGCCGGCAGCATTCTCCCGAACGCCGTCGCCATCCCGGTCCATCCAACCGGCTCCGTCCAGCAAAGCCCCGGCCGCCTGGGGGTCGAACGCGTCAGCTGAACCCATCTCGGCATCGTAGGCCCAGTGGAAGGGCGGGACGGTTCCGTTCGCGACCTCGCCGTACCCCTGCAGCAGGGCGCCGACCATCTCCTGGCGGTTCACTCCAAGGGTCAGGGCACGCCTCACTCGAACGTCGTTCAAGGGAGCGCGCCGACCGTTCCAGGCAACGAACACCACGCTGCGGAACACAAAGGTCCGAAGCTCGGCAGCCGACGACTCCTCCACGCGGGCCGCCATGTCAGGCGGCACCTGAATCCAGGAGTCCAGATTCCCGGTCAGCAACTCGGTCATCAGCGTGGTCTCTTCCGGAATCACCCGGTACACGTATCGGTCGGCGTACGGCCGCCCGCCCAGGGCTTCGGGGAATACCGGGTTAGCCTGAAAGCTCCACTGTTCGTTGATGCGGTGTTCACGGAACACGAATGGTCCGTTTCCCACCGGGCATTCGCTGCCGTAAGGATGCTGCCCCAGCTCGGATGGAGCCACATCGCCGAGCAGGTGCTCGGGCATGATCGCCAGCGTCCGCCACGGATCCATGAAGTCCGCATGGGCCTCCATTCTCAGGGTGACGGTGAAAGGATCGACCACCTCCACACCCGCATCCCCGGCCACATATCGATCCCAGAACGCCGCGTTCGGGAACCCGGTCTCGGGGTTGCTGGCCCGCAGGAAGGTGAACGCGACGTCTTCGGCATCGGTCTGCTCCCCGTCGTGCCAGAATACGTCTCGTCGCAGGTGGAATGTGACCGACGTGCCATCCTCTGCGACCTCCCACGATTCCGCCAGGTAAGGCTGTGGATTCAACGCCTCATCGTAGGTGATCAGCGTCATCTGATTCACATGGTCGTGATGCTGACGCGAATTGTAGTCGGACATGACGAACGAGTTCATCCCGTCGATCAGTTCCTGCAGCCCACCGACCACCAGCGTGCCGCCGTACCGGGGGCCCTGATCGGCGCGCGACGCGGGAAGCTGAAAGGGTGTCGCGACCTGCTCGGCCATGAATGCATCCACTCGGCCGAGCGCCTGAGCACAGAAGCCATCGCCAGCGGGAGCGATCGGTGTCCACTCGTGGCGCAGTGTGATCTGCGCGGTTGGCTCAGACCCGCAGGCGGCAAGCGTCAGCGCAGTCGCCGCGGCCAAGACCATCCCGATCCCGGTCTGGCGCACACGTCTGGTCTGACGCACACGTCTGGTCTGGCGCACACGCCTGGCCTGGGCCACACGGCTGGGAGCCGGGGCGCGATCTGTGGCGTTGGAGTTGTGCGTCATCTGGGCACTTCGCGTCATTGCGATCTCGTGTGCAGTGCGGCCGGACAGGCCGGAGCGCAGCCCGGAGTCAACGGCGCCACGTCCACTCCGGGGAGGAATAATGAGCCCGACGTTCGTTCAGTATGGATCGATTGAAGCTGCCCTCTCCGTCACCGGTGCGCCAGTCGCCTGTCAGCGCCGACTTGAGGCCGGACTCGACGGCATCGATCAGCGTCTCGACGGTCGGCATCGGGTCCAGCCAGGCCGCCAGGGTAGCAGGCTCCGCACCCTTCTCCCCGGCCAACAACCTCAGCGCGCCCAGAAGGTGCTGGTCGTCCTGAATGAGAATCGAGCCATGCTGGAGCAGAACGTCGCCGACGCGGACCTGGGCCGATCCCACCAGCTTGCCGCCATCCAGCATCACCTCGCCCTCGGCAGGCGCTCTGAAGCAGGGGCCAGCGTCAGGCGGCAGGGCGGGCGCCGGGGGGGCGGAACTCACGTCCACACCCAGATCGGCGAGCCCCTCGACCAGCCCGAGGTTGATGCTCCGGTACGCAGCCTTCAGCGACGTGAAGGCACTGATCGGGGCCACCACCGAGTAGGTGAGTTCGCGATGGTGCAGGACGGCTCGGCCTCCGGTCGGACGCCGGACCACGTCGTAGCCCTGATCGCGCAGAGTTGGCTCGTCGGGATAGCGGCCCACCGCCGGCTCGTTTCGCCCAAAGGAAAGCGTCGGCAGATCCCACTGATAGAAACGCACGACACCCTCGCCGGAGCCGCAGCCCCGCGCGAGGGTGTCATCACGCGCCATGTTCTCAGATCCGGTGTGCGGTCCGTCCCTGAGAACCGTCCAGACCAGAGGCCAGAGCGTGGTACTACTCCGAAATGCTCTGCGCGTATTCCTCTACCGGCGGACAGGCGCAGACCAGGTTCCGGTCACCGTAGGCGTTGTCCACGCGGCCAACCGTCGGCCAGAACTTGTGGATGCGGGTCCAGGGCGCCGGATAGGCCGCCTGCTCCCGGGTGTACTTGTGATTCCACTCGTCGGCCATGACCACGTCTGCGGTGTGCGGCGCGTTCTTGAGCGGATTGTCCTCGGGATCCATCAGCCCCATCTCGATCTGCTGCATCTCGGCGCGGATCGACAGCAGGGCGTTGCAGAACCGGTCGAGTTCGTCCTTCGACTCGGATTCGGTGGGCTCCACCATGATGGTACCGACCACTGGCCACGACATGGTCGGACCGTGGAAACCATAGTCCTGCAAGCGCTTGGCTACATCTTCTTCGGAGATTCCGGAATCCCGCTTGAAGGGGCGCATGTCCAGAATGAACTCGTGCGCGACCCGGCCATTCTTGCCGCGGAAGAGGACGTCGAACTGGCCCTCCAGGCGCTTGGCCATGTAGTTGGCGTTGAGGACGGCGACCTCGGTGGACTTCCGAACACCATCGCGACCCAGCAGGGCGATGTAGGCCCAGGAGATCAGCAGGATGCTGGAGCTGCCCCAGGGTGCGGAGGAGATCGGCCCGATCGCCTTGGCACCACCGATGCCCGGTACGACCGGATGGCCGGGCAGGTAGGGCTTCAGCTTGTCGTTCACGCAGATGGGACCCATGCCCGGTCCGCCCCCGCCGTGGGGGATCGCGAACGTCTTGTGCAGGTTGATGTGGCAGACGTCCGCGCCGTAGTCACCCGGGCGGGAAATCCCGACCTGAGCGTTCAGATTGGCGCCGTCCAGATAGACCAGGCCGCCGTTCTGGTGAACGATGTCGCAGACCTGACGAATCTCGGCATCAAAGACGCCGTGCGTGGACGGGTAGGTCACCATGATGGCGGCCAGATTGTCCGCGTGTTCGGCCGCCCGTGCGCTCAGGTCGTCCATGTCGATGGCGCCGTTCTCGTCCACCTTTACGATCACGACCTTCATTCCGCACATCACGGCGCTGGCCGGGTTGGTCCCGTGAGCCGACGACGGAATCAGGCAGACGTTCCGATGCGCATTGTCGTGGTCCAGATGGTGCGCCCGAATCACCTGCAGGCCGGCGTACTCACCCTGTGCGCCCGAGTTGGGCTGAAGCGACACGCCGGTGAATCCGGTGATGTCCATGAGCCAGTCGCCCAGCTCGTTGAAGATCACCGAGTAGCCCGCAGCCTGGTCCGTGGGAGCGAACGGGTGCAGCGCACCGAACTCGGGCCAGGTCACCGGAATCATCTCGGTGGTGGCGTTGAGCTTCATGGTGCATGACCCCAGCGGAATCATCGCCGTGTTCAGCGACAGGTCCTTGGTCTCCAAGCGGTGGATGTAGCGCAGCATCTCGGTCTCGGAGTGGTAGTGGTTGAACACTTCCGCCTCCATGAATCCCGAGGTGCGGGCCAACGCGCCGAAGCCGGCCGCGTCGTGGTCCGCCGCAATCTGCTCGGCCGTGAAGGCAGCAGCCACACCTCCATTGAAGGCCGCGAAGAGATCGTCCACATCACCCGGCAGGACGGTCTCGTCCAGCGAAACGCCGACCGTGCCATCCGCAAAGGCGCGCAGGTTGATGCCTGCCTTGAGCGCGGCGGCCATGACCTCACCACCGGAACGTCCAGCCACCCTTACCCGGATCGTGTCGAAGAACACGCCGTTGGTGATCTCGTGACCGAGTTTCTCCAGTCCGCGAGCGAGCGTCGTGGTCAGGGCATGCGTCCGGGCTCCGATCTTCCTGAGTCCGTCCGGGCCATGATAGACCGCGTACATGCCGGCCATGATGGCCAGGAGAACCTGTGCGGTGCAGATGTTCGAGGTCGCCTTCTCGCGCCGGATGTGCTGCTCGCGTGTCTGGAGCGCCATGCGCAGAGCGCGGTTCCCGTTGGCATCGATCGAGACGCCGATAATCCGGCCCGGCATGCGGCGCTTGAAGTCTTCCTTGGTGGCCATGAAGCCCGCGTGCGGACCCCCGTAGCCCATGGGCACGCCGAAGCGCTGGCTGTTGCCGACGACCACGTCTGCGCCCCATTCGCCCGGAGGGGTCAGGTGGGTCAGAGCCAGGAGGTCCGCGACGACCACCAGATAGCCACCGCCAGCCTTTACCATCTCGCCGAACGCCTTGTAGTCATGCGCGGTGCCATCGGTAGCCGGGTATGAAACCATGGCTCCCAAGCAGCGCTCGTCGGGCTGAAAGGTCTGCCAGTCGCCGACCACGACCTCAATGCCGACGGGTTCGGCCCGCGTCTGAACCACGGCAATGGTCTGGGGATGACACTCGTCTGAGACGAAGAAGAGGTCGCGATCACCTTTCGCGGCGCCCGCCATCATGCTCATGGCTTCGGCGGCCGCAGTGCCTTCGTCCAGGAGAGACGCGCTGGCGATCGCCATCCCGCACAGGTCCATGACCATGGTCTGGAAGTTGAGGAGCGCTTCCAGTCGGCCCTGAGCAATCTCGGCCTGGTAGGGCGTGTACTGCGTATACCAGCCCGGATTCTCCATGATGTTGCGCAGGATCACGCCGGGGGTGTGCGTGCCGTTGTACCCCATGCCCAGATAGGAACGCAGAACCTGGTTCTTGTCGGCCAGGCCGCGCAGCCGTTCGATCAGAGCGGGCTCGGTCGATGCCTCGGGCAGCTGAAGCTCGGCCGTCTTCAGGATCGACTTGGGAAACGCCTCCTCTACAAGCTGATCCAAGGAGCTGAGTCCCAGGGTCTGGAGCATTTCTGCGGTCTCGGCATCGGAAGGTCCGATGTGGCGTCCTGCAAATCCCTTCTCGGGATTGATCGACATCGACATTGGGAGTCTCTCTGCTGTGCGTAGCTGCTCTTAACAGTCACGGCCCCGAGCACGGCGCCCAGTTACGGGCGGCACCGCTGCGGGGCCGTGATACGATAATTCAGCGCCGATTCAGGCGCCGATGTGGGCCTTGTACGCATCCGCGTCCATCAGCCCTTTCAATTCACCTTCGTCCGAAAGCCGGACCTTGATCATCCAGCCGGCCCCATAAGGCTCCGCATTGACCAGCGATGGGTCGTCGTCGAGCCCCTGGTTGACCTCAACGACCTCACCGGACACGGGAGCGAACAGATCGCTTACCGCCTTTACCGCCTCGATGGTCCCGAAGGAATCACCCTTCGACAAGGACTCCCCCGCCGAAGGCAGCTCAACGAAGACAACGTCTCCGAGCTCACCCTGAGCGTAGTCGGTCACCCCGATAACGTAGAGGTCGCCATCCTTTCGGATGTACTCGTGATCATCGGAGTAGTGGAGTCCTGAGGGCACATCGGACATATCGCAGAGTCCTCGGGCTGGGCCGGCAAGGGCGCGGATCTGAAAAAGCATTCGGCGAAAGTCCGTGCAAGATAGGCGATTGAACCGGGACGGCATAGGGTAGTGACGGGTTTTCGACAGGGTGGGTCCGGTCTACCTTTACTGGGCTTGGGAGGCTTCCCTGAATCAGGAGCCACCCCACGCCCCGGAACCCTCGGAAACACAGTCCCCACAGGTTGGCATATGTCGAACGTCCTATCGGATTCTCGCCCCCCACTGTCGATGCTCTCGGAAGACGAGAACCTCTTCCGGGAAGCGGTGCGCGACTTTGCCGAATCCGAGCTGGCGCACCGCGCCATGCCCATGGATCAGGCTCAGGAAATGGACGCCGATCTCCTGCCCATGCTCTTTGAGATGGGCTTGATGGGGATCGAGATTCCCGAAGAACTGGGCGGGGCGGGCTCCACCTTCTTTACGTCGATCCTGATCGTTGAAGAGCTGTCGCGAGTCGATCCAGCGGTGGGCGTCCTGGTGGACGTTCAGAACACCCTGGTGATCAACGCGATCAAGCGTTGGGCGGTTGACGACCAGAAGAAGGAGTGGCTCACCAGGTTGGCGGACGACACGGTCGGGGCCTACGCACTGTCCGAAGCCGGATCGGGTTCGGATGCCTTTGCGCTGTCCTGTCGTGCTAATCAGGAGGGCGACGAGTGGGTGATCAACGGGCAGAAGCTCTGGATCACCAACGGAAAGGAAGCCGGCCTGTTTATTGTTTTCGCCACCGTGAACCCCGACGACGGATACCGGGGCATCACCGCCTTCGTGATCGACGTGAACACCGAAGGCTTCACGGTCGGAAAGAAGGAAGACAAGCTGGGCATCCGCGCCTCGTCGACCACCGAGCTGGTCTTCGACAATGTGCGCGTCCCGGCCACGGCCGTGCTGGGTGAGGTTGGAAAGGGCTACAAGGTCGCCATCGAAACCCTTAATGAGGGACGCATCGGGATTGGCGCCCAGATGGTTGGGCTGGCGCAGGGCGCGCTTGATCACACCCTGAAGTATGTGCAGGAGCGCGAGCAGTTCGGGCGCCCCATCGGTCAGTTTCAGGGTGTCCAGTTCCAGATCGCCGACATGGCTACCCAGATCGAGGCCGCGCGCCTGCTGGTCTACAACGCGGCCCGCCTCAAAGACGCCGGTCAGGACTTCCTGATGGCAGCGGCTCAAGCCAAACTCTTCTCCTCCGAGATCGCGCAGCAGGTCGCTTCCAAGTGCCTCGACCTGTTCGGCGGATACGGCTTCACCAAGGAGTACCCGATCGAGAAGTACTATCGGGACGCCAAGATAGGGACGATCTACGAAGGGACCTCGAACATGCAGCGGCAGACCATCGCAAAGATGCTGCTGAAGTAGTCCACTCCCCACTCATCAAACGCAGGTAGAAACGTGTTCGGACTCGGCTTTGGCGAACTGCTCCTCATCTTCGGTCTGGTGGTCGTGATTTTTGGGGCCAAGCGGATCCCGCAGATCGCCCGCGGACTCGGTGCGGGCATTCGCAACTTCAAGGGCGAAGTGACCAGCGGCTCCAAAGAGGATGACGACCAGGACCGTTGACCGCTTCGCACCAGACGTCCTCGGGGACTGATCCTCGGAACGGACGCCTCGCAGTCCTTTTCTTTACGGTCTTCGTAGATCTGATCGGGTTCGGGATCATTCTCCCGCTCCTGCCCTTCTATGCAGACGGTTTTGGTGCCTCAGGCTGGATGGTCGGTCTGCTGGTCACGGTGTATTCCGTGGCGCAGTTCTTCATGGCACCACTCTGGGGACGGCTGTCTGATCGGTTCGGCCGAAAGCCGATCCTCGTACTCGGGCTGGTCGGCTCGGGCCTCGCCTACCTGGTTTTCGCCTGGTCCCAGTCGATTACCTGGCTGTTCGCCTCGCGCATCATGGCTGGCATTGGGGGCTCGACGGTTCCGGTTGCCGAGGCCTACATAGCCGATGTGACTCGCCCGGAAGACCGTGCCGGCAACATGGGGCTGATCGGCGCCGCGTTCGGACTGGGCTTCACCGTGGGTCCGGCACTGGGCGGAATCCTCTCGTCGATCTCGTTTCAGGCCCCGGGATACGTGGCCGCCGGTCTGTGCTTTGTGAACGCAATAGCGGCCGCGTTCCTGCTGCCCGAGACGCTACCACAGACCCTGCGAGATCGGGTGCGCCCGACCTTCCGATACACCCTCGCAGGGTTGGGGAGGGCGTTCAGAGCTCCGCGACTCCGCCGGATCCTGTCGCTCTACTTTCTGTTCACGGTGGCCTTTGCGGTGCTGCAACCCACCCTCTCACTGTTTGGTGAGGCCCGGTTTGGACTGGATCAGCAGAGGGTTGGCTATCTGTTTGCCTTCCTCGGCCTGATTTCAGCCGTGGTTCAGGGAGGGATCGTGCGCCGGCTGGTCCCGAAGTTCGGCGAAATTCGACTGATCCGCTGGAGCGGCCTGCCCTTTGTCGCGGGCCTTGTTTTGATCGCGCTGGCGCCCGACATGAAGCTGCTTCTGACTGGAATCGCGCTCCTCGCCATCGGCTATGGCGGAGCCCTTCCCAGCGTGCTCGGGCTGATCAGTCGTGTCGCACCCCCGGAGTTGCAGGGGGGCGTGCTTGGTGTGGGCCAGAGTGTGGGTTCGCTTGCCCGGATCATCGGGCCGGCGGTCGCGGGTCTGGCCTTCGATGTCAGTATCGCCCTCCCCTACCTTATCGGAGCTGGCGTCGCGGCTGTCGCGGCCATTGGTGCCTCATTCCTGGAACCTCAGACCGGCCCATGAGCGAATCCGCGAGCACGGGCTCCAACCCCCTCGACAACGTCGTCGTGGTTCTGGACCACCCGCAGAACCTCATCAACATCGCGGGCGTGATTCGCGCGATGAAAAACATGGGGATCTCCAGGCTCAGAGTTGTGAATCCCGCGGAGTGGGACGCCTGGCGCATCGACGGGATCGCCCATCGGACCACTGACATTGTGGAGGCGACCGGGCACTTCGAAACGCTGGAAGAGGCGCTGGCTGACTGCGTCTGGGTGGTGGGGACCTCCGCCCGGAACCGCACGGCGAACCGAAACTACACTCGGCCCCATGCAGTGGCTCCAAACCTGATCGCCCGCGCTTCAGGTGGTCCTGTGGCGATCATTTTTGGCCGTGAGGATCGCGGGCTCTCAAACGATGCTCTTGATCTGTGCAACGAAATCGCAGTCATCCCCACCTCGCCTGACTACTCCAGTCTGAACCTGGCGCAGGCCTTTCTGATTCTGGCGTACGAAGTGTTCACTGCGGCAGCCACCGACGAGGAGTTGGACCCCGAGGCGCTCCCCCGAGGGCGTCGAGCCACCGGTCCGGCAACACGTGAGAACCTGGAAGAGACGTTCGGCGTGCTGAACCGGTCGCTGGAACGGATCCAATTCTTCAAGGGCGCACGACTCCCCGAGGCGGTCATGCGGACGATTCGCACCGTCCTGGCCCGGGCAGACATGGACAGTCGCGAAGCCAAGTTGTTTGCTGCCATAGGCTACGAGACCTGCCACTACATCGACCGCCATACCAACCCCTCAAACGAGGCCCCGTCGGCGCCCGAATCGTCCGAGGATCCCGAAGTAGATTAAGAAACAATCAGTAATGGTCAGGAAAGCCCGTAGTTGAGCCACACTGAACCGTTGTACACCGTCGTGGGGCGGCGTATACTGAGGCAACCCCGCCTTGGGACCCGTTTCCACGACCTGTTTTGGATGGATTCTTCCGACGCCACCCGATCTTCTAGATCGAGCCTGGCTGACCGTTATCGCGTTCTGCTCGACATAGGACGCACACTGACGGGTACGCTCGGGCTCGAAGAACTCTATCGGACGATCTATCAGCAGACCGCCCGAGTTTTGCACGCGGACGGCTTTTACGTGTCGCTCTACGACACGGACCAGGACCTGGCAACAATCGTCTTTTTTGTCGACCGTGTTCAGGAACAACTCGTCGAAGTGGCCTACAAGGGTTCGGACAGCGTTGTCATCCATTCCGGCGAGCCCATCCGCGTGGACGACGAGCTCGAAGGCAAGTCGGTGATGTTGCTCGGCGACGATGACAAACAAGTCACGCGCTCGGCGATTTCGGCGCCTCTGTGCTGGAAAGGGAAAGTCCTGGGTTCGATCTCGGCCCAGAGTTATGCCCCCGCCGCGTTCACCGATGACGATCTGGAGCTTCTCTGCGCCATCGCCGATCTGGCCGCCGTGGCGGTTGAGAATGCACGGCACGTTGCGGAGCTTGAGCGGCGCACGGATGAGGCCAATCGGATTGAGGAGATCGGCCGCGCCCTCGCATCATCACTCGATTCTCGCGAAGTCCTGGGCAAGGTAATTGACGCCGTGCTGTCGATCGTCGCGGCGGATGGCTCCACCGTATGGCTGCTTGACGGTCGTACCGCTCAGGTCAGCGCATCCGGTGGACCCATTGCGATGGAGGTGGGGCTGCAATGGCCCCTGGCTGAGCCGCTTTATGAGGCTCTCGTGGGGAACCAGTCTGGTTTCATGATTGGTGATCTTGCGGCCAGTCCGCTCGTTCCGGATGCCCTCCGCGACGTTCTGCAGGCCGGGTCCGGGGTGGCCGTGCCGCTGGTAGTCGCTGAGGAAGTGGCCGGGTTCCTGACCGCGGGAAGCACGGAAGAGAACCACTTCTCCTCGCGGGACATTGAGGTCCTTGAGCGGCTCGCGAGCCAGGCCTCGGTCGCGCTCGAGAACGCCCGTCTTCATGCCACGCTGCAATCTCTCTCACTTACCGATCCGCTGACGGGCCTCGCCAACCGCCGGCACATGCAGATCCACCTTGAGCGCGAGGTCGCGGCCGCCCGCCGTGGTCGTGAACTGGTCCTGGTGATCTTCGATCTGGACAATTTCAAGCTATACAACGACTCCGCCGGACATCTTGCCGGCGATGACGCGCTCCGAGCCTTCGCGCAGATCCTCTCGGATGAGAACCGTGCCATGAATCTGGTTTCGCGGTACGGCGGAGACGAGTTCGTTTCGATTCTTTCGGAGAGTCGTATGGATGGTGCCCAGCTCTATCTGGCTCGCGTACGAGCCCGCATGGACAAGGATCCGATCCTGGCCCCGAACGGGATTACGGCTACCGCTGGGCTGGCTTGGTTTGATCCCGAGGCGATGCGATCAGGTGCCGACCTGATTCAGGCTGCGGATGATCATCTATACTCGTTCAAGGGTACACGGGACCGCGCGACCTCCTGACTTGGATCCGGTTCTGCCGCGCTGCTCCGCCACGACCCACCCCCATCTCGCTATCCTGAGCTCACCATGACCGACGCCCTTCGCGATCAGATCCACGAGATCCTGACTGCCGCCGAGACCTTTGCCATGGAGGCCGGCGAGATCACTCTCCGCTACTTCGGGGGGATGGTCGATGCGGACGACAAGTCGGACGGTACGCCCGTGACCATCGCGGATCGGCAGGCAGAGCAGCATATCCGCAATCGCATTGAGGAGACCTTTCCGGACCACGGCATCCTGGGTGAGGAGTACGGCGAGACCAAGCCGGGTGCCGCCGTCCGCTGGATCTTGGATCCGATCGACGGCACGCGTTCCTTCATGCACGGCGTCCCGCTCTATGGCGTTCTGATCGGCGTTGAAATCGAGGGGAAGGCACGGGTGGGCGTCGCCAACTTCCCCGCGCTGGGTGAACTGATCTCGGCGGGCGAAGGCTTCGGCTGCAAGCTCAACGGCAACCTGACGGCGGTCTCGCTAACGGCGGAGTTGAAGGACAGCCTGGTCCTGACCACCGACATCGAACGGATCCTGGCCATGCACCAGGGCGCGGGCTTCAGAAAGCTCCAGCAGGGAGCCGCCTTCGCCCGTACCTGGGGTGACTGCTACGGCCACTGTCTGGTGGCGACCGGGCGGGCCGAGATCATGGTCGATCCGATTCTGTCACCCTGGGATGCCGGCCCCCTTCTGACCATCGTCACTGAAGCCGGCGGGCGCTGGACTTCGATGCAGGGCGAATCGTCGATTCATGCCGGGTCAGGTGTAGCGACCAACGGGATTCTGCACGACTTCGTACTGGAAACGCTGGCGGGGTGAACGATCGGGCCGTGCAGGCGACCTGATCACATCAGTCCTGCCGCACTCCCACCCAACCCGTGCTCCCCGCGGCAAACAGCCGCTCTGACGAGTAGCCAACCCCGTCCTTGAAGACGAGCGTCATGTTGCGGATCACAGAGTCGTCCCGTGTGAGGTCCCCGGCCATCAGTACCAGGTCGGCCACCTTGCCCGCCTCGACGGAGCCGATGTCGGCATCCTGCTCCAAGTAGCGGGCACCGTTCAGGGTCATGACCTCAATCGCCTGTTCGGGCGTCAGCCCCATCTCCACAAAAAGCTGATAGGAACGCTGGTTGGCGTAGCCGGGCACCACGTCTCCAGCGCCCGTCGGATCGGTTCCGGCCACCAGCATTCCGCCTCGGTCATAGAACGACTTCTCCATGTCCATCAACCGACGCAGCAGTGCGGAGCCGTTCACATTTCCACGAGACCCGGCACGCCCCATCACACCTTCGCGCAGCTCGGGCAGCATGGCGGCAGCGGCACCTTCGGGAGGCAACGGACGGCCTTCCGCGATCCGCTCACGGACATTCAGTGTTGAGGTCAGAGCGACGCCGTTCGTGATCAGGTGTTCGACCAAATCAAGAAAGGGCCGGCCCTCCAGATCAAGTGCCATGTAGCTGGCGTCTGCACCGCCCACACATTCATCTGGCTCCTTACCCGTGACCCAGTCCGTGGCGGCAAAGAAGCCGTGCTCCAGGTTGTCGATGCCCAGGTCGGTGGCCTCGCGATAGGTGATCGAGCACAGGTGTCCGGTGACCTTTACCCCGCGCGCATGGGCGGCCGCAATCGCCGCACCCAGCACCTCGCGGGTGATCAGATTGTAGGCCTTGAACGAGGTGACCCCGCGATCGATCCAGAAGTTCACATGGTCGCGCGCTTCCTGGACCGTTCCCAACTGCGGGAAGGATCTGATGAAGCCGCCCGGTCCCTCAAGGTACGGACCCGTCACATCCATCTTGGGCCCCACCTGGGTGCCTTCGTCGATTACTCGACGTGTGCTCAGGTCAGAGTACGGATCGAGCGACCCGCCGGTGCGCATGGTGGTCACGCCACCACCCAGATAGAGCGGTGGGAAGGAGACCTCGTTGGTGTTGTAGCGGCGCCCTCCGGAGGGATAGAACATGTGCTCGTGCAACATCACGAGCCCGGGAATCAGCGTGTGGCCCGAGCCGTCGATTACACGAATGTGATCCCACTCCTCTGGGAGAAGTATTCCCGCGGACTCGGCCACGCCCACTATCCGACCGTCCTGGATGTGGACCGTCATCCCACGCCGCGCCGGTGCCCCGGTGCCATCGATCAGGGTCACGTTCTCAATCAGAACGTTGGTCTCGGGCACGTCCACAAAGGACTGGACCTGTCGGGACAACTGATCGTAGGACTGTCCCGAGGCGGCCATCGGCCAGAGGATCACCACAACCAGGACCACCAGTAGAAGTATCCCGGCGCCCGCAATCGCCGTCAGGGTGCCCCCAACGCGCTCCGGCCGGCCTTTCCGGATCAGCATGCCACCCGACCGAAGCTGCCGCTTCCGCAGCATCCCCGTGCGCTCAGCTGGTCCAGCAGATCCGGGGGTGCCGTGGTCCTTCGTCATTACCAGACCTCTGCCGTCAGGCGCGCCTGGCCTCCAACCGTGATCCAGAGCCAACCATCCTGCATCCGGTAGCCGTCCGCGGCGGCCATCACCTCGACGATGTGATCCTCGACCCACTGACGCCCGGGGTCCCCGCACAGGGCTCTGGTCATCGCCATCGGCCCCAGGCCAAAGGTGGTGCCCGTGGCCTGGTAGGTGGCCGAGAACCGGTTGCAACCGGTGGCCCCATGGACCATTCCATCTTCAGAGATAACGCGGAAGTGGGGCGCAAGATCGACATCGTCCCCCTTGTCGACCCGCTGACCGTCCACCTGGACGACCCGCCAGGTGGTGCCCTCCAGGACCGGGGGGCCGTTGCGACCGCCGGTGGCACAGGCGGTAAAGGTCAGGGCAGTCAGGCTCAAAACGAGGGTACGCCAGGCGAACCGCACGGGGGCCTCCGGAGACGAGGGCGAAATGGGTTGATCCATGAAGATGTGCTACCCGTGAACCTGAGGCGAGGGTCTGGGAGAACCGATTCGCCGAAGGAAGTGGCCACCGGTCTGGAGCGTCCTATCCCACTGACTGAATGGCACTTACTATGGATAGCGGCCCTTCTAAGCAATCTTAAATTAACTTTAGGGCTTGGAGGCTTCCCCAGCGAAGGCCTGATTGACTGCCAACAGCATCTCCCGAGTTCTCGTCGTCGACGATGATCCATCCGTGCTCTCTGTTCATGCCCGGATCATGCGGCTGGCTGGCTTTCATCCGGTACTGGCCCTGCACGGTTCGGCAGCACTCGAGATCCTCGACGAGACCGTGGATCTGATCCTCCTGGATGCGGAGATGCCGCTCACCAACGGATTCGAGTTCGCGGAGCAGGTGCGTGGCGACCCCCGGCACCATCATGTGCCCATTCTGATGATCAGTGGGTCGAGCGAAAATGGCGCGCGTCAGCGTGCATTTGCCTCAGGCGTAAACGACTTCATCGTAAAGCCTGTCGACGCTGAGGAGCTGGGCCTTCGTGCTCGCTGGCTTGTTGACCTGAAGCGCTCCTACGACCGACTCATGGAGCACGGGCAGCAGTTGAAAGAGGCTGCCCTGGTCCGGAACCGGAGATTGACCGCCGCTCAAGCCGAAATGCGGGCGGCGCGCAATCATACGGAAGCCGCTCACCTCGAGACCATCAGCCGCCTGACGATCGCCGCGGAAGCGAAGGACTCAGAAACTGCGCTCCACATTCAGCGCATTGGTGCCTTTGCCGAGATCCTGGCTAACGGGTTGGGGCTCGATGCGGGCTTCACGCGCATGATCGGCCGCGCCGCCCCTATGCACGACATCGGTAAGATCGGTGTCCCCGACCATATCCTCCTCAAGCCGGGGCCGCTGAATGCTGACGAGTGGCAGATCATGCGGACTCATGCCGAAATGGGCGGTCAGATTCTGGCCAACTCGCCCTCCCCCGTAATTGAGATGGCTGAGCGGATCGCCCGCAATCATCACGAGCGCTGGGATGGTCTCGGATATCCTTCTGGTCAAAAGTGTGAGGACATCCCATTGGAAGCCCGCATCTGCACGGTTGTCGATGTCTTTGACGCACTGACCGTAGAGCGTCCCTATCGGCGAGCCCTTTCATCTGGTATGGCCTTGGCGATGATGAAGGAGGAGCCCGGAACGCATTTCGACCCCATGGTTCTGGACGGTTTTCTACAGGTGCTGGTCCGGATTTTAGAGGTGGGGGAAAATCTGCATGGTTGATCCAACGCAAGCCGACATTCTTGTTGTCGATGACACCACGACCCACCTGACCATACTGTCAGACATCCTCTCGACAGAGGGATACCGGGTCCGGGGCGTGCCAAGCGGCCAGATCGCCCTGCAGGCGGTGGCCGCCCGCGGCCCCGACCTGATCCTGTTGGACATCGGCATGCCGGAGATGGACGGCATCGAACTCTGTACCAGACTGAAGGGGCACCCGGACACGGCGGCGATTCCCGTGATCTTCATCACGGCCAAAACCGACGACGACGCAAAGGCTCGCGCCTTTGCTGCGGGCGCGATCGACTACGTGACCAAGCCCTTCGAGGCCTCGGAGGTCGTGGCCCGGGTTGCCACCCACGTCAGACAGGCCCTGCTATCCCGAAAGTTGCTGGAGCGGAATGACGAGCTGGTTCGCATGCATGAAATGCAGGACGGACTCGTTCACTTGATCGTTCACGATCTCCGGTCCCCGCTTTCAGCCATTCTGATGTCGCTTCAACTTCTGGAGATGACGCAGACAGGTCTGGATGAGTCCGGAATGGACGATGTGCAGCGCGCCATCCGCTCGACGAATGCCCTGGTTCGAATGGTGAGCTCACTCCTCTCTGTAAGAGAGATGGAGGCGGGAGTGCTGGAACTCGACTGCGCTGAGCATTCCCTGGTGGAGATAATCCACGAGGCCGTCGGCCTGGTTACGACTTCCGAAAGCCAGAAGCGAGTTGCGCTTCCCGATCCGGGCATGGAGGTGATGGTCGCCGTGGACCGGGAGCTTCTGCTTCGGACGATTGAGAATCTTGTCGGCAACGCCCTGCGCCACACCGCCGCCGAGTCCCCGATCGAGGTGACTGTGGCGGTGGACGTGGGTCATGTGCAGGTTTCAGTCAGCGACAAGGGCCCCGGCGTTCCGCCCGAGCACCGGGAGCGCATTTTCGAGAAGTTCGGACAAGTCGAAGCCCGAAAGGCGGGAGCCCGAGTTTCTACCGGACTCGGCCTGGCATTCTGCCAAATGGCTATTGGTGCCCACGGTGGAGCGATCGGGGTCGAGTCCACGGTTGGCGAAGGTTCGACATTCTGGTTCCGACTACCTCTGGGAGCGACCCATGCCTGATCCGGATGACTTTGGCGGCATCTACCCCGGAGGGCCTCAGGGCGAGCCGGGCACTCAGGCGCCTCGTCGTCGGCGGTATCTGAGACAGCAAGATATCAACGACCGAGTGGGTCGTCACCTCTCGGCATCACGCCGCAGACAACGGAGACTCCGGCTTACCTTGGGCTTCGTGATCGCCTCGGCGGTCGCCGGCGGTCTTGGCTGGGTTCTGGGGCGCCAGGCTCAGGCCACGCATGCCGACCTCACAGCTCGAGCCGAGGCTCAAGGGGATGAGTTTCTCACTGGAGAAGTCGACCGGGTTTTGCGTGAACTCTGGCGGATGGAAGCCCTCGAGAGGATAAGGTAGGCGAGAATGACAACCACTCGGAACTGGCGCACACTTCATGACGGCGTCTCGAGCTCCGCAAGAATTCTGATCGTCGATGATGATCCTGAAATCCGGGACACCCTCCAGCGGCTGGTAACCAGCGCGGGCTGGACAGCTCAGACCGCTGCCGGAGCTGAGGCCGCGGACATGTTCCTGTCGAGCGGGTCCTTTGATGTCTGCCTGCTGGACATGGAGTTGCCCGGAATGAGCGGCCCGGAGTTCCTCCCCTGGGCGTTGACCCGCGACCCGATGTTGGCCGTTATCATGGTTACTGGGCTCAATGACACCAAGTTGGCATTGGAGACCATGGGGTGTGGCGCCCGTACGTACCTGGTCAAGCCAGTCAGCGCGCCGTTCCTGATCCATGCGATCAAAGACGCACTCGCCCTCCGCAACGTGATGATCGAGAGGAACCAGGGCTGGCAGGTCTAGTTCGATATACACCACACCCGTCACTCCCCCAGCAATAGCTTTCGCGCTGCGGGGAAGTCCCACTCCGCCACTAGACGTTCGAGTTCTGGCAGAGCATCCGCTACTGCGGCTCCTATCCCTTCTCGGTGAGCTTTCAGGAAGTGCGGTGCTTCGGGATCAAAGGCCTCCAGCAGCGTCAGGAGTGCCTCGACTTCGTCGGCGGGTCCTGCCTGGCCTGTCGGTACCAGGCGCTGCTCCTCCATGGCACGCTCAATCTCGGGAATACGAGTACGGACCAACTGGACCAGGTCCTCGGCCGCCGCCATCTCGCTGACTGCCCCGAGCGAACTGGTCCGCCTCAGACGCTCTTCGAGGAACGCCGCTGACGCTGCGATAGAGTCACAGCCAAACGTGCGGGAAGTCCCAAGCAGGGAATGAACCCGGAGCTTCACTTCATCGAGTCGGCCCTCCTGTAGAGCTTCCAGAATCACTTCGGGTCTACTTGCCTCCTCGCTCTCGATAAACTTCGACAGCATGCGGAAATACAGGCTCCGTCGCCCTCCCATGCGACGGATCGCTCCGTCGGTGTCGACACCTGGTATCAGTAGCGAGGACACCTGGTTGTCGACCTCACTCGCCCGTACAGGAGACTCCGTTTCGGGGGGCACCCGACCGGTCGCGGCTCCGATCGCTCGGTACAGCTCCTCCGGCCTCATCGGCTTTGAGAGGTGATCCTGGAACCCCGCTTCCTCTGACCGGGTCCGATCTTCGAGACTGGCGTGGGCCGTCGCGGCAAGAATCGGGATGTCCTTCCACTCGGATCGTGCCCTGATGCTGGCGGCGGTCTCATAGCCGTCCATCCCGGGCATCTGAATGTCCATCAGGATCAGATCAGGCACCCAGGACTCCAGGAGATCGAGGGCTGCGAGCCCTGAGCCAGCGGTCCGCGTATCGACGCCGACGTCGGCCAGAAGTTCACCTGCGACCTGCAGGTTGATGGCTCTGTCGTCGGTGATCAACACCTTGAGGCCGGTGAGATCGGGTAGCCGCTCCTTGGAGGCCTGCGTCCAATCGCCTGCGGGGTTCCGCATGCGCCGGGCCAACGCATCCTTGATCGCCTGGAGGATATCGGCGCGCCGGAGTGGTTTCAGCAGCGTCGTCGCGATCTCCGTGTCCCGGGCGGCCCGTTCGACCGAGTCCCGTCCGTAGCCTGTCATCATGATCGCCGCAGGAAGGTGTTTCAGGCCAAGTGACCGGATGCGGTTCCATGTCTCGATGCCATCGATACCGGTGTTACTGAACCAATCCACCATAACCAGATCGAACCGGGCACTCTGAGCCTCACCACTCAGCCTTTCAACTGCACGCTCGCCCTCGGTTTCGACCGCGACCTTCATGCCCAGACGGCCGAGACTGGTGGCAAGCATCTTACCCACGCCAGGATCGTCGTCCACGATCAGGACTCTCTTGCCCTCCAGCTCAATGCTGCTGTTGGCATCGGGCGCCACCTGCATGGGCAAGTTCACCATGAACCTGCTGCCAACTCCCTTCTCACTTGAGACTGAGACCTCACCGTCCATGAGACCCACGAGATCGCGAACGATGGCCAGACCGAGCCCGGTACCGCCGTAGCTACGGGTCGTCGAGTCGTCGGCCTGCGCAAACGATTCGAAGATGTTCGAGAGCGGCCCGGGCGATATGCCGATACCCGAGTCTTCAACCTCCACGCTCAAGATCCGATCCTCGGAGCCTTGGGGTCCCCGGAACAGGTCACGGCTGGTCACTCGAACAGTGACCCCCCCCTGGTCTGTGAATTTCAGAGCGTTTGAGACCAGGTTTGACAGAATCTGACGAAGGCGAAAGCTGTCGCCCAGCAGTACGTCGGGGACATTCGGACCGACCTCAATACTCAACTTGAGGCCCTTCTCGTCCGCTGTGACTGCCTCGATGGTTTTAAGATCATCCAGGAGGCGCGTGAGGCTGAACGGCACGCGTTCGACCGTGAGTTTTCCTGCCTCGATCTTCGAGAAATCGAGGACGTCGTTCACGATCTCAAGCAGGTGTTCCGTTTCCTTGTGGATCTTGAGCAGGTATGCGCGCGTCCTGCTGGGCATCTCACCCTTCAGCGCCAGATAGTTGAGGCCAACAATGGCATTCAGTGGGGTCCTGATCTCATGGCTCATGTTCGCGAGAAACGCGGCCTTGGCCCTGGTTGCCGCTTCGGCCGCATCACGAGCAACTGTAAGTTCGGCCAGCGCTCGTCGCTCCGGGGTGATGTCCAGCACCACACCGCAGGTTCCTCGCAGGACCCCCAGGTCGTCGCGCAGGGCACGCTTCCAGATCTGGAAATCCCTGACTTCCCCACCGACCCGCATGGCGGTGGGCACCGCAACGGTCTCGTTCGTCTCGATCGCCTGCCGGTCAGTTTCCAGCGCGACGCGAGCGATGTCCGGGGGAAGGAATTCCTCCGCGGTCTTTCCAATGATGCCTCCGGGAGTGCCTCCGTGGCCTGCGACAAGCTCCGTGTACGCTTGGTTTACAAGTGCGTAGCGTCCATCTGCATCCGTCACGAACACGGCGGCCGGGGTGGCCTCGATAAGATTGAAGATCAGGTTCTGATTGCCACTCCGGCGCTCCCCGAACTGGTGCTCCAGTGTTTCGTCCGCAAAAAATGCAATCGCGCCGTCGAGTTCTCCCCCACTGGGAACCGCATGCACGCGAAGCCAGCGAGGGTGCCCAGCTGTCGACATCACGCCGATTCTCTGGTCGACGACCTTTTCGGTGCCCGCCAGTATCCGAGTAATCGGGAATTCGTCCTGGGTCAGCCGCTTGCCGTCGGCGTCCGTTACGAACCCACTGGGATCGTCAATATGTCTGCCGATATGCTCCTTAAGGTGAATCCCGGTCAACCGTGTGCAGACAGAATTGGTGGCAACCACTAGCCCTGCGGCGTCTACAATGGAGACCGCCACCGGCACAGCCTCGAGCAGTTGTGACAAGTCCACGGGCGGGGGCACGCGAGCGCCATCGACCTCCGCATCGAGGATCAGCGTTCGTCCCGATCCCTCCTCTCGGTCCAGGATCAGGCTGAACGTCCGCAGGTATTTGCCGCCGACCAGCTTCAGGTGGGCTTCGCAGAACTGCGAACCGTTCGGCTCTGCCCGGAGTCCCTTGAGAAAGGCCGCGAGTCGTCGGTGGTCGAATGGATGCACCAACGGGGCGAAGACTTCGAATTCAATCGGCAGGTCGCGAGGCACGCCAAGCACCTCGGCCAGTCGATCTCCGAGCTGCATGGTTTGACCATCCGGTGCGATGGACCATGCGAATGACTTGTGCTCGTCCGGAGGCATCGTCGGCTCCTGAGTAGCCGGGGTCGAGCCTCAGCCACGAGAGCCGGGTCTCAGAAGGACCTTACTCGGTAGGTGATTCCACCGCCACCAGGAGATCCCCCGGGGCTTTCTGGGCAGTGCGCAGGATATCCGGCCGGCGACCCGCAGCTTCATATGGCCATCGACGGATCCTCGCCACAAAAAGAACGAGGGCCCCACCTGTAGGGTGGAGCCCCCATTCTCGCCATCTCGTCATCTCGCCATCTCGCCATCTCCGGTACCATCGACCGGTGTCAGGATCAGCCGTGGTGCGCGACCTCGGCTTCGACCAGCTCCGGGTTCTGCGGTGGCTGCCACATCTGAACCACCGGGAAGGTCGTGAGCGCCCAGCGGATCGAGGCCATGAACGCACCTAGGAACCCGAGCCCGATCAACAGCTGGTAGGTCATGTTGGTCGACGAGTAGTGGTCGATCACCGTCGGGGTGACCAGCCAGTAACGCTCGCACCAGAGACCGAACAGGATGATGCCGGTCAGCGTGCGCAGCATCTTCGGATTCATCTTCGGCTTGCGGCCAATCAGTCCGACGAACGGAATGATGAAGCAAAGGATGATCACCATCAGGGAGTACGCGCCCCAGCCCTCACCCGAGCGCTTGACGATGTAGATCTGCTCCCAGGGAAGCTTTCCGTACCAGATCACGATGTACTGGGCCCAGAACAGGTAAGTCCAGAAAACGGTGAAGGCGAAAGCGAGCTTGCCGATGTCATGGCGCTGCTGCAGGCCGATGAACTTGGAGACGTCGGCGTCCGTGGTGCGGAGCCACATGCCGGTGAAGGCGGTAACCGCGATACCGCCCCAGAAGGCGCCCATGAAGAACCAGCCTCCGAACAGCGTGCTGAACCAGTGCGGCTCCAGCGACATCGCCCAGTCGTAGGCGAAGAAGGCCATGATCAGGCCATAGAGAAGCCCCATGGCCGGAGCCAGGCGCGAGATGCGATCCCACGACGACTGCTCTTCGATTGCCTGCCCACGCCAGCCGGCCATGAGCCGCTCACGCCAGACCTTCTGGTCCTCGTCCAGCTGCGACTCATCCAAGCGGCCCATATCGGGGCGCACCGTCAGCCAGGCGAAGTAGACGCCCACGCCGAACAGGATTGCCGCACCAACCACGTTGCGTGCGATCAGGAAGGGCATGTTGAGGTAGGCGGCCTTCTTCTGGACCAGCGGATCGGTCGCCATCAGATCGATCCAGGGGAAGAAGTCCGAGCCTGCCATGAACATCGGCAGCATCAGCAGGAAGGCGACCGGGAGGAACGCCGCAAAGGCGACGCTCACGCGGCGCAGCGACCAGTTCCACTTGGCCTTCACGATCGTGGTGGTACCGGCGAACATCACCGCGCCCATCGCCAGGCTCGAGAAGAAGAGCCAGTTGGAGACGTAGCTGGTCCAGGCCGAGGTGGCATCCGACTGAAGTCGGAGCACGAAGGCCACGAGCCCCACCACCATCATGGCGCCGAGGATCAGATTGGCCGTCTTGTTCCGCGCAAGGAAGCGGGCCGGAATCGAATCGGGGATATGGATGTGCATCTTACTCTCCCCCTCCGGCTGCGCTGGTCTGCATCTGTCGGACGTAGTTCACGATGGCCCAGCGGTCCCAGTGCGTGATCTGGTGCCCGTAGGAAGGCATCATTCCGCGGCCGACTCGGACCATTCCATAGATGTAGGCGTCGGAATACCCGGTGGCGGGTCCGGTGGCCAGATTGAAGGCCGCCATCATCGGATGCTTCTCAATGATGCTGGAGTTCGCGCCGTTGCCGTCCGTGCCGTGGCAGACCGAACACATCCGATCGAACATCACTTCGCCCCGAGCCAGCGTCTCGGCATTGGCCGGGAGCGGGTTGGTGAAGGTCGTCCACATCGGATTCTGGGGGTTCGCCGTATGCGTCTGATCGAAGTCCGGAACGTTGTAGGCATGCGCCTCAGGGCCAGCCACGTTCAGATCACCGAAGGCAGCCGGAAAATTCCCGGACGAGAACGAGATCGCGCCCTCTGCAGGCATCAGCGTGTTCTCGTAGGGATCAAAGGAGGCCTGATCACGCATGGACCGTCCAAAGATCGCTACCATGGCATCGTCCATCGGCGTACACGCCGTGGTCGTGCCCAGGAGCGCGATGATGGCCAGCGCCTTGATCGACTTACGCATGGGCGCCCTCCCGGAGCTCATCGGGTTCGTGCTTGTTGAGAATCGCACGGACCGCATCCATCTGATCACTTTCGACATAGAGTCCGTAACGCCCCGAGCTGAACTCGGGATCGTAGACCACCGGCGGAAGCGGATTCGGCAGGCGGGCATTGATAAAGAGTCCGATCACCGTCGAGAGCGCTCCAAAGAGCACCATCGATTCGAATGCGATGACCACGTAGGCAGGAATCGAGAGAATCGGCTTGCCACCGGTGATGAGCGGCCAGTCCATCGACGTCCACGCCGTGAAGGCGAAGCCGGCGGCAGCACCGGTCAGGGCACCCACCAGAGTCCAGACACGAACCGGGCTCTGACCGTATCCCAGAGCATGCTCCAGATGATGTTCCGGGTAGGGCGAATAGGCCGTCAGGTTCTTGTGTCCGGCCTTCCTCAGCTCCTCGATCGCCTCACAGCACGAGTCGAGATAGTCAAAGGAAGCGAGAATTCCGTTGCTCATATCAGGCCTCCACCTCAGCGACCTTGTTTCGGCGCATCTTGGGCGGGACAACCTCTTTCAGCTCGGAAACGGCGACCGGCGGAAGGAGACGTGTGAAGAGAAGGAACCAGAAGCCAAACCAGGCGAAGCTGCCGATCACGATGCCCATCTCGACCATGGACGGCCGGTAGACCCCCCAGGCGAAGGGCTCGTACTCGTGCGCCAGCGAGGTCACGATGATGACGTAACGCTCGAACCACATTCCGATGTTGATGAAGATCGTGATGGTGAACAGCGCCGGAATCGAGTGACGCACCCGCTTGAACCACAGCATCATGGGAACCATGCCGTTACAGGTCAGCATGATCCAGGTGGCCCACCAGTAGTTGCCGAACAGGCGGTTCCAGAACAGCTGCTGCTCGGGCGGCTCACCCGAGTACCAGGCCATGAAGAACTCGGTCAGGTAGGCCCAGAAGACGATCATCGACGTCAGCATGATGAGCTTGGCAAGCGCATCGAAGTGCTTGGTCGTCAGATAGGCCTCGAGCCCGAAGATCTTTCGGAGCGGCACGATGATGGTGATGACCATGCCAACGCCCGAGAAGATGGCGCCGGCCACGAAGTACGGGGCGAAGACCGTGGCATGCCAGCCGGGCACGATGCCCACGGCGAAGTCCCACGAAACCACCGAGTGCACCGACAGAACCAGCGGCGTCGCCAAGGCGGCCAGGAAAATGTAGGCCTTACCAAAGTGGTGCCACTGACGGTCGGTTCCGCGCCAGCCCATGGCGACGGCGGAATACATCTTCTTGCGAAGGCCGGTGGCCTGATCGCGTGCGGCCGCTACGTCAGGAATCATCCCGAGGTAGAAGAAGATCGCGGAAACGGTGAAGTAGGTCGTGACCGCGAAAACGTCCCAGACCAGCGGTGACCGGAAGTTTGGCCACAGGAAACGTGAGTTCGGATACGGGATCAGCCAGTAGGCGTGCCAGACACGACCCACGTGGATCAGCGGGAAGAGTCCCGCTGTCATGACCGCAAAGACGGTCATGGCCTCGGCGGCCCGGTAGACCGACTGACGCCACGGTGCCCTGAACAGGAACAGGATCGCCGAAATCAGCGTCCCCGAGTGGGCGATACCGACCCAGAAGACAAACGTCGTGATGTAGGCTCCCCAGCCGACCGGGCTGGTGAGACCAGTTACGCCGATCCCCTTGTAAATCTGGATCCCCCACGACCCGAAGAAGAGCCCGATGCCTGCGACACAAAGCAGGAACATCGCCCACCACCCCTTACCGGGGGTGGACAGGATCTTCAGAATGTCGCGGTTGACCTCACTGTGTTCCTGTAGATCGGGGTGCGTAAGCGCACCTCGCCGCTGGGACTCCGCCAACCCTGCTGTATCACTCATTCGTTCTCCGCAGTATCAGGCTCGAGCCAGGTCATCGACCTAGTGCTCGCCCGACGCCACCTCGTGGAAGGTGACTTTCTTGAGGTAATGCACGCCCGGCTCGGTGTTGAGCTCATCCAGCGCGCGATACGTCCGCTCGTTGTGAGCCTTCTGCGCCACGGCCGAAGTCTCGTCCCGGAGATTTCCGAAGACGATCGCTTCGGCAGGGCAGCTCTGCTGACAGGCCGGAACCACTTCGCCATCGCGGACACCACGGTCCTCGATGACGGCACGGTTCTGGGTCTCGCGAATGCGCTGTACGCAGAAGGTGCACTTCTCCATGACACCCGCAGCGCGAATCGTCACGTCCGGGTTGTACTGCCAGTTCAGCGGCTCCGGCACATCCGAGTAGGTGTACCAGTTGAAGACGCGGACCTTGTATGGGCAGTTGTTGGCGCAATAACGCGTTCCAACGCAGCGGTTGTAGACCTGAGCATTCAGGCCGTCCGGCGTGTGGTACGTGGCGAAGACCGGGCAGACCGACTCGCAGGGCGCGTTGTTGCAGTGCTGGCAGAGCATCGGCAGGTGGCGGATGTCCACCGGGCCTGCGTGCGATGCATCGACCTGCTCGTAGTAGCGCTCAAGTCGAATCCAGGAGAGATCGCGGCCCATGCGAACCTGATCCTCACCGACAAAGGCGACGTTGTTCTCGGACTGACAGGCCACAACACAGGCGGAGCAGCCCGTGCACTTGTCCAGGTCGATCGCCATGGCCCAACGCGGGGTCTCATCACCACCGCGATAGTCGCCACGCTGTCCGCCCGGAAGCGGGAACGAGGTAGCCGAACCATCGGTCGGGACCGGAATGAATCCGCCGCCGACGTCGAGCTCCTGCAGACCGTGCTGTCCTTCTTCGTCGTCGTGGACTTCCTCGGCGACATGTCCAAGGGCCGAGAACTGAATCGCCGGAGCAATGTTCCGGTCGGACTGATCATCGGAGCCCTCGATCGTGGCCAGGCGCATGCGCTCGCCAGTCGGGGCGACCGACACGCGAGTGGCCAGATGAACCAGGGCGCCGGACGGCTGTTCGGCCACGGCCGGCAGCAGCGACATGGCATTAACGCCCTTGCCGTTCGCATAGCGACCGGAGGACGAGCGGCCCATGCCCATCTGAAGGGCTACGGCATCCTCACGGATCCCGGGGTAGGTAAAGACCGGCACTTCAAGCGCGCCGTAGGGTGACGTCACCGTCACCATGTCTCCCTTTCGGAGGCCCAGACGCTCGGCGGAGTGCGGGTTGATCTCGAGCCACGAGTGCCAGGTGATTTTCGAGACCGGATCCGGGAGTTCCTGCATCCAGGGCCGGTTCGCCTGACGACCATCTCCAAAGCGCGAGGACGGGTAGACGATCAGTGCGAACTCGCCATCCCCATCCAGAGCGGGCGCATCGAAGGTAAGCGCGGCGTCCGGAGCCTGAAGCTCGGCGGACTCCGACTCGGTGGCACCGCCGACCTGAACCATCCCGGTCTTGAGCGCGGTCATCCACCACATCTCGAAGGTCTCAGCCGAACCGGACGAAGCGTGGACTTCCGCCCAGCGCGCCCGGAGGCTGTCGTAAACCGTTGCGGCACCGAGTGGGCTGCCCAGACGGGCCGCCACCGACAGCAGTACGTCGCCGGTCTGCTTGGTGTCGAAGTGCGGCATGCCGCCCATGGCCGGCTGCTGAATCGCGTAGACCCCGGGGCGCGGAGCGGAATCGCCCCAGGCCTCAAGGAAATAGCGGTCCGGCATGACCAGGTCGGCCATGGCGGTGGTCTCATCCGGCTCGGCAGCGAACGACACCTTGAACGGCACCGCGCCGTAGGCGTCCGAGAAGCCGGACGCTGCGGGAAGCGAGAAGGCTGGGTTGGTTCCGTGCACCATCACCACGCCGACGTTGCCGCCAGCCATGTCGCGGATAGCTGATTCCATCTCGCCGTAAGGGCGCGAAGCCGCGCTCTGGGCGGTGGTGCCCAGGTGCACCGTGTTGCCGACATTGCCGGCCACGGAATTCAGGATGTGAACCGCCAGATTAGCTGCAGTCGCATTCCTGTGCTGACCCGCCACACCCAGTCCGACCGCGACCGAGGGGCCGGCACTGAACAGGTCGGCCATCTCGGTGATCTTGGCGGCATCAAGCCCGGTCTGACCGGCGACGGTGTTCGTGTCGTAGGCGGCCAAGATCGAAGCATACGGACCGGCATTGCCATTGCGGGCGGCGATCACGTTGGCCATGGCCAGGGCGACCAGACTCTCTGATCCGGCCGCGACCGGAACCCACTCGTCCGCGTTCTGGCCAGTCAGGTTGAGGCGTGGACCGACAAACCAGAACGGTGCCTTGTCGTGTCCGGCATCGTCCACACCCGCCGTCGCGGCAAAGGCGCGGGAATACTCGACCGGCGAAACCCAGGTCTCAAGGAAGTCGGCACCGAAGGAGAGAACGAAGTCCGCACGGTCGAACGAGTAGTGCGGAACGACGTCCCGACCGAAGGCGACCCGGGTGGCCTCGCGGAGCGGAGCCTCGGAAAGACCGTCATGCTCAACGTGTGCACCACCCACCGCGCCCAGAAAGCGGGCCGTCAGGTCGGTCATGGTCGGACCCATCGCGCCGGTCACCAGCAGGACGTTGCCTGCGGCTCCCTGAATACGCTGGGCCAGCATCTGCTCGGCCTCGTCCCACGAGATGTCCGTCAGCTCACCATTCTGGCGCAGCTTCGGGCCGGTAAAGCGATCCGGGTTGTAGAGTCCCTGAAGCGAAGCGTGTCCGCGCGAGCAGAGCGCACCGCCAGAGACCGGATGGTTCGGGTTCCCCTCGACCTTTACGACACGACCTTCACGAGTCCTGACCCACATCCCACAGTTGGCCGAGCACTCCTGACAGACCGTCGTGTACCAGGTCGAAACACCGGGGGTGATGTCTTCCGGCGGGACCACATAGGGAAGGAGCTTCTCAACGTTCTCGGTGGAGCAGCCAACCAGGCTCGCCCCGGCGCCCGATACGCCAAGAACCTTCAGGAAGTCACGCCGTTTAATGCCGTCGCTCCTCTGAGATCTTTCCTAGTAGTGGCAGACGGTGCAGTCACGACTGACTTCACGCTCGACGTGACAAGTGACGCACCACCCCATCGATCCATTGCCCCAGATCGGGTCCGGCTCAACCAGAACACCCTTCTCTTCGATCGGCCCGTGGCACTCCTGGCAGGTCAGACCTGCATTGATGTGCCGCATGTGGGGGAAGTGGACGTGGTCGGCGACCTTGTGGATCCTCACCCACGGGATCTGCACGCCGCTGGCCGCGAACGCACTGATTTTGGCGATTTCCACGCCGTCCGCAGGCCCCGGGATCAGGGTGTGACACCCCATGCAGGTCGAAACCGGGGGAATACCGGCATCGACCGAGCGCTCCGCAGAGAAGTGACAGTACTGGCAGTCGATCTGGTACGTGCCCGCATGAGTATTGTGTGGGAACGCGATCGGCTGATTGTGATCTGCGGCAGCCGTCTGGGGCGCCGCAGCCTCCTGATCCTGCGAGATGAAGGCCGTGGTCGTGGTTCCGACCAGAGCCGCAATCGCAAGAATGATCCACTTCTTTTTCATAACGCCCAATCGCCCGTAGGGAGAGCCGGGGTGCGACTTCTGATGGCAATCCTCCCAGACTGAGCCGGGGGAAAAGCCCGTGGAAGCTAGACGACCCCATGGGGGGTGTCAACGAGACCGCAGGTGTTTTTACGGACCCCTTTTCGGGATCCTTTTCGCGGGGGTGGGTGTTCCACGAAAGGCCTTTCAGGCATGAAGTTTCGGCCATCATCGAATAGGTTGAATAATCGCCCCTGATTCGATCTCTCGGCCCGTCTCCTTTTCAGCGACTCCCGATGACCGAAACGACAGCTCTACGCACTCCCAAACCGCTCCCGTCTCTGGATCTGCTGAACCAGCTGGTCGGTGAGGTAGAGACGGTATTCCATGGCAAGCAGTCGGTAGTCCGACTGGCCGTGGCAGCTCTGCTCGCACGAGGCCACATCCTCTTCGAGGACGTTCCGGGCGTCGGCAAGACCACGTTGGCCAATGCCCTGGCCCGCGCTCTGGGACTCTCGTTCCGCCGCATCCAGTTCACGAGCGATCTGCTGCCCTCGGACGTGCTGGGTGTGTCTGTTTTCAATCCACAGACCTCATCCTTCCAGGTGCGCGAGGGACCGATCTTTACCCATGTGGTTCTGGCGGATGAGATCAATCGAGCCCCACCCCGGACGCAGAGTGGACTTCTGCAGGCCATGCAGGAAGGCCGGGTTTCGATCGACGACGAGACCCGGATGCTGCCTTCGCCATTCCTGGTTCTCGCAACACAGAACCCGTTGGAGCACCACGGGACCTACCCCCTCCCTGAGAGCCAACTGGATCGCTTTCTGATGCGACTGACCATCGGCTATCCCGACATGGAGGCCGAACGGCAGATCCTGCTGGAGTCAGCAACGACGCGGACACGAGTGGACGAACTGAAGCCGATCCTGAATCGCACCCAGGTCCTGGCGCTTCAGGAAGAGGTAGAGCAGGTGAAGGCTGATGCCTCGGTCGTGGACTACCTGATGGAGATCGTAAGGCGGACGCGGACGGCGCCGGGATTCCGCCTGGGGGTGAGCCCACGTGGCTCGATCGCGCTGTTTCGCGCGGCAAGGGCGTTCGCCCTCACCTGCGGTCGGGACTACCTGATTCCGGACGACATTCGGGATCTGGTCGTACCCTGCCTGGCCCACCGACTGCTTCCTTCGGGTTCGGCTGGTACCGGCCTGGACGCACATGAGATCTCCGCAGAACACCTGCGTCAGATCCTGCGGGAGGTCGAGGTCCCGGTTTGACCTGGCTGGCGCGCCCCTTTCAGTGGCTCCGGCAGAAGTGGGCCGAGATTCGGGCCTGGCGGCGGCTGAGCTTCACTCGCGCCGGGGCGTTCTTTACTCTGGGCGCGCTCGCCATCGGCTTTGCGGCAATCAATACCGGGAACAACCTGCTTTACCTGCTCCTGGGTGCGATGCTCGGCGTCGTGGCGGTGAGCGGATGGCTTTCAGAACAGACCATCCGTGCGCTCAAGGTGCAAAGAACGGTCCCGACCGGCACGCCCACGGGAACCGACGTCCGGATCCGCTATGAAGTGGTCAACAACAAGAAGCGCCTCGCCAGCTACGCGGTCGAACTCACGGAGGCGGGCCTGGAAGGCCGTGCCTTTGTCGGTCGGCTTGGTCCGGCATCCCGCGCCGCGACCGTTTCTGGCAACACGTTCTCGCAGCGGGGCGTCTACCGGCTGGGGACCCTGACCATCGGCACCGAGTTTCCTTTCGGCCTGTTCCGGAAAGAGCGTGATGTGTCACTGCCGGGTGAACTCGTCATCTGGCCCAGAACGGACCGGGCGGTCCAGGCGCACGCGGCGGGCGCCGGGCGTCAGATCCGTCGTGAGGCTTCGGTCGCCGGGTTCGCCCCGGGAGCGCGCGGAGAGTACAGGGGCCTGCGCGAGTATCGTCCCGGCGATGACCCCCGCGACATCCACTGGCGTTCGTCGGCACGACTCAACGTGCCGGTGGTGCGGGAATACGATCAGGACGCCTCCGAAACCGTCTGGATCGCGCTCGATGTGTCTCAGCCCGATAGCCCTGACGCCGAGGCAGCGGTCGAGATCGCCGCATCGTTGGCGGCCCGTTCGATCCAGACCGGGGCGCCGGTTGGGCTGTCTGCCGGGGAGCATCAGATTCCTCCGGGCTCGGGTGCCGGCCATCTGGAACTCATCCTGGACGCCTTGGCCCGGGCGGATTTTGGAGTCGTCGGTGGTGCTCAACCACCTGTAAATCGCGCCGCATGCGTGCTGGTGACCGCTGCGGGGGGCGCTGGTCAGGCGGGGTGGGCTGACGTTCTGGAGGGGCGGGCGACCAAGGAACCGCAGGACCTGGCGAGAGTGAAGCGGCTGGTGAAGTTCCTGTCCTGGGGAGGGGATGCATGAAGCTCGAAGGCCCCCGACTCGATCGACTCCATCGCCGACTCATCGTCGTTCTGGCGATCGCCGGACTGATCGCGTTCGGCGCAGGCGCTGGATTCCAGCCGGTCACCATGACGCTGGCGGGGGGTGCGCTTCTACTCGCCTTCTTCTGGCAGCCCTCCAGGCAGTTGGCCGCCAAGCTCGAGCGCTTCTGGATGCCGTTGGCGGTGATCCTGGTCGTGCGAGCCGTGCTGGCCATGAGCACCGGGGGCGTCGACGTGGTGCTGCCGGTGGTCGACCTGCTTCTGCTGCTGCTCTGTGCAGAATCGCTTCGAGCAGCCGATGCGCCCAACGATGTCCGTCTCTACGCACTGGTCTTTGCCCTCTTCCTGGCCTCGACCGCGTACCGACCAGGGGCGGCGTTCGGATTCGCCTTTCTGATTCTGGTCGCCTTTGGGTCACTGGCCCTTTCGATGGGCCTGCTGCGAAGAAAGGCCGCTGCCTACAACAAGCCGACCCCGCCGCTGGACCGCTCCTTCATTTCCACATCGATCGCCCTTTCGGGCGTGACTCTGGTGATGAGCGCCGCTGTGTTCGTCACCTTTCCGCGTATCCAGCGCGACTGGCCGGGCCGGGGTGACATCCTTGCCCGAACCATTGCCGGCTTCTCCGACGAGGTCTCGCTCGGTCAGCACGGATCGAGCATCTACAGCAATCCCGAAGTCGTACTGCGAGTGGAGTTCCCGGGCGGGCCGCCTGAGAACCCGCTCGGCCTCCATTGGCGTGGCCGGTCGTATGACCGGTTCGACGGCATTCGCTGGCATCGATCTCAGAACCTGCGCCCCTCCATCGCTCCCAGCAGCTGGTACCGGGACCGGTGGACCGGCCCGGCCGTCGAGCAGCGTATCTATTCGGCGCCTCTGGACACGCGGGTAGTCTTCGGGCTTCACCCTCTGGTCGACATTGAGCCCGAGTCTCGAATTCAGCCGCTCTTTGATCAGATGGGCGACTACTACTACTGGGGTGCGGCCGAGCCGGTCTATTCCGCGTTCTCAATGGCCGGCCCCCCGCCACCCGACTCGCTCCGGGCCGCTCGTCGCGGCTTCATGCCTGATCCAAATCGCTTCCTGCAACTCCCCGATCTTCCTGATCGGATTGGAGAGCTGGCGGACTCAATCACAGCTGGGATCGACAACCGCTACGACCGGGCGATCGCGATCCGCGACTACCTCCGGGGTTTCAACTACACGCGCGAACTCCCCGCCACCGCCGGCCAGACGTCACTCGACTACTTCCTGTTCGAACGAAGGGAAGGCCATTGCGAGTATTTCTCGACCGCCATGGTCATGATGTTGAGGACACAGGGGATCCTTTCTCGGAACGTGAACGGATTCCTGGGCGGCCGCTGGAGCGAGTTCGGTCAGTATTTGGCTGTGACCCAGAACGAGGCTCACTCGTGGGTCGAGGTCTGGTTTCCGAACTACGGCTGGGTTGAGTTCGATCCCACGCCGGGCGGATCCGCCGGAGATACCAGTGCCGCGAACAGCTGGCTCTGGCCGGGGCAGTTTCTTTTCGACGGGCTCCAGTTCCGCTGGAGCAAATGGATCCTCGACTACTCTATGGCCAAGCAGCTCGACGTCTTCGGGCGCCTGTCTTCGTTCTTCGGCGGGGAAGCACCGGTCACCGACTCGACCGAGGACACGGGTCCGCGTTGGGGCTGGATCCTGCTGATTGGAACGGTCGCGATCTTTGGTGTCTGGCGCTTCTTCCGTTCCCGAAAAGTCGGCGGTCCCGAGACCCTGGCCTACCTCAGTCTGCTCGAGGCCGCGCGCCGGGCTGGAGTTGTCGGCAAGGAAGAAGTCACTCCGATGGCACTGCTGTCGGAGCTAGAACGCGCGAAGCCTGCCGCCGCTGCGCCCTCGCGGGCGCTGGTGAGTCGATACCTGGTGACCCGCTTTGGAGGCCGGCCACTGACGTCCGCCAACAGCGCCGAACTCAGGCAGGCTCTCAAGGCCGCCAGACGATTGATCACGGCCTCATAGCCATGGACTTCAGAGAACTCCGACAGCTCCGTTCTGGATGGCAATCCCTCACGGTGATAGACTAAATCATGAGCGAAGACACTACCCATCCCCAGACACGAATCGACGGTCCCCTCAGTCCGGACCGTCAGGGCCCAGCTTCAGAGGGCCAGCACCTGGCCACGGTCAGCCACGACGGCCTGATCTGGGATGTCTACGTGGAGTCCGCGGAGGATCCGCGTCGCACCGATTCATTCTCCGGAAGGCTCTGCTTTGCGCCTCCCGGTGGATCGACCGACAAGGGTCCCGTCCGAACGGCCGTCATTCTGATTGAGCCTTCGTACGAAGAGATGTTCTACCGGGCGCGTGCCTTCGAGGAGCATCATCTGGTCTCGCTGCTGCGCTCGATTCTGCCAGACGACGTGGCTCCAGCGAAACCGCCGGCCAAGTCGCCGGCCAAGAAGGCGCCCGAAGAGGGCTGAGCGCACGCGGTAGTTCGCTCGCAGGTGCACCCTCGCCCACGTCATCCCCGGGCAGTTACCTGGGTTTAGGGCACCTGCCCAACAACCCGGTGGCTAAATGCCTACCCGGCGGTCATGCCGGGTCGATTCTGACCTTGCAACGGACCGAACGGGCAATGAAGCAGTACTTGTGCGCCTTCTCGTGAAGCTGCTTGATCCGGTCCGCGGGGACTTCGTCGTCGAACTCGACTTCCGGCCTGAGCACGACTTCGGTCATGGCCATGAATCCCTCGTCATCCTTGGCCAGCGTGCCAACGGCGCGATCCCGGTAAGACTTCACCGGGAGTCGTGAGCGGGCGGCGAGCGCCAGGAAGGTGAGCATGTGGCACGAGGAGAGTGAGGCCACGAAAGCCTCCTCCGGATCGACCGCGTCCTCATCGCCCAGATAGTCGGGCGCAGCGGACCCGGTGAGCACGATTCCGCTGTCGAATCCCCAACTGTGTTTGCGGCTGTAGTGGTCGTAATCGAACGCATCGGTGTTGCGGACCCACTCGATGGTGGCGGCGTGTTCTGACATGGTCCCCGTCCGGCTTCAGGCTGACTCAATTGGTCACCTTGAATTTCACGAACTCCGGGCCGGGAGTCACCGCCTTCTGGGATTCCAGTCCGACGTGCGGGCCGCCCCGGGTCCGCAGCGCCGCCAACTCCAGGACCCCACCGCAAAAGAATGGGGCGGCGCCCTGTCCGGCACCGCCCCACAACCATCGTCCAATGAACCTCTCGGAACGGCCCCGGTCAGGCCTCCCGGACCCAGCGAAACAGCTCGGGCAGGGTCGGGCGCTTGCCCGCCATCAGGATTCCGACCTTGTAAATCCGACCGGCGACCCATGCGACGGCGAGGACGGTCAGGCCCATCAGGACCGCACTGATGGCCACCTCCCATAGCGCTGCTCCGCCGGCGACGGCTCTGGCGAACATCAGGATGGGACTGAAGAACGGGATGTAGGACAGCACCACGGACATCGTCGATGTCGGATCCTGGATGACTCCCGTAACCATCACGATCGGGACGATCAGCAGAACGATCACCGGCATCTGAGCCTGCTGCGCCTCTTCGTCGGTGTTGCACATGGCGCCAACCGCCGCATAGAGGCCCGAGTACATGAAGTAGCCGCCCAGGAAGAACACCAGCAGCAGACCCACATATCCCATGCCCGGGACCAGAGTGCGGATCAGATCGCCATCGAATACCTGCGGCTGTGCAGCCACAAGAGCGGGGAGGCCCGCCGAGATTATCAGAATCGCGGAAGCGATCCAGATGCCGAGCTGCGTAAGTCCCACCGCGCCAACGCCCAGGATCTTGCCCAGCATCAGCTCAAAGGGCCGCATGGCCGAGATGACGATCTCGACGACCTTGTCGCGCTTTTCTTCGAGCACCGAACGCATGACCGCCACCGCGTAGAGCAGGAGAGTCATGTAGAGGAAGAAGGCACCGATGTAGGCCTGCGCGAAGGCAATATCCTCAAAGCCCGCGCCGCCGCCCACAATGTCCATCTCCATGTCGCCACCCGAGAGTAGGGCACCGACTTCGCTCTCTGCCCCGCCACCCAACCTGGCAGTCAGCGCCGATCGAACAACTGCCTGGCGAAGGCCGATCGCGCGGATCGTAGACGGCTGCTTCTCCGCGATCAGGGTCATCTGGCCACGCGCCATCGTCTCGGCATCGAGCACCAGCACCGCACCCAGATCGCCGCGGGTTACCCTGGCCCGAAGGCTGTCGAGTTCGGTCTCGGTGACGCTCTCCGACTCGGTCGCCGAATAGCCCGCCTCGGAGAGTCCCTGCTCCGCACCGGCGAAGATCTGCCCCGTGCGGTCGAATACGACGATCTCCCGTTCCGACTGGTTGCCGTTCGAGGCGAACAAGGCCGGCAACACGATCATCGCGATCATGGCAACGGGAATGAAGATGGTAGCGGCCACGAACCACTTGGTCCGTACGCGCTGGAGATACTCACGTTTGGCTACTGCCCAGACTGGCCCGCTCATGCCGCACCTCCAGCCATCTCGTTGGTTCTCATATCAGTCGGCATGCCGTCGACCGCGGCCGCTTCGGCCCCGGCATGGCGGACGAAGATTTCGTGCAGTCGGGGCTCGACCAGTTCGAATCGCCGCAGAGTCACGCCGGCATCAACACCGCGCTGCAGGATCGCTGCAGGATCGGCGTCGTCCGCGAGCATCAGATGGAAGTCCTCACCCACACCCTCGATCCGGGTCACGTCGGGCCCGGCCATCCAGTCCTGCGGTCCCTCGAAGCCCAGCGCAAGAATGCCCTGACGCTCCGCCTTCTTGAGTTCCCGAACACCCCCGTCCAGAACCTTTTGGGCCCGACTGATCAGGCAGACGCGCTCACAGAGCCGCTCCGCCTGATCCATCAGGTGAGTCGAAAAAAGGATGGTTGTGCCCTGGTTGTGGAAGTCACGAACGATCTCTTCCAGGACGTCCTGATTGATGGGGTCGAGTCCACTGAAGGGCTCGTCCAGAATCAGAAGCGACGGCTTGTGGATGACCGTGCAGATGAACTGAATCTTCTGCTGCATCCCCTTCGACAGGTCCTCCACCTTCTTGTCGGCCCACTCAGGCAGCCCGAGGCGATCCAGCCACTCCCCACCGCGACGTTTTCCGTCAGCTGCCGAAACGCCGCGAATCTCGCCCATGAAAACGATCAGATCCAGGACCTTCATTTTTCGATAGACGCCCCGTTCCTCGGGGAGGTATCCGACACGGGTGCGGCGGGTCTCGTCCGGCTTGCGCCCAAAGAGCTCGACCGTGCCCTCGTCGGGATGGAGGATGCCCATGATCATTCGGATCGTCGTGGATTTGCCCGAGCCGTTGGGGCCCAGGAGTCCATAGATCGATCCCTGCGGGATCTCAAGATCGAAGCTGTCGACGGCGGTGTGTTTGCCGAAGCGCTTCGTGACGCCTTTGAGGCGAATCGCAAAGTCTGCCATTGGGCCTGCGTTCCTTGGGGGGCACGTTTTCAGTGCGGGAGTGTGTCGCGTCAGGTACGGAGGATAGCCGGGAATCCTTCGTCCGACTCATGGGCCCGAGACAGGCGTTCCGACCGAACGAATGAGAGCCGGACGGGAGGCCTGATCGTCGGAGGATGCCGATTCGTGTTGATCGCCGACAGGCCTGCCGCGCGGATCTGGCTGCCCGGTGGCCGATCCAGACATGGGCTCGCATGATCGCGCGCCGTACCGTTCGAGGGTGGCGGGCGGGGGTGGAGAGCCGCCAGCGCAGTCGAAGAGCAGGGATGCGGCAGCCCGTCAGGCCACCAAGCCCTATATCCGACAATGGCATTATCGACAACGGTAACTGCTGGTCCTGAAAGCCTTTAGAATCCTCTGCGATTGATCGGAACTCGGACTTTGTTAGACTTCAGGTCTCTAATCAGCACATTTTTTGTACTCAGGAGACTTCATGGCCATCTACCGCACGCTCTACTACGGGGACGTCACCGTCGGTGTCGGCGGACGTATCACCATCCCCCAGGACATGCGGGATGATGTCAGCATTGCAGAGGGTGATTCGCTGACCGTTCGCGTCGAGGAGAACCCCGACGGAACGCGCCAGATGGTCATGTGGCGTGCACTGCCTGAGGAAGACAGCGAAGTCTGATTTGGCCGAGGGTGTGGTGTGTCGAACAGTTCGCGCGCCACCGGGTGTGGTGTGGCAGAAGTCCCGTTGTATTAGTGCGTCGCTGCATCAGCTCCAGCTTCGTTGCTCCTTCTCGCCATAGCGCTGCAATGACTCGGCGTCGCGCCTACCTGGAGCCGCGCAGCGACACCCTCGGTACGGACCACGGGACTTCTGCCACACCACACTAGCCGGGGATCTTACTCTGGCTGCCACTCGACTCGACAGACCAGGACCTGAAGCGGTCCTGAACCATCGTGAAGCCACCACGCGGGCGGGAAGGCGACTGACGCGAAGGGTACCACCCTCGTAACGCCGACCCGCCCGAGTGCTTCGGCCAGGCTCCGCCCCTGATCGGCGAACCCCCCGTGCCCCGCCGTCTGAAGGTTGAAGCGGAATTCGGAGACCTCCATGGCGATGCGCTCGACGTCTGACACAGGCGTCACGCGTGCAACGCGGCCTAGTGGACTTGGCTCCAGGCCGGGATTCGGCTCGACCAGGACAGCCCACCCTGAATCGCCATTCCCGAACAGTTCGACCCGATCGTCGATCGCTGCCTTGAGTTCGGTGGCGCCGACTCTTTGGCGGATGGCGGAGCGTTCCGCGCCGGTCGGGCTACCCTGCGGAAGGTCACGCTCCATGTCCGCGAGGCCGTCGGCCAGGGATCGGGCAACCTCCAGCGCCCGCGACTGATTTCCAAGCGCGTAGACCTGGTGCGTCGTGACGCAGCCCCGCTGGTCAAACGTACCCACTGCGGCGGCCAGGGCGTGGCCATCGAATGACCCGGGGCCGACGACTGAGAAGCTGATGCGGTGATGGTAGTCGACCACCGGCACTCCCGGCTTTGCCCTGCGTCGGACGTCAGAAACGGTCTGGTCATCTCCGTACACAACGATCCGATCCGCTCGGGGAATCACCACCGATTCCACGGGGCTCGCGCCACCGGGCCAGTAGATGACAGCACAGCAGTCGGCCAGAGCCGGATCCGCTTCAGCGAGGGCCCGCGCGAACAGCACGGCCAGAGCCACATCGCCCGCACCCGGCTTCAGCAGGACGGGCGTTTTTACGAGCAGCGAGCGGATCAGTGAGGTAGCGCCCACACCAGGCACAGAACCCGAGGCCAGGTGGAAGGCGAACTCGTCCCCAAACGCCGCGATCCGTCGATGGTCCACGTGATGCTCATCGGCATGCTCGCCTGCCGGGAAGCCATCCAACGCCTCGGCCAATCCGAACTCTTCGACCAGAAGCCGCGTCAGGCGCTCGCGCGTCCAGTCGGCGGCCATACCCAATACGACGTGCCGGGACATCTCAGGCGAGAGACCACTCTCGGCAGCCACCGATGCCACCGCAGCGCCGTGGAGAGGGTCTTCCTGATCCAGGAATCGCTCCCCGACACCTCCGAGCACGGCGGCGATTGCGGCGGCCGGCCGTTGAACCAATCCCGCGTGGGACGCACGAAGCGATGTGATCAGGCGGAGTGCCCCGACCTGGTCGAAGGTGGGCCAGGCAATCCGACCACCTCCATCCACTTCCTTGATATCGGTGTCGGGGACCGAGATCTCGCGCGGCAGCGCCCAGCCATGAATCGGATCCATTGAGTCGCTCATCGGGCGTCGTTGGCTCGAAGAACATCTTCCATCGTCATGGAGCATCCACGTGGCTCGGCTCCGGGATCACGACCGAGCAATTGAATTCCGCCGGGCACGGCTCGCCCGCGATCCTCGGTGAGAACGGCCGACACCGATCCCAGGTTAGCCAGATCAAAGTGCATCAGAATCCCCACTTCACCGGCCCCAACCTCGGTCAGATCAAAGGGGTCCAGCACCCGCGTTCGCAGCCAGGGCGGCGCCACGTAGTAGCGATCCTCAAGGGCAGTTCCGGGATTCTCAAGAGTGGGCTCCCAGAACTGGGAGAGCAGTTCGGTCATCCCGTACTCGTTCACGATGCGATCCGCTGAAACCCCCAGTCGTGTGTCGATCAACTCATAAAGCTCAACACGAGACACCTCCCGCGTGCGGCCCTTGAACCCTCCCGTTTCCATCAATCGGGTCCCCGCCGGCAGTTCGATGCTCCATCCACTTTCCGCCGACTGATCGAGAAACCGCATAAAGGCGAAGGCCGTTCCCGCCAGCAGTATCGGCCGGCCGATCGAGGCGAACTTCTCAAGGACTTTCTGGACACCCTGGGTGTCGACGCCCCCGGCGGGGTGGGCCCATGCGCCACTCCCTTCGTCCCCCCAGGCATCGATCGCAAAGTCCATCATCGCAGCCAGAGATGATTCCGGCTGGATGTCACTCGGTGGGATGAGCGAGACGATCGGCAGGTGGTCGTGGTCCGGAAGCAGGAAGCGCTTGATGCCGGGCAGGGAGGCCGCCCGATAGAGATCCATCGAGAGCACCGCGTGCCGCCCACGCGTGCCATTGCCACGTGTGGTGCCGCTGGTCTGGAAGGTGGCTTCCACCTCGGCTGGATCTCCCGAAACCAGATCCAGATGCTTGAAAGCCGTGGCCGGCACGGGTGGGATCTGGATCCAGTTCTCAATGGTCTCGGGGCGGGCCCCGCGGGCCTCGCAGAAGCGGCGGTAGGCCGGATTGGTTTCGAACTGATGAAGGAAGACAACCCTCGCGAGCTCATCAAATTCTCCTTCGTCGATTCCGGAACCGGTCCCCTTCTCGAAGAGGGCCGTGAGGCGTTTGGCAGTGGCGGCGAATGACATCAGATCGCCAGACGTCCCCGAATCGGTCGGCCCGCAAGCGCTCCGGTCTGCTCCCCGTTCTGAATGGTCGGCTGTCCGGCGACGATGACATGCGGAATGCCGACAGGGTACTGGTGAGGTGACTCGAAGGTGGCGCCGTCGGAGACCGTGTCGGGGTCGAAAGCCACCAGGTCCGCGATCATGCCCGTTTCGATCCTGCCGCGGTCAGCAAATTGAAGTTTGGCCGCCGGCATCCCGGTGACTTTATGAACCGCAGACTCCAGAGTCAGCGCTCCGCGATCTCGGACATAGTGGCCCATCAGCCGCGGAAAGGAGCCGTACCCGCGCGGATGAGGGGACCCGGTGCTCAAGGGGCCGTATGGTGCGTATGCCCCACCATCCGAGCAGATCATTCCCAGCGGATGAGCGAGCAGGCGCTCCGTGTTCTCCTCGGCCATTCCGAAACCGATCATCCCCACGCTACCGCCGTTCGCCGACAGCAATGTGATGGTCAGCGCCAGCGGCTCGACGCCACGCTCACTGGCCAACTCGCCCAGACGACGGCCGCGCGCCCATGAGGTGCTGGCCCCGGTCGACGTGATCTGGACGGCGTCCCAACCTCCGAGCAGGGCGATCTTGTCACGGGCGGCGGCCTCGACTTCGGCGCCTCGGTCCCCATTGAGCCGCTCCATGAAGGCCGCGTGGCCGCCCTCTCGGGACCATCCGGGGAAGAGATTCGACAGGCCCGTCGCGTAGGCCACGTAGGGGTATCGATCGAAATGCGTGGGGGTCCCACTGCCATTCGCTGCGGCGATCATCCCCACGGCCAACTCGGCTTTCCAGTAGTTCCGCCGACCCTGTGCCTTGAGGTGGGAAACCTGCACCGGAACACCCGCCATGCGACCGACCGCCAGCGCTTCTTCCACTGCCATCAGGAGGTTATCGTCTTCGTTCCTCATGTGCGAAGCGTAGGGGTAGCCCGTGCCGGTAAGTTCCCGCGTGAGCTCCGCCAGTTCGTCCCGGTCGGCGAACATCCCGGGCGTGTATTCCAGCCCCGATGAAAGCCCCACGGCGCCCTGCTCCAGTCCCACCCTGACCAGGCCGCGCATCCGTCGCAGTTCAGCGGCGGTCGCCGGGCGATCCGCTCCTCCGACCACCATGCCTCGCACCGTGCCGTGGCCGACCATTGACGCCACGTTGACCGCCACCGGGCGCTCCTCAAGACGGCGGAAGAACCCACCCAGATCGCGAAAGCCAAGAGCCACATCGTATTGGCGGCGGAAGCTCTGATCACGAGAACGCGCCTGGCCCTTGGTCCACAGGATCGACGAGCCATCCTGCCCGACCACCTCGGTGGTGATGCCCTGGCGAATCCGACTCTCGGCCCGGGGTTCGGCGAGCAGGTTGAGGTCGGCGTGCGAGTGGATGTCGATGAATCCCGGTGCCAGAACCAGCCCTCGCAGATCCAGTTCGCGAACCCCACGCTCCAGGTTGGGGCCGATGGTGGTGATGCGATCGCCGGTGACCGCCACATCAGCGATCAGCCCCGGTTCACCGGTACCATCGATTACGAATGCACCCCGCAGAACCAGATCGGGCGCCACCCGGCGATCGATCAAAAGCCCCGGTGCGAACAGTCCTGCCCCAGCAAGGACGGAGCCCTGCTTGAGGAAGGTCCGACGGTCGGGGTCGGTGGTGATGTCGGGGATCACGCGTCAGGCCCCCGAGCGCCTGACTCGGCCAGGCTCCAGACCACCAGACTGGAGGACCTTCTCTTGCAGCCGCTGAGCCTCGTCGTCGACAAACCGGCTCACCGCTTCGAGGTGGTCTCGCACCTGATTGTACTGTTCGGCTGGAAAGTCATCCCCTTCCGCATGCCGAAGGCTCCCCTCGAGCTTATCGATCTCCTGAAGCGTCTTCTCTGACGCTCGCCGGAGGCGATTCAGCGCCTTTCGAGCTTCCGATATTGCTGCGTCTGCCACTGATCTCTTCCCCGGGTCACACGGTTAAATGGCTCTTCCATTCTCGCGGGACGAGCCTCTGCCCGGTATCTCCGCGGCTTACCACACGAGTGCGGTGCACCAAAAGTGTCTCGGCCATTCGCGAACTTCCGATACACCACACTAAATGATGCCGGTCACACTGAGCAGCGCGCGAATTCCAAGTCCGGCCGCAATCAGTACCACGATTCCACCGATCAAATTCGTCGCCGTCCGGTTCACCCGTCCGCCCATGATCTTCCTGTCGTTGACCATGATCAGAAGGAACAGGGCGACCGCGGGCAGAACAATGCCGTTGGCGGCCTGTGCGAAAATGATGGCGGGAACGGGTTTGATCCCAAGGACTCCCAGCAGCACACCGATCCCAAGAACCGATCCCCAGACACCGCGCAGGCGTGGGTCTCTGAGATCTCGCGGCCATCCCAGAACTCCCGAACAGGCGTAGGCGGCCGCCAGCGGCGCCGTCACCGCAGAAGTCATCCCTGCGGCGAACAGTCCAGCGGCAAAGAAGCCCCGGGCCCAGCTGCCGAGGACCGGTTCCAAGGCCGCTGCCATATCGGCGGCACTCGACACGCCGGCCTCACCGCCAAACATCGTGCCGGCGGCCGTGATCATGATCGCCATGCTCACCATCCCGCCCACGCCGACGGACAGAAGGATGTCCTTTCTGGCCTTGGGGATGTCGCCCTCACCGTCAAAGCGCTCGCCCACCGCAGAGGCGTGCAGGAAGAGGTTGTAGGGCACGACCGTCGTGCCGATCAGCCCCACGGCGACCAACATACCGCCCTCCGGGAGGCGCGGAATGAACAGACCCGATAGCAGGCCTTCGGTCTGCGGAATCACCACGGCGGCCGTGGCCAGAAAAACGACGGACATCAGCCCGACCATGACCACCATCACCCCTTCGACCGCCCGGTAGCTCCCACGCCACAACAGCATGGCTGCGATGGCCCCAATGGCCGCGACCCAGATCCGCACGTCCCCGCCGATCGCGCCTTCAATCCCGAGAGCGCCGCCCAACAGGTTGCCGGTCTGGTACGCCGCATTCCCCAACCCGATCGCGCCAATGACCATCGCGATCGCGAGGATCCGTGACCCGCCAGTGAATCGATCCCTGATCGCCTCCCCCAGGCCACGTCCCGTCACCAGCCCAAGTCGCGCCGCCATCTCCTGCAGCGCCATGGTCGCGACGGTCGAAAAGAGGAGCGCCCACAGGAGCGCTATCCCGAAGGAGGCGCCCGCCAAGGTCGCCGTAGTGACGGTACCAGGGCCGATGAATGCCGCCGCCACGATCCAGCCCGGGCCGAGCCCTCCGCGGGTCCGCGCCGGACCGGAATCGGTGGGTGGGGTGTCCGAACGGGAGGTGTGACTCATCTTTGGCGGTCCCTGGTGTAAGTCGCTATTCGTCGGGGCGACAACGTAAGGCACCGCCCCCTTCTTCGGGAAACCCATCGTCTGATGCCACTTCTGCGTACCCTGGCCGCGACTCTGTTGGTCGTGATCTGCGGATGCGAACTGCCGACCTCCGCCCCCCGCTTCGACACGACGTGGGAGATTGTGGTCGCGCGGGACTCGGTACGTACGGCGGACCTCCTCCCCGACGAGATGTCACTGGATGAGCGCGGCTTTGTCCTGGACTCGTTTCTGGTTGAGCAGTCCGTCCGACTGGATCAGGTCTGTGAGCTCTGCACCTGCTTTCAGGGGCCGATTCCCGAACTTGAACTGGTCCCGACCGACTGGCGATTTCAGCTCCCCACGGGGCTTTTCGCTGCGGAGCTTCAGGGGGGCCGAGCCAGTCTGGAGCTGACCAACCGCATGGGCTTCGATCTTCTCGACAACGGGCAGGGCGTGATCGGGCTGCTCAGAGTTGAACTGGTCGACTCTCGCTTTCAGGACAGTGTCGTGGCACGGCAAGATGTGCGGTCGTCGTTCCCTGTCGACTCGACGCTCGTGATCAGCTTCGACCTGACCGGCATTGAGCTGCGCTCCACTCTGGTGGCCCGAGTGAGTGGGACGACCCCCGGGTCGACGTGCGAGAATCTCTCCCTGGATCCATCAGACGGACTCGATGCGGTGATTCGGCTGGACGACGTCTTTGCACGAGAGGCGCTGGTCTTCCTTTCGGACGCAGACCTGTTCGTGGCACCTCGAGAGGTGGATCTATCGAGCTTCGTTGCCGATCGACTCCGAACCGGTGAAGCCGACCTCTCCACTCGGGTCCGAATTGAGAGCTCGATTCCCGCGGGTGTGGAGCTCAACGTCTCACTGGCCGATGCCGCCGGGAAACTCCATGGGCCGCTAGCTGCGCTCTCGACGCCGGTGGATCTACCGGCGGGCTCGCCTTCCGCCGTGTCACGATTTGATCGGATGTTCGTGCTGGATGTAGCGGACCTTGAAGCGGCCACGAAACTGCACTTCGCCACCCGGAACACGATCTCCGGAAACCGGCTGGTCACGCTGCGCGGGGGCGAGCAGGTCCGGTGGGAAGTGTCGCTGCGCGCCGTGCTGCCTTCTCGATGAGGAGGTGGCTGATGGCGGAGGTCGCGTCGCGGAATGCCGGTGAGGCGGGCGGTGAGGCTGCCGGTGAGGCTGGCGGTGAGGCGGGCGGTGAGGCTGCCGGTGAGGCGGGCGGTGAGGCGGGCGGTGAGGCTGGCGGTGAGGCTGGCGGTGAATCTCGTGGAGGGCACCGGAGAGCGTGGGAGGCATCCCGGGCCCACCGCCCCACCTCCACCAAAGGTACGCCCCGCCCCGGGCGATTCGATGACGCGATCGGTCGCCTTCGGAGATCCCTTCTCGAGCGATTCCTCCCCGAGAGATTCCTTGGCGGGCGATCCAGCGGGCGATTTCTCCGCGCGCGTTTGGGTCTGGCCAGCCTGGTGCTCCCGTTCGTCCTGGCGACCGGGTGTTCCGATGCGTCGGAGGCCGTCGGGCCCGTCACATCTGACACCGCCTTCGTGCTCACGGCGATCTCGCTGGATACCGTCGCCGTAAAGAGCGGGCGTCGCTCACCTCGTCCGTTTTCGGTCAGAGCTACCCGCACCGACGGATCGCCGGCCTCCGGCGTGAGGGTACGGTTCGGTCTCTCCGACGCCGGGCTCGGATTCCTCAGTCAGGAAGTAGCGATCGCCGACTCGGCCGGCGTGGCGGAGAGCTGGTTGCTCAACGCCCGCCCCGGCCAGGGGGCGGTCATTGTAGGTGGAGGAACCTCCGACCCGATCGCCCTACCGGTCGTGGTCGAGCGCGCGCCCGGATCTCTCGAATTCTTGCCGGGGACGGGCGAGGTCGGTCTCCACGGACTGCCGCATCCCGACAGCATTCTCCGCCTCCGTGTGCTCGATACGGAAGGCGACCCGATGCCGGGGCGTGCAGTCTTCTTCTCGGCCACTGGACAGGTGAGTCAGTTCATTGACACCACCGACGCCGACGGGTGGGCGGAGACTCGTCTTCGGACGACGCGGCTGGGCGCGGGCCCGGGATACGCATTCGCCTTCCTGGCGGACTATCCCGAACTCCTCGCTCGAACTGAGCGTCCCACCGATGGCCCAGCGCAAAGGATGGTACTGGTCTCCGTGGACGGCCTTCGTGCCGATGCGATCGGCGCGCCCGGACTGACCACATTCGCCGACCTGACCAGCCGCGGCGCCTCTGGAGTCCAGCGCTCGATCGGGCCGTCGCTGACGGTGCCTGCCCACCTGTCCATGTTGTCCAGCGTTAGCCCGGAGCGACACGGTGTCTTCTCGGAGGTCCTGGAGTTCACGCCCGCGATGAACGCGCTGGAGCCAGCCTTCCGCATCTCGGTAAGAGAGGGCGGTGACACCCGGGCCTTCATGGCCGCGGCAGGACCTCTGGCTGGATTCGAGGAGATCCTCCAGTGCCGCCTGGCCTTTGGCTTCGAGATGCTCACAACCGTCTTGGGAGGCGCCGGTGCCATCGTTGATGCGGCGCTCACTGCAGTCGCCGACACCACCCTGTCCGGTGTCTTTCTGCACCTCCCGGATCCGGACCGGGTCGGCCATCAATCTGGATTCACCAGTCCCGAGTACGCAGCCGCTGTCAGAGAGGTCGACGCCGCGCTTGGCCGCCTGGTCGCCGTCCTTCCAGAGGGCACTCTGCTGCTGGTGACATCGGATCATGGCGGCGGGGGTAGCTACGGCGCTTTCCAGCATGGCTCCGATTCCGATGCCGACATGCTGGTCCCGATCCTCCTCCTGGGTCCGGGCGTGCAGCCCGGCGCAACCCTCCCGGCTGGCGGCTCGATACTCGACGTGGCCCCAACCCTGGTCTGGAGTCTGGGAAAGGCGCCACCAGGCGACTACGAAGGGCGTCCGCGAATCGCAGTTTTCAGAAACCCCTGACCCTCCGCGGAGTCTTCCGTACCTTCACTGCAACAGAGTCCAAGATACGCGGCGGTGAGCCGCTCACGTCCGAGGCAGGGACGACTAATGCAGAAGTACGATCTTTTCGTCGTGGGGGCGGGCCCCTGTGGAATCGCCGTTGGCGCGGCTGCAGCAACGGGTGGCGCGAGTGCCATCCTGGTCGACAAGGGATGTGTGACCCAGTCACTGATCAGCTACCCCTGGTACATGCACTTCTTCTCGACCGCTCAGAAGCTCGAGATCGAAGGCGTACCCTTCACGATTCCTGATCCGAACCCGTCTCGACGCGAGGCGCTCGCCTACTACCGGCGTGTGGTCGACCACTACGGGATCAGCGTTCGGCAGTACGAAGAAGTGCTCGCTATCAGTGGATCAGCCGGCGACTTCACGATCAGCACACGGCGGATGGATGAGACGGAGCACACCTACCACGCCAAGGCAGTCGTGATCGCCACGGGCGGCTTTCACGAACCGAACCTTCTGGATGTACCCGGGGAAAAACTCGCCAAGGTCGTGCACTATTATAGGGAGCCCTATCCGTTCTATGACCAGGACGTTCTGGTCGTGGGGGCGGGCAATTCGGCGGTCGAGTCGGCGCTTGAGATGTTCCGGAACGGCACTCGTGTCTCGTTGGTCCATTTCGCCGACATGATTGATCGCGGCGTCAAACCCTGGGTGCGCCCGGACATCGAGAACCGTCTGGAGCGACGCGAGATTCCGGTGTACTGGAAGCATCGGGTCAGCGAAGTAAAGCCGGGCTCGGTCTGCATCACGTCCGAGGAGACCGGCAAGGTCACCGAGATCCGCAACGACTGGGTAGTCGCGATGACTGGATGGCGCCCTAATCCGGTCCTGCTGAAATCACTCGGCGTCAGCGTCGATGAAGAGACGGGACTTCCCACGCACGACCGCGAGACGATGGAGACCGACGTACCTGGTGTCTACATCGCTGGAGTGATCGCGGCGGGTCGCAACGCAAACAAGATCTTCATTGAGAACGGGAAGGCGCACGGTGAGTTGATCGTGCAGGCGACCCGCGGAGAGTAGCCACCGGGGATCGGGATGAAGCTTGCTCGGACCTGCGGCGATGGGATGAACCGCTCGACGCTATTCCCAGCGGAAGACGCGTGATGACAAGGCGCTGCACGCGACGAAGATCGCGATGAGCGCTGCCACGCTGACCCAGTCCCAACCGGCGCCCTCCCAGATCGACTCCATGAGCCGAACCGCGTGGGTCATGGGGAGGATCGCAGTGAGATACCGGATGGGCGCGGCCAGCCCTTCTAGCGAGAAG